>NZ_JARJMT020000044.1 GCF_029335975.1 Tepidimonas sp.
GCGCGCCAACAAGGCCGGGTCGGCCTGCCCATTTTCGAGCACGGTGATCAGTTGCGCCAGCGCCCGCCAGGCGGCGTCGCTGTGGCCCTGGATGGCCGCGATGTCGCGCGGCGCATAGGGCGAGAGGTCGCGGTCGCAGCGCATGAGCATCTCGCCGATCATGCCTTGCAGGCCCATGCGCTGGCCGTCTTCGGGGCTGTAGATGCGGCCCACGCCGTAGTCCATCAGCTCGCGGATTTCGCTGGGTACGATCACGCCGCCGCCACCACCAAACACCTGGATGTGCTCGCCGCCACGCTGGCGCAGCAAATCCACCATGTATTTGAAGTACTCCACATGCCCGCCCTGGTAGGAACTCACCGCGATGCCCTGCACATCCTCCTGCAAAGCGGCGGTGACCACCTCGTCGACGCTGCGGTTGTGGCCCAGGTGTATGACCTCCGCTCCCATGCTCTGCAGGATCCGGCGCATGATGTTGATGGCCGCGTCATGCCCGTCGAACAGGCTGGCGGCGGTGACGAAACGCACTTTGTGCGTGGGACGGTATTGGGCCAGGGCCTGAAACTCGGCGGACAGATTGGTCATGCGGTGTCTCCTCGGAAGGCGCGCGGCAGCCGGCAGCACGCCGATGAGGTCAGGGATCCTATTGACGTTTACGTAAACGTCAATATAAACCAAAGCGCGCGGCCGGTGGCAATCTTCGTCGCAGCCACGCGCTGCCGCGACGGGCGCTGGTGCTCGCCGCCGTCTACCCTGCAAGATGCCCCAGCGCATTCCGGGCGCACCCCGATTGGCGATTTCGGTGATTTTGGATACCATGCGGAGTATCTCTCAGATCGCCCATCTCACTGTCCTGCTTGTCACGCCATGACCTCCGTTCGCGACCCCGATCGAAAGAAAGCTCTGCTCCTGCGCCTCAAGCGTGTCGAGGGGCAGTTGCGCGGCATCCAGCGCCTCATCGAGAGCGATGCCGACTGCGAACAGGTGGCCCAACAACTGGCGGCGGCACGCAAGGCGCTGGACAAGTCGTTCTTCATGATGGTGGGCTGCGTCATGGCGCAGGGCGACACCCCGCCCGACGATGCGGCGGATCTTTTGGCGCGCTTCGCTTGACCGGCTGGCGCTTGCCCAGTGGGCTCGCGGCGGTGTGGGCAAACCGTTACCATTGCGGACATGCGTCCCATCCAACTCTTCGATCCGGCGTCTTGCACCTACACCTATGTGCTGCTCGATCCCGACACGCGCGAGGCGGTCATCATCGATCCGGTGGACGAGCAACTCGAGCGCGACTTGCAGACGCTGCGCGAATACGGTTTGCACCTGCGCTGGGTGGTCGAAACCCATGCGCACGCCGACCACATCACCAGTGCGCTCACCCTTGCCGAGCACACCGGCGCCCGCACCGCGGCGCCGGCGGCCTGTGGCATCACCACCGCCCATCGCGCGCTGCACGACGGCGACGAGCTGATCTTTGGCGCGCAGCGACTGAAGGCGCTGGCCACCCCCGGCCACACCGCCGGCAGCATGAGCTTCGTCTGGCAGGTGGACGGCCAGGTGCATGTCTTCACCGGCGACACGCTGCTCATCGGCGGCTGCGGCCGTACCGACTTCCAGTCCGGCAGCGCCGAGGCGCTCTACCGCAGCATCACCGAGCGGCTGTTCACGCTGCCCGATACGGCCATCGTCTGGCCCGGCCACGACTACCATGGCCGCACCCACTCCACCATCGGGCATGAAAAGGCCCACAACCCGCGCCTGGCCGGCAAGAGTCTGGCAGAGTTCGTCACGCTCATGAACAGCCTGAGCCTGCCGCGGCCGCACCGTATGGATGAGGCGGTGCCGGCCAATCTGCGCGGGGGCCTGCGCCACGACGCCGATGGCGCCGAGCGCGAGGCGCCGCGCCCCGCTCAAGGCTACGCGGGCGACGTGGCGCCAGAACTGGCCTGGCGTTGGGTGCAAGAGGGCCGTGCCGTGCTGGTGGATGTGCGCACCGATGCCGAGCGCGAGTGGGTGGGTTATGTGCCTGGAGCGCAGGCGCTGGCGTGGAAGCAGTGGCCCGGTATGGTGCCCAATCCGGCCTTCGACGACGGCGTGCGGACTTTGTTGGAACACAGCGATCGCCCGCTGCTGATGCTGTGCCGCAGCGGCGCGCGCTCCATTGCCGCAGCGCGGCGCGCCACGGAATTGGGGGCCACGGCTTACAACGTGCTCGAAGGCTTCGAGGGCGACCCCGACGAGCGCGGCCAGCGCGGACACCGCGGGGGCTGGCGTCACCGGGGGCTGCCCTGGCGGCAAAACTGATCCCGGCCACGCAGCCAGCCAGGCCGTTATGATGTCTGGATGACTGCGCCGGACACCGCCGCCACCGAATCGACCGCGCTGCTCGCGCTGGATGTGGGCAACACCCGCCTCAAATGGGCGCTGTACGAGGCACCGGCCCCCGGAGCGCGCCTGCTCGCGCACGGCGTGCAGTTTCTGGAAAACATCGAAACCCTGGCCGAGGGCGACTGGCGCGCGCTGCGAGCGCCGCGCTGGGTGCTCGGCAGCATCGTCGCGGGCGCTGGCGTGCGCCACCGTGTGGAGCAGCAGTTGGAGCTGTGGGATGCCCCGGCGCAGTGGGTGGTCCCCAACCAGGCCGAGGCGGGGCTGATCAACGGCTACGACCACCCGGCTCGTCTGGGCTCGGATCGCTGGGTGGCGATGATCGGCGCACGCCAACGCCTGCTGGCCCGCGGTGATTCACGGCCATGCGTGGTGGTCATGGTGGGCACCGCCGTCACCGTCGAGGCGATCGACGCCGAGGGTCGCTTTCTGGGTGGCATCATCCTGCCGGGCCACGGCATCATGCTGCGCGCGCTGGAGTCCGGCACGGCGGGGCTGCATGTGCCCACCGGCGAGGTCCGGGCCTTTCCCACCAATACCAGCGATGCGCTCACCAGCGGCGGCACCTTTGCCATCGCCGGGGCGGTGCAGCGCATGGTGGACAATCTGCGCCAACACGCGGGGCAGGAGCCCGTTTGCCTGATGACCGGCGGCGCCGGGTGGAAAATGGCACCGCACATGACGGTGCCTTTCGAACTCGTCGAGGGCCTGATTTTCGATGGCTTGCTGGCCATTGCACGCAGCCGCTTCGGGGGGTAGCCCGGTCCGGGCGGGCGCCGAGACGGCCCGCAACCCGGCGCTTTTCGGTTCAGGCCCTTGCACGCTCAGGCGTGCCGCGCCAGCCAGCGGGTCGCCAGCATCACCCAAAAGGTGGCACCAAGCGGAATCAATTCGTCATTGAAGTCGTAGCGAGGGTTGTGCAGGGTACAGGGGCCCGCATCGTGGCCCGGCCCGTAGGCGCTGCGGTGGGCCCCATCTCCATTGCCGATGAACACATACGCCCCGGGTTTGGCCTGCAGCATGTAGGCAAAATCTTCTGCCCCCAGCGTCGGCTCCTGGGTCACCACGCCATCTGCGCCCACGATCTCGCGCATCACCTCAGCCGCAAAGGCGGCCTCGGCCGCGCTGTTGACCGTGGGCGGATAGTTGCGCCGGAAACGGAAGTCCGCGCGGGCGCCAAACGCGGCGCAGAGCTGCTCGGCCAGGTCGCGCATGCGCTGCTCGATCAGGTCCAGCGCCTCCACGGTGAAGGTGCGCACCGTGCCCTGGATTTCGCAACGGTCCGGGATGACATTGGTCGCCTCGCCCGCATGGATCATGGTGACCGAGATCACGCCCGGCTCCACCGGCCGCAGGTTGCGCGTCAGAATGGTTTGGAAGGCCTGCACCAGTTGGCAGGCAATGGGCACGGGGTCCACCGTGTTGTGGGGCAGGGCGGCATGCCCTCCTTTGCCGTGCAGGGTGATGGCAAATTCGTTGCTCGAGGCCATCACGGGTCCCGGGCTGACCGCAAAACGCCCCACCGGCAACCCGGGCCAGTTGTGCATGCCAAACACCGCCTGCACGGGAAAGCGCTCGAACAGCCCGTCGGCGATCATTTCGCGCGCGCCGCCACCGCCTTCCTCCGCCGGCTGGAAGATCAGCACCACCGTGCCGTCGAACGCCCGGTGCCGCGCCAGGTGTTGCGCGGCGGCCAGCAGCATGGCGGTGTGGCCGTCGTGTCCACACGCATGCATGCGCCCGGGGTGCCGGCTG
>NZ_JARJMT020000050.1 GCF_029335975.1 Tepidimonas sp.
GCAGGCCTCGACAAAATCGGCCTGTCGGCTGTCGCCTAGCCATTCCCAGGCCAGCAGGCGGTGTTGCAAATCGCGCACCTGCGACTCGCCCTTCATGTGGTCCTGCTCCAGTTGGGCAATGACCGAAAGCAGCGCCGGTTCACGCTTGGCCACGCGCGGAAAGAGCAGATCGGACTCTTTCGGATGGTGCAGCCGCTCCGGAAATTCGTCGATGTAAAACAGCATCGCGCGCAGCGTGTCGAAAAAGCGCGCTCGGTCTTCGTCCGGTCCACGGCGAACCAGCCACAGCAAGGACTGCAACATGGCGCCCAAGGCCGCGTGCTCATCACGGATGGTGCGCAAAGCGCTCGAGGGGTGCATGGGTGGCCTCCTGCCCGAAACAGGGTCCATCGGTCCTCAGACCGACGCCGACCGAGCATGCCGCCAAAAGGCCCCCCATATCTTGACGCACATCAAGAACGGGGTTCGGCTAGGGAGCCCCGACCCCTTGGGCGGGGCGCCAGCGCGTCAACCACAAGGCATTCGATACCACGCTGACCGAGCTGGCCGCCATCGCTGCGCCGGCGAACATCGGGTCCAGCACGCCCAGGGCCGCCAGCGGAATCCCCGCGACGTTGTAGACGAAAGCCCAAAACAGGTTCTGCCGGATCTTGCGGACCGTGCGCGCCGAAATCTCCAACGCCGCAGGTACCAGCGCTGGGTCGCCGCGCAGCAGCGTGATGCCGGCGGCGTGCATGGCGATGTCGGTGCCGTTACCCATGGCAATGCCCACATCGGCCGCCGCCAGCGCTGGCGCATCGTTGACGCCGTCGCCTACCATCGCCACTGCGCCAGCGCGCCCTTGCCAACGCCGCACCACGGCGGCTTTGTCAGCCGGCAACACCTCGGCTTCGACCTCGCCAACCTCGGGCCGCAAGCCCAGACGCCGCGCCATGGCCTCGGCGGCCGCCCGCTGGTCACCAGAGATCATGACCAGGTTCAGACCCCGCGCGCGCAATTCGGCAATGGCCTGGGCAGCCCCGGGTTTGGGCTCGTCGGCAAAGGCCAGCAGCGCCAATGGGCGCCAGGTGCCATCCTTGCCCCAAGCCAGCACGGCCAGCGTGGCACCCGCCGCTTGCTGCTCGGCCATGGCCAAGGCCCAAGCGTCCGGCAGCCCTGCCCCTGGCTGCAGCGGGCAACCCAAATCCGCCATCCAGCCTGGGCTGCCCAGGGCCAGCGTCGCGCCTTCGACAGTGCCTTGAACCCCGCGACCCGGCACCGTCTGGATATCACGGGCCGGCGTCGGCAGGGCGTTGCCCAATGCGGCCAAGACCGCCTTGGCCAGCGGATGGCTGCTGCCCAGCTGCAACGCGCCCGCCGTGCGCAGCGCAGCCGCTTCGTCCACACCGGGGGCGGGCACCAAGGCAACCAAGCGCGGATGTCCGACGGTGAGGGTGCCCGTCTTGTCGAAGGCCACGGTGCGCACACGTTGGGCGACCTCCAGGGCCTCGGCATCCTTGATCAAAATACCGTGGCGCGCCGCCGCCCCCGTCCCCGCCATGAGGGCTGTGGGGGTGGCCAGCCCCAGCGCACACGGACAAGCAATGACGAGTACCGCCACCGCATGGAGCACGGCCTGCTCGCCATCGGCACCCCCGACCGTGATCCACAAGACCCCGGTGGCCACAGCGACCAACACCACCATCGGGACAAACACCGCCGCCACCCGATCCACCAGCCGCTGCACGGGTGCCTTGTGGGCCTGCGCATCTTGCACCATGGCAATGATGCGCTGCAACACCGATTGCGCACCGGTCGCGGTGACCCGCAGTTCGATCGATCCATCGCCATTGAGGCTGCCGCCGGTCACGGTGTCTCCCACTGCCTTGGCGACCGGCACTGGCTCACCAGTGAGCATGGATTCGTCCACCTGGGTGCAGCCCTGCTCCACGATGCCATCGGCCGGGATACGTTCGCCCGCGCGCACCAGCACCCGGTCGCCGATCAGCAGTTCGGCAACGGGGACATCCTGCATCGTTTCGCGGTGTACCCCATCGGGCAACAAATGCGCCACCGCTGGCTGCAGCGTCTGCAATGCGCGGATCGCCGCCTTGGTGCGGCGCTTGGCACGCGCCTCCAGCCACTTGCCCAGACGCACCAGCGTGATCACGACCGCGCTGGTCTCGAAATAGAGATGGGGCATCTCTTCGAGCGGCGTGTGCCACCAAAGCCAGACACTCATGCCCCAGGCGGCGGTCGTCCCCAGCGCAACCAACAGTTCCATGTTGCCGCTGCCACTGCGCAGGGCGTGCCAGCCGGCGCGGTAAAACCGCGCACCCAGCCCAAACTGCACTGGGGTAGCCAGTAGAAACTGCCACCATGCCGGCACCATCAGGTGCACGCCGAACACCATGGCGATCATCGGCAACACCAGCGGCACGCAGAGCACGCCCCCGACCAGCACCCACACGCCCTCGCGTCGTAAGGCCTGCCGGGCCTGCGCCTCGTCGTCGTCGCTGCTCGCCAACGGCCGTGGCTCGTAGCCGGCGTCGCGCACGGCGCGCTGCAAGCGGGCGAGCAGTTCGGCCTCATGCTCGGCATCGGTGCACCACTGTAGACGGGCGGTTTCCGTGGCCAGGTTGACACTGGCGTGGGTGACGCCAGGCACACGCTGCAGCGCCCGCTCCACCCGCGCTACGCACGACGCACAGGTCATGCCCCCGATACCCAGATCGCATTGCCCGCTGGCCCCGGCTTCGACCGGGGTGTCCAGCCGGGATGCTGCCGAGGTGAGTCCTTCCGCCATAGACCGAGTATGCCGCAGCAACCCCGGCGGCGTATGATGAACCGATCGATCCACTCCTCCAACGCCATGAAACACATTTTTACTGTCACGGGCATGTCGTGCGGTCATTGCGTCCGGGCGATCACCCAGGCCGTCCGCGCGCTCGATCCGCAAGCCACGGTTCAGGTTGATCTGGACGCCCAGCGCGTCGAAGTCGAATCGCAACAACCCCACACCGCACTGGCCGACGCCATCCGGTACGAGGGTTACACCGTCGTGGACTGACCGGCAGCACTGGGGCGGGCCTTTACAGCTCGCCCCGCCTTGCTTTCCTCCCCTTTTTTCTTTGCTTCGCCTCGTCCGTCCCTGCGGCCGGGGCGTTGTCGCGTCTGGGCCACGGCAGAGGCTGAACCGCGTTTTGTACAAACCTGTGCAAAAAAATGGGACAAGCCAGCCGTTATTCACAGACTGAGCGATGTTCGCCTGGGTTGTTCGCATCCATCCCGGCGCTCATGCGGAAGGCACTCACAGAGTCATGAACGATGTAAGTGCTTGTCACGTCGAAAAAATCTTCGCTTGTCCACGGATAACCGCGCATTTCTAGCTACCACGACTACCCGTCATGACGATCACAAAGAAAAAGGAGAACAACGCCAAGCATGGTCTGGCATGCCCGCCGCGCGTAAGGGTCGATCCGCTGCCCTGCGCTGCTAAGATGCGCACCGAGAACATGCCCCATGTCCAGCACGCCCTTGTCACCCCCTGCCATCGAAATCCGCCACGGCCAAATGCCCTTGGTGGTGGCCCGCCTGCGCGGCCCGGATGTGGACGCGGCGTTGTCGGAACTGGAGCAACGCTACGGCGACGCGCCAGGTTTTTTCGAAGACGATCCCGTCTTGCTGGATTTGTCGGCGTGGACAGGGGCAGACCGTGGCCCCACACCACTGGAGCGCCAAGCCCTGCTGGATGGACTGCAGCGCATCGGCCTGCGACCGCTGGCCTTCCACGGGGGACCCGCAGGCTGGCAAACGGCCCTGCGTGAATGCGGCTTGCTCATGGGCGAGGGGCAGGCCCCTGTGGCGCAA
>NZ_JARJMT020000052.1 GCF_029335975.1 Tepidimonas sp.
GGCCTGCTCTTGGGCGGTGTGCTCAAGGGGCAGGAATTGATTGCCAACGCTAAGGTGAAAAACCTGAAAACCACGGTAGATGGCGTCACGGCCGCCATCTACGGCTACCAGGATCGCTATCGTGTTCTACCGGGTGATGACCCCAGTGCCAGCACCCGCTTCTCAGCTACAGATTGTGGTGGTAGTGCTTGCTCGGCGCCTTCTGGGATTAACGCTGGTAACGGTCAGATCAACGGAAACTGGAACTCTATAAATAATAATGACGAGTCGCGTATGATTTGGCAGCATTTGCGCGCTGCTGGCTTTCTCAAGGGGGAAGGCAATTCGATATTTCAACAGCCCCGTCACCCCTATGGTGGAATAGTCGGAATTCAGGCGATAAACGCAAACAACCTAGGTTATGGCAATACTTTCTTTTTGCAGAACATTGCCGGTAAAGATAGCCAGGCGTTTGATAGCACGGTTGACGACGGGTACAGGAATACCGGAGCTGTTCGCGGTGGCAATGAAACGGGTGTTGGTCAGCCTTATCAGGAAAACGGCAACTACACTCTCACCACGCGCCTTTGATAGGCCGTTGAAAAAGCACGCATCGGGCGGGCTACGGGCGCTGATTTCGAAGAAACGGGTTGCCCAGACGTGCCTGCGAAGCGCTTGGAGCGGCTATTTCGGCCTGTTTGCAGGCCGTTTTGTCCAAATTAGGCGCACCTACCCCAGGGTTCACGCATGATGCGTGTCCCACCAGCCACTGATACTGCCCACGCGCACTAGGGAAACGCTGAACAAATTGCTGCGCGGGCGCATCGCTGTGTTGCACGGTGCTCGGCTGCTCGCCGATCCATTTGACATGTCTCGCATCCTGCGCTCCGTGCGCCTTGCGCTGCATCCCGCTCGCTGCTTTCTTCAGCGTTTCCCTTGGAAGTTTTGCTTGCCTCTCATCGTCTTCGACTGGGCCGTTTGCAGATGGCGTCAGATCGTGGGGGCCGAGTCGGGCCCTCGCGGGGGATTTTTCCAACGGCTTGTTAAAGGCTAACGTCATCCGTTTTCGTTGCCCATCGAGCTGTGGCAATGGGCGTTTTTGTCTTGTCGGATGAGTGTATTGGTTAGGTTCGCAGCCTGCGCCTGGGGTGGTGCACAGATCCAGCCAAGCCAGTCTGCGCTTGCGCGCAAGGCCGGCATTGCGAGCCGGCGGCCCTGCGATCGCATCCGTATTGCTTATTTGCCACCCGCCGCCCACCGTTCGATGCAGACCCGCCGCCGCAGCTACAATGCGCTCGCACGGTCCGGCAATCGATCACAGGGGCGATCACAGGGCGCGGGCGTAGCCGTCGGCAGCAAAGCCAACAGGGGGAGGCGATGGGGGTTGCGCTCGGGCTGCATGGACAGCATCACGGATGCGGACGAGGACATGGCGCGCGCATGGCTGATCGCCGAGGCGTTCGAGGCGCTGGAGCCGCGCGATCCACAACCGCCGGATGTGGCTACACAGTCCGCCAATCTGCGTTAGGCTGGGTAAGGCTGCAGACGGTGTGGGTGGTGCTGGCCATTGGGTAGTCACAGGGCCGATCCGGCTGCTCGATGCAGCGTTGAGGCCAGACGGAACCCGGCGCGCAGGGCCATGACATGGGGGCGACGGGCGTGAACACGAGGACAGAAAAGCTGACTGCGCAGGCGGTGTGCCGACCTGTCGAGCTCGATGGTTTGCGGGTGGTACGCGGTGGGCACGTCATCATCGAGGACCTGACGCTCGCCGTGGATTCGGGCATCACCCTGCTGCTCGGCGACAACGGTGCGGGCAAGTCCACGCTGCTGATGGCGCTCATGGGGCTGATCCCTGCGGCTGGCGAGCGCCGGTTGTTGGGCCACCCCCATGCGGGCCGGGCTTTGGGCTGGCCCGAGGCGCTGGCTGCGCGCGTGGCCTTCTTGCCCGAGCGTTTCGTGCCACCCTGGCACCTGACGGGCTGGGAATGCCTGCAGTGGGCGCTGGCGTTGCGCGGGCAAAGGCTGGATCGGCGCGCTGCCCAGACGCTGGCGCAGCGCCTGCAGCTTGCGCCCGAGGCGCTGGAGCGCGCGGCGCGGGCCTTTTCCAAGGGGATGACGCAAAAACTCGGGCTGATGACGGTGCTGTTGTCGGCGGCGGAGTTCATCATCCTCGATGAGCCGGCCAGCGGGCTGGATCCGACGTCGCGCCTGGCGCTGCTGGCCGAGTTTGCCTCCGCCGCACGCCAGGGGCGCAGCCTTTTGCTGTCCACCCACGCGCTGGGGGATGTGTTGTGGCTGCAGCAGTCGTGCGCGGATGTGCCGGTGCGTCTGTTGCTGATGCGCGCCGGTCGGCTGGTGGCGCAGGCCCGGGTGGATGAGGCCGCGCCGGGCGGCGAGTGGCGGGCGCTGGAGCGCTGGTACCGGCAGGGCCTGGAGGCATCGCCGTCGGAATCGCTGGCATGGGGTGAGGAGGGGCAATGAGCCGCTGGCAACAGTTGGGGCATCTGGCGCTGGCCACCTGGCGCGAGGGCTGGCGCAGCGGGCTGTGGCGTATGCTCGCGGCGGTGTGGGGTCTGGCGGCGCTGGCGGGCTGGTTTGCCCAGGAAACCGCCCTGCTCGAGGCGCAGGCAGCAAGCTGGGCCTGGAGCGCAGGGCTCGCCCGTCTGGGGGACACGGTGGCGCTGGCCGCTGCGGTGACCTATGCGCTGGCGCGCGCGGCCAGCGACCGGCAGTTGGAGTTCGTCGCCGCCGCGCCGCTGCCGCGCGCGTGGTGGCTGCTGGGTATCTGGCTGGGCTGGCAGGCGGTGGCGTTGGCCACGGCAGCGCTGGCGGCCCTGGTGCTTTGGCCTTGGTCAGAGGCGGCTGCGCCATGGGCAGGCTGGGCGGTTGGCCACGCGCTGGAGCTGATGGTGGTGGTGGCCGCTGGCGTGTGGTTTGGCATCAGTCTGCGCCAGGGTGCCGCGGCGCTGCTGGCCACCGTGGGCTTTGTGCTGCTGGCGCGCGCGGCCCCGGCGCTGGTGCTGATGGCGCAGGGCGTTGGGGATGCGACGGCAGGGTTTTGGGCCGGGGCTATGGGCGTGCTGCATGCGCTGCTGCCTGACCTGTCGCGCTGGGTGCCCACTGCCTCGGCCGCGTTCGAGCCTCGCGTACTGGCCGAGGCGGTGTTGTATCTGGGGGTGCTGTATGCCGTGGCTGCCGTGGACTGGTACCGCCGCCGTCTGGGCTAGTTTGCGCAACTGGCGCGCGCACCGCCGCGAGGCTGAACTGCCGTGGCTGGTGGTGCCGCGGCCCTTGCTGGCTTTGCTGGCCGCCGTGCTCGCGCTGCAGGGGCTCGATGGCAGCGTCTGGCGGCCTGCGCCGACGGCGCAGGCGCGCCCCTTGCCCCCCGCCCCCCGGCACGCGGCTTTGCTGACGCTGCTGGCCGCGGGGGATGCTGCGCTGGCGCAGCGCGTCGGCCTGATCTGGCTGCAATCGTTCGATACCCAGCCGGGGGTGCAGCTGGCCTTGCGCCAGCTCGACAGTGACCGGCTGGCGAGCTGGCTGGAGCGCTTGCACGCACTCAACCCCGAGAGCGACTATGCGGTCAGCCTGGCCGCGCTGTTGTATCTGCACTGGGGCGATGCGCGTCGGCGCGAGCTGCTGGTGCCGTGGGTGGAGGCGCGTTTTTTGGAAGCGCCCGATCGTCGCTGGCGTTTTTTGGCCTATCCGGCGGTGCTGTTGCGTCGCATGGAGGGGGGCGAGCAGACGGCCCGCCGTTGGGCGCGGCTGCTGCGTGAGCACGCGCAGCACGCCCCATCCTGGGCGCGGCAACTCGAAGCCTTCATCGCCGAAGGGCTGGGCGACCGACAGGCCGCAGCGGCGCTGATCGCGCTGTTTCTGCGCGATGGCGTCTACCATGACGAGGCGGAAAAAAAGTTTCTGGAAGAGCGCTTGCAGGAGCTGGCCCAGCCCTGAGGCGCTTTCGCGCATGTCGGCGCGCCGGTCTTGCGGCACGGGTGCGAGCAGCCCAGGGGCCTAGGCCC
>NZ_JARJMT020000066.1 GCF_029335975.1 Tepidimonas sp.
GGAAGAGCTCTCGGTCTACATCGATGGCGCCGGCGAGATCGGCGCCCACGGCTACATGATCAAGGGCGGCGGCGCGGCGCTCACGCGCGAGAAGATCGTCGCCGCGCAGTCACGTCGCTTCGTGTGCATTGCCGATGCGTCCAAGCGTGTGCGCACGCTGGTTGCGTTTCCGTTGCCGGTGGAGTTCATCCCGATGGCCGCGCACCGCATCATGCGCCAGTCCGTTGCGCTCGGTGGAACGCCCACGCTGCGCCTGCAGGATGGCCAGCCTCTGGTGACGGACAACGGCCAGCACATCCTCGACGTGGTGGGTCTGCAAATCACCGACCCGCTGGGCTTCGAGTCGATGGTGAACCCATGGCCTGGCGTGGTGACCGTGGGTGTTTTGGGTGTTTTCGCCCACCAGCACGCACATGTGTGTCTGCTGGGCACCGAAGAGGGCGTCAAAACGCTCAATTTTGAGTAAAACCCCGCTACCCCAGCGTGAAAGGGTCGGGGTGTGCCGTCAATTCTGTACCTGGTGCGGATCCGGCCAGAGCGTCGCCGGTTGCCCGGCGTGGCATCCCGGCCGCCTGCGCGACGGCTGAGTGGGCCCCGAGGCGCTAACTCTGCGACCGCTCCCACGCCACGAACGCCCAGCGAAACGGCGCGCCGCCGCGCTGGCTGCGCTGCGGGTCGGCCTCGTACCAGGCCTTGAGCCGCTCGCGCTCATCGTCACGGAGCGCGCCCACGGCGAACGTCACCTTGCGGACGAACTCATCGAAGTTTTTGGCTCCAGCCAGGCGGTTGTCACTGCTGATGTAGTCGAGGCGTGGGTGTCGGCCCATCTGGTAGAGAAGGTTGATGATGTAGATGTAATCCGGCAGCGCTGGCCGGCTTCGGCCCAACAGCTCGGCCACCTCGGCGTCGATGAAGCGGCCGCCCGCCATGTTGGTGAGATAGACGCGCCGACGCGCCTTGGCGTCGAGCTTGGTCAGTGCATCGGCCATGTCCATCACGGTAGTCGAGCGCGAGGCGGTGACCACGTCGCAGATCGGCACGTCGCGCCAGTCGTCCTCCCAGGCCAGACGGATCGGTGTGACGTTGTCGATCCCCAGCGTCCTGGCGTTTTTCATCAACACGTCGAGCATGCCCTGGCTGTAGTCGAGCGCATACACCCGCTTGAGCTGCGGTGCCAGCGCGAGGGCGATGGCGCCGGTGCCGCAGCCGACGTCGAGCAGCGTGTCGCAGCCGTCGAGATTCATGCGTTCGACAAAGTCGCGCACATAGCTGCTGGTGCCCGTGAGCTTGCCCATCTCCTTGGCGCGGGCGTCCCACTCCTGCGGCGGTTTTTCGCGGCCACCGGCAGCTTGCATGTGCGTTCGGTAGAGTTGCGCGAAATCGATATCGTGAATGGTCTTCATACACACTCCTGTGGCAATGATGGGGTCGGCCGCGGGGGCGCCCGATGCAGACACGCCTTCATTGCGCGTCCACATCGAAAACATTCGAAATCCAAGGCCAGCGCGCGATAGCGGCTGCACAAAGCTCTGGCCGCACCACGACCAGCGCCAGCCGCCAGCGGCGCGCCTCGATGGCCGCGAAGCCATGCCGGAAACCGCCCGCGCCGCGAAACTCCAGTGGCCCCAGTTCATCGACGATGAGCAGGTCGCAGGCGGGCGCATGGCTGAGCAAACGGTCGCCCCAAGCCAGCGCCGCGTCGTCGAAGCGCCAGCCCAGTCCGGCGGTGCCGGCTTCACCCGGCGGCGGCCGCTCGGCGAGCCTGCGGCGCTTGCCGGTGGCCGCATCTTGCACGTCGATGGCGATCTTGGCGCCATTCGCAAACACCGCTGGCGAGATCACCCCGGCAACATCGAGACCGGCCCGCTGCGCGGCCTCACACAAGGCCATGCACCAGCGGGTCTTGCCCGAACCGCGGCCGCCGGTGAGCAGGATCAGGCGCGGTTCGGCTGCAGCGCGCAGGGCGGCAGGCAGCGCTTCCGGTGTTGGTGCGGCGCACTTCATCATCACAGATGTGCCAGTTGCGGCAGACTGCGTGCCACTTCACCGGCATCGACCCCGTAAAGCGCAGCCAGCGTTTGCGCCGTCACCAGCGTGCGCGGGCCCTGCGCGACGATGCGACCGGCCTTGAGCAGGGCGATGCGGTCGGCCACACGCAGCGCGTGTTCGGGCTGATGGGTGGACATCAGGATCGCCAGCCCCTGCGCCTTGAGCGCGTCGATCTCTTTGAGCACCCGCAACTGGTTGCCGAAGTCGAGGCTGGCCGTGGGTTCGTCGAGGATCAGAATCGCCGCTTCCTGGGCAAGCGCCCGGGCGATCAGCGCCAGTTGCCGCTCGCCGCCGGAGATCTCGGTGTAGATGCGCTCACCCAGATGGCCGATGCCCAGGCGCGCAAGGCAGGCCCGGGCCTTCTCCCGGTCGCGCGCCGACGGCGTGGCAAAGCGGCCGAGGCGCGCGGTGCGGCCCATCAACACCACCTCCTCGACAGTGAAAGCGAACAGCCCGGCCTGCGACTGCGGCACATAGGCGATTTGCGTCGCCAGCGCCGCCCGCGACCAGTCGGCAAGCTCCCGCCCGGCCACCTCGACCCTGCCGGCCAGCGGCGGCAGGATGCCCAGCAGGGTGCGAAACAGCGTGGTCTTGCCGCCGCCATTGGGGCCGAGCAGGCACAGCACCTCGCCCGCAACGAGAGATAGCTCGATGTCCTCGCCCACCGGGTGGTGGCGGTAGCCGATGGCGAGGCCGTGGGCAGCGAGCATTTTCATCCACCCCTGCCAGTGCGCGCCAGCAGCCACAGGAACACCGGCGCGCCGACGAAGGCTGTGAGGATGCCCAGGGGCAGTTCGATGCTGGCCATCGAGCGCGCGAGGGTGTCGGCGGCGATGAGGAAGGCGGCTCCCAACAACACAGAGGCCGGCAAGAGGCGCGAGAACTCCGGACCCACCAGAAGGCGCGCGGCGTGCGGCACCACCAGACCGATCCAGCCGACGATACCGGCCATCGACACGGCAGCGGCCGTCATCAGCGTGGCGGAGACGATCAAGATGCCGCGCAGTCGGCTGACATTCACACCGAGTGCGGCGGCTTCCTCGTCGGACAGCGACAGCAGGTTGACGCGCCAACGCAACAACAGCATCGGTGTCAGCGCCACGACGACCAAAGGCGCGGCGATCCACAAATCACTGGCCGCCACGGCGTTGAGCCCGCCCAAGAGCCAGAAGGTGATCGAAGGCAGTTGCACGCTGGGATCGGCCAACACCTTGATGAGCGAAATCCCGGCGGAAAACAGCGTGCCCACAGCCACCCCGGCCAGCACCAGCACCAGCACCGGGTCGTGGCGGCGCACCTGAGCTGCGACGAACACCACGGCAGCCACTGCCACAAGCCCGCCCATGAAGGCGATGGCCTGCACGGCGATGAGCGGCAGGCCAAAGTAGATGGCCAGCGCCGCGCCCAGCCCGGCACCGGCGGCCACGCCCAAAATGTCGGGCGAAACCAATGGGTTCCTGAACATGCCCTGATAGGCCGCACCTGCCGCGGAGAGCGCCGCGCCGACCAGCAGCCCAGCCACGATGCGCGGCAGGCGCAGCTGCCAAACCACGGTGGCGGCGTCGTTGTCGGCCCCTGGCCCCGCCCACAGCGCCGCCAGCGCGTCAAGCGGAGACAGCGGATACGGCCCGAAGGCAAAGGCCGCCAGCAGCGCCGCGACCAAGGCAGCCGCAAGGATGAACAGCCGCGCAACGGCGCCTCTTGTGGCGAGTTTCATGCGAGATCAGGCAGCCGGTGCGCCAGCTCTGCGCGCGTCGGCGCGTGAACGCCAAGCCGCGCGTCGTCAAAGCCAAGCCCTCGCCACAGAGGGCTGCGGCAAGCGGGTTTTCCGGCGAGGGTCACGGGTGGAAGATCGCTCGCGCCGCCGTTGCGATCGAGTTGGCCTGGCGGTGGCGCATCCCGTGGCTCGCCGCGTTCACGCAGCGGATTCATGGCGCATGCCTGAACGAGACCTGCACATCGCTTGGCGGTGCGGTATAAGGCGCCGAGGTGACGAGTAAATCGGCGCCGGCTGCTGCATAGGCGGCGGCGTTGCTGGCGTTGATGCCGCCGGCTGCCGCCAGGAGGACGGGCGAAAAGCTGGCGCTGGCGCGACGGCATGCCGCGACCTGCTCGGGCGAGAACCTCTCCAGTTGCAGCACGTCGGCACCGGCCTCCATCCAGCGCAGCGCTTCGGCGACATCGACGACTTCGACGACGATTTTTTTCTCCGGCTCGCGGCGTCTGAGGCGCTTGATGGTCGTGGCCGGCGCCTCGTCGAGGAACAACCGATGCTCGGCGAAGACCAGCAGGGTCTCCGACAAACCGAGACGGTGCATGGTCGCGCCCCCAGCGCGCACCGCCTTGATCGACAGCGCCTTGGTGCCGGGAACATTCTTGCGCGTGCAAGCGACGGGCACATCGCCGGCTGCTGCGACGATGGCTGCGGCGCGGGTCGCAATGCCACTCGACCATTCGACCAGTACCTGCGCGGTCTTCCAGGCCCGGTGCAGGCTCGCGGCGCTGCCCTCGGCTTCGAGCAGCGGCGTGCCGGCTGCAACCCGCGTGCCGCTGGCGGCGGCGAGCGTCGCGCGTGCTCCGGCCAACTCGAAAAGGCGCACCGCCTCTTCGGTGCAACACACCGTCATCGCCTCGCGTGCAGCGAAAGTCAGCCGCCCCGGTCGCGCACCGATGCCGAGCGAGTGGGTGGTCAGGTCGCCGCCGCCGGTGTCATCGGCGAGTAAGCTCAGTAGGATGGTGTCAGTCGTGTGGATCATGCAGTCGATTCTCGTCAGTGCGACTCGCGATCAGGGCCGGTCGCGGATATGGGCAAGGGTGGGTTAGCCAGGCGCGTCTCATGCGAGGCCGCGCAGCGCGCGCGCCGACATGCTGCCATGCTTCGCATCATGTCAATTCCGGCAATCGCCGCGCCAGTTCGTCGCGCGTTGGCGCGTAACCGTAAAACAAGGCGTTGAACTCCCGCGCGTCTTCGAGCCATTCGGTGCGGGCGGCTTGGCCATGCAGCCGCGCCGCCAGCCAGCGCACGCCGATCAGCCGGTTCACGCTGGGCGGGCCGTCGAGCCAGCCGAAGGGCAGCGCAGGCGCGAGGTACAGGCGGCCGTCGCGCACGGCGGGCAGGCGGCGCCAGAAATCATCCCGCCTGGCGAGGGCATGGAATTCGGGATACTGGGTGACGATGACTTCAGGCGCCCAGGCGAGGATTTGCTCGCGCGAAACACGCGCCAGATTACCGCCCGTGCCCTGGGCGGCGTTGATGCCGCAGGCCGCTTCGATGCATTCGCCGTTGACCGAGCCAGGCAGTGCCGTTTCCAAGCCGTCGGCGGCGCGGGCGAGATAGACGCGCGGTCGGCGCTGACCGCCGATGTTGTCGCAGGTGATGAGCGTCGTTTCCGCATAGCGCGCCAGCCGCTCGCCGCGCTCGGCCACGCCCAGCAGCCGCCCGGTTTCGCGCAATTGGCGGGCGCTGTCGGCCAGTCGCCCGTCCACCAGTACATAAGGGATGCCGGTGGCCCGCCACACCCGCTCAGCGGTGGAGAGATAGGTGGCATCCACCGTACCAGCGTCGACAATCAGGTCGGGCTTCAGAGCCACGAGCTTTTCCAGCGGCAACGTGCTGCCGCGCCCGGCCAGCCGGCCCAGCACGGGCAGCACGCGCGCTGCCGGCGCGAGCAGATTTTTCGCCTCGTCGGTGAGTGGCGCAGGCCAGCCCATGAGTTTGTCTGCCGCCAGGCAATAGACGAGAACGGCGGCGGGCGCACCGGCGGCGAACACCCGCTGCACTTGCTCTGGCCGAGGCAGCGTGCCGAAGACGTGCAAGCCCGTCGCGGGGGCGGCCAGTGAATGCCGCGCCAGTGTCAAGGCGGACAGGCCGAGGAGGAAGTCGCGGCGCCTCATGGCGCGCTCCCGGCGCCCGTGCCTGTCTTGAGCAGCAGCCCCAGGTTGAGCTGCGCCTTGGGATAGTCGGCATCCGCCGAGCGCTTGAACCAGCGCAGGGCCTCGTCCAGGTTCCTGTCCACGCCGCGGCCGTCGCGGCAGCGCACGCCCAGATTGTTCTGGGCGACGCGGTCGTCGGCCGCGGCGGCTTGGGCGTGCCAGGACGACGCGGCGCCAGGCTCGGGCCGGCCCAGACCGCCGGCCTTGAGCAGCCAGGCACGGGCGATCAGGACGCACAGCAGCCGCGCGGCCAGCAGGTCATGTGTCGAATGCCGGTCGGCGGGGGCAGCCTGCCACCTCACCACCCATCGGTCAACGTCTCGGGTGCGCGTCGCGCCGGACACGCAAGCTTGGATGATCGCCTCAGTCATGTTGAGCAACGCTATGCTGAAACACCTTGACGGCGGAGACGAGCAGGATGATGCCCAGCCCGGTGAGCAACCACGCCGCGGGCACCAGCCCCAGCATGAGCCCGCCCACTCCGGCGCCGACGATGGAGCCGGCCGCCATCCAGATCAGCAGGGGCCGCTCGTGGCCGAGCACGGCGAAGGCGTTGGATTCGCGGTAGCGGGCGAAGCCGACGACCATCGTCGGCAGGCTGATCAGCAGCGAGAGACTCCCCGCCAGCTTGATGTCCAGACCGTAGAGCAGCAGCAAGGTGGGGATCAGCAATTCGCCGCCGGCCACCCCCAGGAGTGCCGCCACCATGCCGATGAAAAGCCCCGCACCCAAGCCCGCCCCCCAGCGCAGCAGGGGGTCGGCGATCAGCGGCGTGCCGCCGCCATGACCGCCGCCGGCGCCGTCCAGCCAGGCCTCGGCGAGGATCACCAGGGCCAGCATGATGAGCAGCACCAGGATGACCCGGTCCAGCATCCGGCGCGGCAGGCGCATGGCGTGCCCCGCCGCCCACCAGGCGCCGATGAGACTGCCGGCCAGCAGGTTGACGGCGATGTCCACCTGGGCCCACAGCTCGGCGAAGGGGATGGCGCCGCCCCGGAACAACAGCGCGAAGGCCACCACCACCAGGCTCATGGCCTTGTTGAGGATCACCGCCTCCAAGGTGGGCAGCTTGAAGCGACCCACCAGCACCGGCAGGCGGAACTCCGCGCCGCCCAGGCCGATTAGCCCGCCCAGGCTGCCGATGAGGGCACCCCAGCCGAAGCCGGCGAGACTGCGATGGGTAGGGGGTGTCTTCATGGCTTTGACCTTGTAGCCCGAAAGGCAGACGCGCCCCGTGGGCGCGCGCCACACGACCCGTCATGGCAACCCGTCCTCGCGCTCACTTCTGAACCTTGGTCACGGCTATGAAACCGTAACGTTCAAGCACCGCCTGACCGTACGGCGACAAAATGTACATCGCCAAATCCCAGGCCGCTTCAGGGGCGCCGCGCAGCACCGTCAGGCCGTAATCGGCGGCGACGGCCAAGGCATCCGGAACCGCGACAATGCGCAGCGCCGGCACCTCCTTGCGGGCCTGCAGCGCATTGGTGCAATAGGTCAGAAACACATCCGCGCGTCCGTTTTCCACATGCCAGCCGTAGGCATTGCGGCCGGCGGGCGGGACGGCGCTGTCCGGAGCGCCCGTCAGCCGTTGTGCCTTGGCTTCCAGTCTGGCGCGCGCACCGGGCTGCACGGCGTCGGCCTTCTCGAAAAGTTGCAGCGTGTAGTCGCCGAGTGGGTCGCGCTTGGGGGTCGAGACGCCCAGGCGCACCTGATCGGACAGCAGGGTATCGAGTAATTTATCCGGCGTCGTATCGATGTGAGGCGCCGTCAGGGCGCAAATTTGATTGCGCGCGAAGAGCACGGCCGGCGCACTCATGCCGGCGGCGGCCAGTTGCTCGGGATGCGACATGCTGGCCGAGGCGAAAACCTGCGCCCGCTCGCCCTGTTCGATGCGCTCGCGCAGGGCGCCGGCGGGGCCGGACACGATTTTGACTTCCAGCTTGCGCTCGGCCGCGAATCGATCCGCGATCTCCGCCAGGGCGGCACGGGCCGACCCGGCGGTGTGCAACAAAACGGGGGCGGCCGTTTGAGCCGACTGCTCCGCGGCGGCGGGGGCGCCGATGCTCAGTCCCAGTGCAACCGCGCCGAGCGGCCGGGATATGTGTTTCGAGGCAAGCTGCCCCCCTGCGGCCAAACCGGCATGGCCGCCGGCGTCAGGAAACTTCAGGGTATTGGCCCCATCCAGGTTGTGCAGCGTGACCTGATCCGGAGTCGGGTGTAGGAAACATTTAGACATGGTCGAACTCGCTATAAAAGAGGGAAAGAAAAAACAGAGGGGCAGCGTTGCATGGTCAGGGCAGGAATCATGGGCGACGATGCGTTCCGGGCGCGGGCCGCCGCATTCATTGGCGCTTTCACCCAGAACATCTTCTTCAGCCCCAGGAAGCGCGCCACGGCGAGACTGGCCGGCCGGCGGAAGACGGACCGCTTGTCGCCGCTCTGCTCCTGCCGGCCGTCGATCAGCACGATGATGTGGTCGGCGAGGAAATAGGCCTCGGCGAGGTCGTGGGTGACCATCATCACCGTCAAGCCCCGTTCGCGTTGCAAGTCCTTCGCCAGCCACCACAGTTCGCGGCGCAGGCTTTCGTTGAGCGCGGTGAACGGCTCGTCGAGCAGCACCAGGCGCGGGTTGGCGGCCAGCACCCGCACCAGGGCCACGCGCTGACGCTCGCCGCCGGAGAGCGTGGCGATGCGGCGTGTGAGCAATGCGCCGATGCCGGTGATTGCGACCAGACGATCCAGCAGCGGCCGGTATTCGGCCTCCGGCACACGCCGGGCGCGCGCGCTATAGGTGAGGTTGTCCAGCACCGACAGGTGCGGAAACAGACCCAGGTGCTGGGGCACGTAGCCGAGCAGACGACGTTCGATGGGCCGATGCGTGATGTCCTCGCCGGCGAGAAGCACGCTGCCCGACGTCGCCGGCAGCGGGCCGAGCACGGCGGAAAGCAGTGTGCTCTTGCCCGAGCCGGAGGGGCCGAGCACGGCATGGCATTGGCCTGCTTCGATCTTGAGATCGATGCCGGATAGCTGAAAGCCGCCGGCCCGGGCGATAACATGCGTGACATCAAGCATGCACCACTCTCCCCAGCAGGCGGCGGGTGGCAAACAGCGCGGTCAGACCGATGACCACCAGGATCAGGATCAGCACCACCGTGCTCTCGATGTTGGCGGAGGACAGGCGCATGGAGATGGCGATCGGCAGGGTTTCGGTGCGCATGGCCATCGAGCCGGCCACCATCAGGGTGGCGCTGAACTCGCCCAGGGCCTTGGCCCAGGTCAGGATGAAGGCAGCGACGAGCCCGTTCTTCGCCAGCGGCAGCGTGACCGTGAAAAAGCCGTAACGCAGGCTCGCGCCCAGAGTGCGGGCCACCCGTTCCAGCGCCACTGGCACCTCGTCGAAGGCGGCCTTCAACATGCGCACCGCCAGGCCCAGCACGGTGACGAACTGCGCCAGCACGATGCCAGCGAAACCGAACACGAAATAGACCACGTTTTCCTGGATCCATTCGCCCAGGGGGTTGTTGAAAAAGATCAGGATGATGGCCCCCAGGGCCGCCGGCGAGACGATGATGGGAAAGTCCAGCACCGTCTCCGCCGCCTCCTTGCCGGGAAAACGGGAGCGTGACAGGGCGTAAGCCGCGGGGATGGCGAGCAGCAACGCCAGCAGCGTGGCGAGGGTTGCCGCCATCAGCGACAACCGCATGGAAAAGAGCGTGCGTTCGGTC
>NZ_JARJMT020000085.1 GCF_029335975.1 Tepidimonas sp.
TCGTCGAGCACGTCGGTGCCGTCGTTGGCGGTGGCGCGCAGGAAGGTGGACAGCCGTGTCGGCTGCAGCGGCACCGCCCATGGCTCGGCCAGATGATCGGTGCGGGAGGCCCGGCCATCCTCGCGCAGGATCAGACGCGCCCAGTCCAGTGCGCCGGTCAGCAGCCATGCCGCCTGGGCCCGATCCCGTTCGGTGCGCTCCACGTGCCAGGCGCGCCACTGCAAGCTCCACGCGCCGGCCGCCAGCGTCGCCACCAGCGCCATCAGCATCAGCGCCACCAGCAGCGCTGCCCCGCGCATGTGCCTCACGACTTGCCTCCGGCGACGCGGGCCGAGACCCAATCCAGTGTCAGTGCTCCGTCAAAGCCGGCGCCGGCCGCGGGCACCAGAATCAGACGCACCGCCGCAGGGGGTGTCCCCTCGGGGCTGCCGACGCTCCACCGCATACCGTCCCACACCTGCACCTCAGCGCCGCTGATGGCGACCGTGCGCACCCCTTGCGCTCGCACGCGCTGCGGTGCCTGTGCCCACGCCTGGGCGAGCGCCTCTCGCGTCGTCAGGGGCCCCGATGCCCAGCGTGCCCAACGACGGCCGTCGTCCACTGCCGCCCACGCCACCACCTGCCAGCCCGCGCTGTCGGCAGCGTGGCGCAGCAGGCGCACCGTGCCGCCCTGCTGCGACCAGGCCGCTGTCGGATCGCTGAGGTCAGCCGACGGCACCACCATCTGGTCGAGGTCGAGTTGCCACTGTGCCATCACATCGGTCCAGCCGAGTTGCGCTGCGCTGCGCGCTTCGGTTGCTTCGCGCACGCGCAGCAGCCCGTCCAGCGCGCGCCAGCCCAGCGTGGCGAGCAGGGACAGCACGGCCAGCGCGGTCAGCAGTTCGATGAGCGTCAGGCCCCGGGCGCGGCGCATCGTCGGCCCCGTCAGTGCCGGCCGAGCACGGTGGTCAGCTGGGTCAGCACGGCATCGCTGCCAGCTGGTCGCACCCGCACCTCGACACGGCGAAAGCTCGGGTTCGGCGTTGGGTCGATGGCAATCTGCACCGTGTGCTCCATGCCGCCTTGCGTGCAGGTGAACTCGCGCGTGCCGGGAGGCGGGAAGGCCGGCTCCAGCCGCAGCGCCACCTGCGCGTTGTGCGCGCACAGCTGCGCCAGCCACTGGGCCGGCTGGCGCTCGGCACTGCGCAACAGGGTCTGGCCGGCCTGCTGGGCGGCCAGGGCTGCGGTGGCGACGATGGCCAGCGCTACCAGCACCTCCACCAGCGTGAAGCCGCGCCGGGCACGGTTACCCACTGGCGGGAGATGGCGGTGGCGTGTCGGCAGTGCAGCAGATCTGGCTGGCATCTGGATAGGGAATAGGGATCGCGCTCACTCCAAGCGCACCGCGCCCCAGCCGTCAAAGGCCAAGGTGCGCGCGCGCTCGCCGTGGCGCAGGGTCAGCCGCCACGGCGGGCCCATCGGCTCGCTGCCCAGCACCAGTGCCGACTGCGGCGGCTCCAGCGTCAGTGCCACGTCTGGCAGCGGCCATGGGCGTACCCGGGGCAATTCAGACAACGCCGCGTCGGGCAGGCCGTGCCAGTGCAGGCCCTGGGCGTCCCAAGACAGCTTGGCAGCCGTGCCGCCGGCGCGCGCCAACACCCGTACCACCTCGATCTGGTCGCGCAGCTCGGTGGCCAGCCGATCCAGCCGCCGGTCGGCATCGCCGCGCCACGCCTGCGCCACGCCGATACTGGCGATGCTGACGATGGCCAGCACCACCAGCAACTCCAACAGCGTCAACCCGCGCGGGCGCGGCACCAGTCGGGCAGAGACGTCCTCATTGCCAGCTGCCGATGTCGGCATCGTTGCCCTCGCCGCCGGGTTGGCCATCGGCACCCAGCGAAAATACGTCCACCTCGCCGTAGACGCCAGGGTTGAGGTACTGATAGGGCCGACCCCAGGGGTCGTTGGGCAGCTTGTCGAGGTAGGGACGCCAGCCCGGCGCAGGCGGGCCAGACGCGGGCCGCTGCACCAGCGCTTGCAAGCCTTGCTCCTGCGAGGGGTAGCGCTGATTGTCCAGCCGGTAGAGCTTGAGCGCCTGCATCAGATTGGCGACATCGGCGCGCGCAGCCGTGACGCGCGACTCTTCGGCGCGGCTGATGACATTGGGCACGATCAGCGCGGCCAGCACGCCGATGATGACGAGGATGACCAACAGCTCGATCAGCGTAAAGCCCCGAACAGCGCGGCGGTTGGGTATGGGCGCGCAAGCGAATCTCATGCCGGGATGATAATGCAGCCCCATGACGCTGTCTTCTGCTGTGCCCCTTCATCCCTCGTCCGTGCGCCGCGCGCATGGGCGCGCAGTCCTGCCCGCGTTGGTCGCCTTGGCTGCGTGGGGGTTGGCCGGCGGACTCGCGGCAGCCTGGGGTTGGCGGTTGTGGGGGCAGGGGCAAGACTTGACTGCGGTGGTGCCTGCGCCCTCGTCCCCAGCGCTTGTGCAGGAAACGACATTGGTGCGGGCGCTGGGTGGCGATCGGGACAACACGGCCGCAGCCCCACCGGCGCTGCCCAGCGACCCTGGCCTGGCTTGGCGTTTGCATGGTGTGGTGGCCGACAGCGGAGGGCGGGGGGTGGTGCTGCTGGCCAGCGACGGCCAGCGGGCCAAGCCCTACCGCGCGGGCGCGGAGCTGCCGGATGGCTGGCGCGTGCAGCGCATCGAGCGCGACGGCGCGTGGCTGGTGCCGCCACAGGGGGGTGAGGCGGTGCGCCTGCCCGTGCCGGTGCGCCCCGCGGCGTCCGGCCCGCCTGCGGGCACCGGCGGGTAAGGCCATCCTTAGTCAGCGTTCGGCACCCCCGACTGACACCAAGGCGCCGCCTGCCGTTCATCCCCGCAGGAACAGCCGATACACGGGGTTGTCCGTTTCCTCGACATATGGATAGCCGAGATCGCGCAAGAAGCGTTCGAACGCCCGCCCGTCTTTCGGTGGCACCTGCAGGCCGACCAGGATGCGGCCGTAGTCGGCGCCTTGGTTGCGGTAATGAAACAAGCTGATGTTCCAGCTCGGTCGCATCAGTGTGAGGAACTTCAGCAGTGCGCCGGGCCGCTCGGGAAAGACGAAGCGCAGCAGCCGCTCGTCTTGCGCCAGCGGCGAATGGCCGCCGACCATATGGCGGATATGCTCCTGCGCCAGGTCGTCGTGGGTCAGGTCCAGCGTGGCAAAACCCTGTCGCTCGAACGCAGCGGCGATCCTGCCGCTTTCGCCCTTGCCGTGGGTGGTCAAGCCGACGAACACATGCGCCACGCGGGCGTCGTGGATGCGGTAGTTGAATTCGGTGACGTTGCGCGGTCCACCCGGCAACGAACCGATGGCCTGCAGGAAGCGCAGGAAGCTGCCGCGCTCCTCGGGAATGGTGACGGCAAACAGCGCCTCGCGTTCCTCACCGACCTCGGCGCGTTCGGCCACGAAGCGCAGACGGTCAAAGTTCATGTTGGCTCCGCACAGGACGGCGGCGTACGTCTCGCCGCGCGTCTTGTGCTGAGCGACATGCTTTTTGATCGCGGCGACGGCCATGGCGCCGGCCGGCTCGACAATGCTGCGGGTATCGGCGAACACGTCCTTGATTGCGGCGCAGACCTCATCGGTGTCGACGGTGATGTAGCCGTCGACCAGCTCGCGGGCGATGCGGAAAGTCTCTTCACCCACCAGCTTGACCGCTGTGCCGTCAGAGAATAGCCCGACGTCGTCGAGCTGCACGCGCTGGCCTGCGCGAACCGAACGCAACATGGCGTCCGAATCGCTCATCTGCACGCCGATGACACGGATGTCCGGGCGAACGGCCTTGAGGTAGTTGGCCACGCCTGCGATGAGACCACCTCCGCCAATGGCGACGAACACCGCGTCGAGCCGGTTGGAGCCCAGGCCCTGCAGCTGGCGCAGCATCTCCATCGCGATGGTGCCCTGGCCGGCGATGACGTCGGGGTCGTCGAACGGGTGTACGAAGGTGAGACCCTCGCGCCGCGCCAGCTCTGCCGCGTGCTGTGCGGCGTCGGAGTAGCTGTCGCCGTGCAGCACCACCTCGCCGCCGAGCGCGCGCACGGCATCGATTTTGACCTGCGGTGTGGTGGTGGGCATGACGATGACGGCGCGCGCCCCAAGCTTATGTGCGCCCAATGCCACACCTTGCGCATGGTTGCCGGCCGAAGCGCAAATCACGCCGCGCCGCAGCTGTTCGCCGCTGAGTTGCGCCAGCTTGTTGTAGGCGCCGCGCAGCTTGAAGCTGAACACCGGCTGCTGGTCCTCGCGCTTGAGCAGCACTTTGTTGTGCAGACGACGGCTGAGGTTGCGCGCCGGCTCCAGCGCTGTCTCGCGCGCCACGTCGTAGACGCGTGCGGTGAGGATCCTCTTCAGATAGTCTTGCGGGGTCAACGGGGAAGCAGCGGGACGAGCAGGGGGCTGGGCAGGCATGGCAATTCCGGATGACTCCATGCAATCATACGGCGGGCGAATGCGGCACCCGGCTGGCGGCGCTGAAGCTAGCCTTGGGCTGGCTGAAAAAAAAAGCCCAGGCGCGATGCCTGGGCCTTGAACCACCCATAGAGGGCAGAGGAGACAACCATTACTGGACCACGGGGCCCCAATGATGACGCCGGCCATGCGCCGAGCGCGTCATACAATGACACATATTATATATCGCTTATATTGCGGTGCAGCATCCTTGCCTGCGCCGTGTCATTTTGGAGACAGTTGGATGGAATGCACCGTCACCTGGACTGGCGCTGCCGGCGCCGGCTCCAACATGGGTTTCGTGGCCGCGACGGGCAGCGGTCACATCGTGGCGATGGATGGGGCCGTGGACCCCGCCAAGCCTGAGACCAGCGGCGCCAATCTGGCGCCCCGGCCCATGGAACTGGTGCTGGCCGGAACCGGCGGCTGCACCTCGTTCGATATCGTGATGATCCTCAAGCGCGGCCGGCACGATGTGCGGGGCTGTCAGGTCAAGATGTCCGCCACCCGGGCCGAGACCGAACCGAAGGTGTTTACCTCGATCCACATGCACTTCGTGGTGCACGGCAAGGGCATTCCGGCGTCTGCACTCGAGCGCGCCATCCAGCTCAGCCACGAAAAATACTGCTCGGCCAGCATCATGCTAGGCAAGACGGCGCAGATCACGACCAGCTACGAGCTGATCGAGGTGGACTGATCCGCCCGCTCAGATCCGGTGCGCGACCGTCGTCATGACCTTGGCGGCGGCGCGCATCGCCCACTTCACGGGGGACGGCAGCTCCACACCACCGGCCTGCTGCGCATCGCGCGCGTGACGGATTTCGTCGGCCTTCATTTGTGCGACGATGGCCCGCGACGGATGGTCACGCGCCGGCAGCCGGTCCAGATGGCCGTCCAAGTGGGCCTCGACCTGGCGTTCGGTCTCGACAACGAAGCCCAGGCTGATGGGGCGGCCGGCCAGTCCGGCTGCCAGGCCGATGGTCAGCGCTCCGGCGTACCACAGTGGCGCGAGCAGCGAGCGGCGCTCGCCCAACTCATCCAGCCGCTGCTGACACCACGCCAAGTGATCCGTTTCGTCTTGCCCGGCCGCTTCCAGGTGGCGGGCGGTGCGCTCGCGTTCCTGCGGATGGCCGGGGCCGAGGCGAGCCGCCAGCGCCTGCCCCGTGTAGAGCGCTTGCGCGCAGATTTCGCCAACATGATTGACGCGCATCAGCGCCCCGGAGAGGCGGCGCTCCGAATCGGTCATCTGCGCAGCCTCAGCCTGTTGTTCGGCGGACACGGCGGGCGTCGGTCTTGCAGCGCGATGCGGCGCGAATAACGTGCGCAACGCATTGTCGGCGGTGATCAGGATGGCATCGACAAATGAAGTCATGGCTTCGATCCTAGCGCAGCCGTCAAGGGGCCAATTTGATGTCGGTCACGATGTAGGCCCCATCGGCCTTCTGTGGCAGGAACCGAGCCCCCGCGGCATGCCCAGCCCCGAGCCTGTGGCAGCCAACCAAGCCAAACTCCGGCGCATCCGGTCGCGGCGTTTCATGGGGTTTTCTCCTATGCAGCAGATTCAGCCCGGAGGTGGCTGATCATGACCGCCTCGAAGTGACCAGGAATCAGGCATGCGAGGGCAAAATCGACAGCGCGGTTGAAGTGTCAGACCAGGTCAGCGCGCCGTCGGGGCGGCACATGGGCCATGTGTGGATCGTGATGCTCCACCATACCGGCGTGTGTCTTTATGAGCTCAGCATGGGCAGCAAGTTCCTCTGGTGTGCCGAGCACGAGCTCGTGCATGACACGCCCGCGGTTGACGGCGCGCAGGCGCAGCGTCTCGCCCTCGCGCATGGTCAGATGGTCGGGGCGAATGCGCATGTCATCGTCCATGCGGATTTCGACCGTGCGGGTCACGCGCGCGGGGTCGCCAGCGATACCCCAGGGTTTCTGTTCCGGAGGCTGCGCGCTGGGGTGGCGCGGTATGTCGTGGCCCTGCGGGCCATGGTGGATGCGCTGCACCAGGCCGCGGTGATCGACGCCGATTGGCGTGGGTGCGCCATGGCCCATGGCGCCCATGGTGTGATGGCTCTTGTGGCCGTGCATGGCCCAGTCGCCTTCCTCCTCAGCAAGGAACTCGATCTGGCGCATCTGGCCGACCGCGATATCCACTGTCACTTCGGGCCAACGTGCCTCGGGTCGAACCGAGCCGCCGTCGGTGCCGGTAACCTCGCACTCGACGCCGTGGATATGGATCGGATGGTTGATCATGGTCAGGTTTGCCGATGCGCACGCGCACGCGCTCGCCCAGCCGGGCCACCAGCGGATCGATTCCAGGGAAGACGCGGCTGTTCCAGGCCCAAATGTTGAAGTCGAGCATGGTGTTGACATTGGGCGTGCGCGCGGCCGGCTGGTCGTGGACGTCAACGCGTAACCCCGCTGCGGGCCGGCGCCGGCACGATGTGCCGATAGGCATGCCAGGTGGCATGACCCAACACCGGCCCCACCACCAACAAACCCAAAAAGGCCGGCAGCATGGCCACGACACACAGACCGGTGATCCACGCGCCCCAAAGGAGCATGACGCCTGGGTTTTGCAAACAAGCGCGAAAACTCGTCAGCGCGGCTGACACTGCATCCGTCTGTCGATCCAGAATCATAGGGATGGAAATCACGCTGCTGACGAAGATCAGCCCCGCAAAGATGGCGCCGACGACCACATAAGTGACCAAAAACTCCAGGTTGTCCAAACTCAGCAGCGCGGCCAGCATGTTTTCGCTGGAGGGCATGGTGTTCATGGTCACCGCAAACACCACCAGTGAGGCGCGGCCCCACAGCATCTCCAGGATCAGCAGTACGCCGGCGAAGATGGCCATGGTGGACAGGGTGGGCCGCCACGCCCACAGCGTCGCGCGCAGTGACGGGCGGCGTCCCTCTTGCAGTGCGCGGCTGGCGTCATACAAGCCCAGCGCCAGAAACGGGCCCATGAGCAAAAAACCGGCGCTCAGCGCCAGCACATAGGCGGGTGCGTGTTGAAAGGTCTGCCACAGCGCCTGCCCCATGAGTGCAAAGCACGCGCCGTAAAACAGCCCAATGCGCGGACACGCTAAAAAATCTCGCCAACCGCGGGCCAGCCAGCGCAGCGGATCACCCGGGCGCAGCGAGGCCAGCGGCAGCGAAAAGACCGATTCCCGTTCGGCCTCGGCGTCCGGGCGGTGCGCCTCGGAGGGGCTCGTGTCGGTCGATTCGGGGTGGGTGGTGGCCATGGCTAAACCTCCGCGATGATGCGATGGACGCGTCAAATTTGATTTTTATCAATCAAACATTAGCCTGACTCGGCGGCGCCGTCCATAGCGTTTACCCGCAGCCCGGCGCAGCGGGCCGGCTACACTCGAGATACCATGACCGCGCACTTTGACCCGCCCACTGTCGCCGCCGACCAACTCGACGCCGCCCTTGCCCGCCAGGGGTATGCGGTGCTCGGCGCGGCGGCGGTGCGGACCTGGCTCGGGTTGGATGCGGCCGCGCTGGCGGCCCTGCAGCCCGCCTGGGACGATTTGCCGCCGGATCGGTATTTGAAGGATGGCGGCCGTTACCGTCGGCGCCGGCATGGCTGCTTCGTCGTCGAGGGCGACGTCGTGCGCCCAATGCCCGAGCGGCCGCACTATCAGCCGGTGGAATACAACGCCTTGCACGGGGGCATGCGGCGCTGGTTTGCCCCGCTGACCGACACCTTGCTCGCCCAGCCGGCGTGGACGCGGCTGCTGCAGCGCACTGGGGCCGTGGTCTCCGCCCTCAAGGGCGCGCAGCCCTGGTATGTGGAGGCGCATCCCTTCCGCATCGACACCACCGGAGGCATTGGTCGCCCCACGCCCGAAGGCGCACACCGTGACGGCGTCGATTTGGTGGCCGTCTTTCTGGTCTGCCGCCACGCCATCAAAGGGGGGGAGAGTCGTGTGTTCGAGGCCGATGGCCCCAATGGGCAGCGCTTTACCCTGACCGAACCGTGGTCCGTGCTGCTGCTCGACGATGCGCGCGTCATCCACGAAACCACGCCGATCCAGCCACGGACAGAGGGCGTGCTCGGTTGGCGCGATACCCTGGTGCTGACCTATCGGGCCGGCGGCTTTTTGGGTGATTGATTGGGGCGATGGATCGGGGCCTGAGCGCAGGCGGGACGGCGCTGCGCCTAGCCGGCGTTGCGCACATCGGCCACGCACGGATCGCCAAAATCCGGTCGTTCCAGCCACGCGAGCACCCGCTGCGCGGCCTGCTGCGGCGATGTGAGTTGCCCCTGGGCGTGCAATTGCAAGAAACGGTCGAGATCTGGAAAGACTGCAGGATCGCCAGCACGCATCTGCGCCTGCATATCCGTATCGATGACCCCAGGGGCCAGGGAGACGATGCGCGCCCCGCGGGGGCGGCGGGCCTCGTCCAGTGCCGTGCAGCGGCTGAAGTGGTCCAGCCCGGCCTTGACCGCGCAATAGATAGACTGTCCCGCCATCGGGTAGCGCCCAAGTCCCGAAGATATGTTGAGCACCCGTCGCGGGCCATCCCAGTCCTGCGACTGGACCCACCCGTCGGTGATGCGCAAAAACGCCGCTGTCAGGTGCATCGGCGCCTCCAGCCCGACGCGCAGGGCTTGCGACAATGCCGTCGCCGGGCTGGATTGCAATGGGCCGATCGGCGGCAGCACCGCGGCGTTGTTGATGAGCGTCGCGCTGGCCAGGGTCGCGGGCGAGCGGGTTTCGAGCCAGCGAGCCAGACGCTCGGCGGCCTCGGCGGTCTCAGCCAAATCCTGGCTCCACTGCTCCAAGTGCGTGCCGCTGCGCGCTGCGAGTGTGGCCAGCGATGGATCGGGCCGGCGTTCGATGGTCAACAGCAGCCGATTCGGACCCAGCAGTTGCTCCGCCATGGCGCGTCCCAAGCCGCGCGAGGCGCCGGTGAGAATGGTCAGATGCCAACGATTCATACCGTTATTGTGACATTGGCCGCGGTCAGCTTGCTAAACCATAATCGGGCTGCCATGTGGATCGACACCCATTGCCATCTTCATGCCCCTGAGTTCGGCTCCGATGGTCTGGCTGAGCGCGAGCGGGCGCGGGCAGCCGGCGTGGCATGCTGCGTGCTGCCAGCCGTGCGCGCGCAAGACTTTGCGGCGGTGCGTACCCTGGCGCACCGAACGGGTGACGCCTACGCCCTGGGCATTCATCCGCTGTACGTGTCCGAGGCGAGCGAAGACGATCTGAGCCAGTTGGAGCAGGCGCTGGCCGATCAGTGCGACGACCCGCGACTGGTCGCGGTGGGCGAGATTGGTTTGGATTTTTTTGTGCCCGAGCTGTGCACCGAAGCCATGCGCAAGCGGCAGCAACACTTCTATCGCGCGCAACTGGCGCTCGCGCAGCGCTTTGGTCTGCCGGTGATTCTGCATGTACGGCGCTCGGCCGACGCGCTGCTGGCGGGGCTGCGCGCTCAGGCCGCCGGCGGCCGCCCGGTGTGCGGCGGCATTGCCCATGCTTTCAATGGCAGCCTGCAGCAGGCGCGGGCCTTTTTGGCACTTGGCTGGCGCCTAGGATTCGGGGGGGCGGCAACCTTTGACACCGCGCGGCGTTTGCGCGAGCTGGTGTGCGCCCTGCCGCTGCAGGCGCTGGTGCTGGAGACAGACGCTCCCGATATTCCGCCGCAGTGGCTGTATGTGACGGCCGCCGAGCGGGCTGCAGGGCGCCCTCAAGGGCGCAACACACCTGCAGAACTGCCACGCATCGGGGCAGAGATCGCGCGCCTGCGCAAGCTGTCTCCCGCAGCCCTGGCCGCCGCCACCTGGGTCAACGCCTGCGCAGCGCTACCCCGGTTAGGCGCTTTGCTCGGCTGCGCGCCGGATACGGACGCAATCGCGGCGCAAGCCGCAGCCGCAGGGGGCGCGGCATGAGCGACCGGCACGCGCCGCCGCTGCCCAGCGTCAGCTTTTCCGAAGAGGGTCGACTGCGCCACTTGCACCTGGGCGACACTCCCTGGATTCAGGGCAGCATGCGCCTGGACCGGCCATACGACCTGGCGCTGGAGTATGTGCAGCGCATGATGGCTTGGCTGCTCTTCGTCGAACCCGATAGCGTTGCCGCGCGCCGTGCGCTGCAACTTGGCCTAGGGGCGGGGGCGATCACCAAGTTCTGCCACCGACGGCTCGGCATGGACACCCTGGCGGTAGAGATCAATCCTCAGGTGGTCGTCGCTTGTCGCACCTGGTTTCGCCTGTCGTCGGATGGCGCGCGGCTGCGCGTGCTGGTGGGCGATGCAGCCGAATGGGTGCGCCATGTGCCCTGGCAAGGCACGGTGGATGCACTGGCCGTGGATTTGTACGACCACGATGCAGGCGCTCCGACACTGGACGACGCGGCGTTCTATTCGGACTGCCGCGCGCTATTGACCGACGACGGCACACTCTGCGTCAATCTGTTCGGCCGTCGCGCCAGCTTGGAGCGGTCGTTGGCCGCGTTGGCCCAAGCCTTTGGCCGAGAGGCGCTGTGGTGCTTCAAGCCCACGGCTGAAGGCAACACTGTGGTGCTGGCCCAGCGCAGCCCGTTTCGCCCAGCGCGTGAAGTGCTGGCCAACCGGGCCGACGTCATCTGGCGCCGCTGGCGCTTGCCCGCATCGCACTGGCTGCGCAGTCTGCAGCCGCTGCAACCGTGACGCCGCGCGCGTCGCCGTCTCTAACCGCGCGCCGCGTCGGCCTGCTGCTCGCGGCAGGGGGCCAGGGCGTTGAGCTACGCCGGCGTCCTGTTGGTCTTCGGTCACGAGGTCCGCTTTGACGGATGGGCCACCGTGACCGGCGCTGCACGGGTGCTGGGCAGTGCGGTCAGCTATGCGGTCTATTTGGTCTACAGCGGTCAGCTGGTACGGCGGCTGGGATCGCTTCGGCTGGTGGGCTGGGCCACCACGATCGCCTGTCTGCGGTGCCTGGCGCAGTTCGCACTGCTGCGTCCGCTGTCGGCGGCCTGGGTGCCGCCGCCAGTCATCGTGCTGTCGGTCATCAATGCCGTTTTGTGCACCGCCGCGCCGGTCGTGATGGTGATGATGGCCATCGAACGCATCGGCCCGAGCCTGACAGCACAGACCGGCATGATTGGCCCGCTGTCCACCATCGCCATGGGCGTCCTGGTGCTGGACGAACCGTTCAATGTCTGGATCTTGGCTGGCACCATCCTGGTGCTCGCAGGGGTGTTGTGGGTCAATCGGACCGACGGATGATGCGCGCCGCCCTGCGTGGCCTCATTTTGCCAGTTCGGCCTGCGTTGCAGCGTCCAGTTGACCCGTTTGCGGCAGCTTGCGGCTGGCTTGGAAAGCGCGCAGCGCGTTGCGCGTGCGGCTACCCATCTTGCCATCGGGTGTGCCCACGTCATAGCCCAGTTGGGCCAATTTGCGCTGGGCATCGAGCAAAGTCATGCCGCCCGAGGCGGGTTTCGGGGCCGCAGCCGGCGCAGCGACTGGTCCGGCCGCGGGTGCGGCTCCATCGACCTGCAACCGGCCACCGGTCCCTAGGCCGCGATCCCCCATCGATTGCGCGGTGTAATTGCGCAGGGACTGGATCATCTGGTTGTAGGCGTTGACGAAAGCCGCCACGATGACCTTGCCTTGTGGGGTGTTGGTGTAGCCTCCTAGCCCCGCGCCCAAGCCACCGCCGACCGCAAAGCCGCCGAGCGAAAAATCGGTGTTAGAAGAGCTGCCCTCTGCCGCAGCGACCTGCACACCCGAGCGGTTGTCGGTCAGCAATAGAACGGTGGCGGCTTCGTTTTTTTGAATGCTGCCGGCAATCAGGCCCGCCCAACCTCCGATCACAGCGCCAATATTCTGGGTGCCCTTTTGATCGAAAATGATCTCAGGCGTGATGGAGTAGTCGGCTGCCACCATCTGACCCTTGCCGAAACTGCTGCCTTGGCGCAATTCGCCGCTTTGCTGCAGCTGGCGTTCGGTATTCATGTTGTTCATGGCCCGCCCGCGCTCCACGACGATGAAGCAATTGCTCTGCTGCACCAGCAAGCGCAGCACCGGCACGGTCGAGCCCAACTTGTACTCCCGCAGCGTCAAAAACCAGGGAGCGTCCTGGTTTTCCACCAGGGCAACGGTGCCGAAGGGGCGGTCGCAGCGCTCGATTTGGCTGTTGGCATTTTGCGCGCTTGCGCCCCCAGCCGCTCCCGTCACCGCGGTTTTTGCACCGTCGTCGCCCACTTTGGGGGCAGTGGATACGCATCCTGCCAACCCCATCACCATGAGTGTGGCCACACCCGCATTCATCGCCCGCATCGCAAACATGTTTTACCTCCTGGAAAGCTCGCATGATGCCGTCGCTGCCATGATCATAACCAACCGTGTCATCCCCCCTGGCCGAATCACCGGACAGGATACCCGGGCCGCTGGTGGTGCGCATACGACCGCATGCAAGGCAATCCTTATCGCCGCGACCGCGAAGACACTGCGATGCCCGCGACGATCAGTCCAAAGGCCACAGCGTGGTAAGTCTGCGGTGTTTCGCCCAGCAGCAGGGAAGACATCACGGCAGCGAACAGCGGTGTGAGGTTGGTGAAAAAACCAGCCACCGTCGGACCAGCGCGTTGCACACCGGCCCCCCAACAGCGGTAGGCGATGACCGAAGGCCCCACGGCGACGAAGAGGAGCGCGGCCGCCAGCGCCCAGCTCCAGTGAATGCGGCTGGGCATATCGGCGGGTGCAGCGGCGATGATCCAGATCCACTCCCCGCCGGCCAACGCGGCGGCACTGATCAGACCGAAGGCGGTCTGTGCCAGCAAAAACGCCGCCCAATCCTGCCGTATGTCGGGCGACTCGTGGCGTCGGGTCAGCAACCAGCTGTAGCAGGCCCAGGTGAAGGCGGCAGCCAGCATCCAGGCGTCGCCCGGCACCAAGCGCAGCGCCAGCAGGTTGGTCCACCGGCCCTGCGACAACACGATCAGCACCCCCATCAGGGACAGCGCTGCTCCGGCGAGTTGCCGTCGCCGAATCGGTGCTGCAAAAAACAGCCGACCCACCAGCATCATCCACACAGGCATGCTCGAAGCCACCAGCGTGACATTGAGCGGCGTGGAGGTGTGCAGCGCCAGATACTGCAGCATGTTGTAGCCCGCTACCGCGAACAGTCCGAGCACCGAAAAACGTCGCCAATCCCGCCACATTGGACTGTCGGGCCGCAGAACCCAGCTCGCCAATGGCAGCAACAGGGCAAATGCCAGCACCCAGCGCAACAGGTTGAAGGTGACGGGGGGGATCCAGCCTGCTGCCACACGGCCGACCACGGCGTTGCCAGCCCACAGCAGGGGTGGTATCGTCAACAGCGCGATGGTGGAAGGGGTGAGCGTGGTGGTCGCGTCGCGGGACGGCATCGGGCAACTGTACCCGAGCTGGGCCGCAGCTGTCGATTGGTCCATCCATGGGTGCAGGCTTATCCATGGCACCATCTGGACTTCTTCAGACCATTGACCCACAGGAGTGGCCCCTATGCTGTCAAGCCGTGCCGTGCAGATCGACGCCCCTGGTGGTCCTGAGGCGCTGCGCCTCGTCGAGGTGGATGTGGGTGAGCCCGGGCCGGGCGAGGTGCGCATTCGCCACCATGCCATCGGTCTGAATTTCATCGACATCTACCACCGCACGGGCCTGTACCCGATGCCCATGCCGGCTCGCCTCGGTATGGAGGCCGCCGGGGTGGTGGAGGCGGTGGGTCCGGGCGTGACGCATGTGAGCATGGGCGACCGCGTGGCGTATGCCGCCCAGCTGCCCGGCAGCTATTGCGATGTCCGCGTCATGCCGGCGATGAATGTGTGCCGTCTGCCCGATGCGATTGCATTCGAAGAGGGCGCGGCGATGATGCTCAAGGGACTGACCGTGCAGTATTTGCTCAAGCACTGCCGGCCGGTGGAAGGACTGCAGCCAGGGGATTATGTGCTGTTCCATGCGGCGGCGGGGGGCGTGGGCCTGATCGCTTGTCAATGGGCCCGTGCGCTGGGCTTGCGCCTGATTGGTACCGCCGGCACTGACGACAAATGCGCACTGGCCACAGCGCTCGGGGCCGAGCACTGTATCAACTACCGCACACAGAACTTCGTTGAGTGCGTCAAGGCGATCACGGGCGGACGGGGCGTGAAGGTCGTCTACGACTCGGTGGGCAAGGACACCTGGGAAGGTTCGTTGGACTGCTTGGCGCCCTTTGGACTGATGGTGTCGTTTGGAAATGCCAGCGGCGCGGTGCCGCCGTTTGCGCCTGGCATCCTGGGGCCCAAGGGCTCGCTGTATCTGACTCGGCAGACTTTGTTTTCTCACATCACCAGTCGCGAGCGCACCCAGGCGATGGCCGACGATTTATTCGACGTCGTGACGTCCGGTCAGGTCAAAATTCGTGTCGGGCAGCGGTTCGCGCTGGCGCAGGCGCAAGCGGCGCACCGAGCGCTTGAAGCGCGGCAAACCATAGGATCGACTGTGCTGTTGCCGTGACGCCTGGGTGGGGCGCCGCTTGCGCTGAGGCGGCGTGACCAGGTCAGCGCTGGGTGTGCACGATTTCGCACCAATAAGCCAGCTCATTGCCTCGGACCGGTTCGCGCACCACCTGCAGTCCGGTAAACCCGTGTGGTCCGCGCATCGCAGCGTCGGGCAGATAGCTGGCCTGATGCAACAAGTACGGCTGGCCGTCGGCCAGCCCCAATGTGCTCACCGTCACCCCTGCGCCAGGCGCAGGGGGCAAGCGATTGATGACTTCCACCAGTATCGTAGCGCCTTGCGGCAAGGGTGGCGCCGGCTCTTGGTGCGCGATGGGCTCGACGATGAAAGAGCGAGTGGCCCCGGCATACGCCACGTGGCACATCACGGGCTGGCTCAGCGCGACGCCGCCGAGTGAGGTGGACAACACTGCGGTGATGACAC
>NZ_JARJMT020000093.1 GCF_029335975.1 Tepidimonas sp.
GGTGGGCATGGGGCGGTGCGGCAGCAGATGGGCAACGAAGGCGCAAAAGTTTGCTAAGGTAACTGCATGGGTGCGCATGCGTGCGCGCGCGAGGCCGGACGATTCGACCGGTGCGCGGCGCGCTGCACCCGGAGCATTGTAGAGATGAATACTGCTGGTACTGCCCAAGCCACCGGGGGTCTCAAGACCCTGGTCATCGCCGAGAAGCCGTCTGTCGCGCTCGACATCGTGCGCGCGCTCACGCCTGTGACGGGCAAATTCGACAAGCACGACGACCATTACGAAAACGACCAGTACGTTGTGACCTCCGCCGTGGGCCACCTGGTGGAAATCACCGCGCCCGAGGCCTATGACGTCAAGCGCGGCAAGTGGAGCTTTGCCCACTTGCCGGTGATTCCGCCGCATTTCGAGCTCAAGCCCATCGACAAGACGAAGTCGCGGCTCAATGCCGTGGTCAAGCTGGCCCGGCGCAAGGACGTGGGCACCCTGGTCAACGCCTGCGACGCGGGGCGCGAGGGCGAGCTGATCTTTCGCCTTATCGAGCAGTATGCGGGCGGCACCGACAAAGCCGGCCAGCCCAAACCGCTGGGCAAGCCCGTCAAGCGGCTGTGGCTGCAGTCGATGACGCCGCAGGCGATCCGCGAGGGCTTCGAGCAGCTGCGCAGCGACGAGCAAATGCGCCCATTGGCCGATGCCGCACGCAGCCGCTCCGAAGCCGATTGGCTGGTGGGCATCAACGGCACGCGCGCCATGACAGCCTTCAACTCGCGCGATGGCGGCTTTTTCCTGACCACGGTGGGCCGGGTGCAGACGCCGACGTTGGCCATCGTCGTGGAGCGCGAGGAGCAGATCCGCGCCTTTCGCCCCCGCGACTTCTGGGAGGTACACGCCACCTTTGCGGTGCAGGCTGGCACCTACCCCGGGCGCTGGTTCGATCCCGCTTTTCTCAAGCCCCAAGGCGATGCCGCCGACCCGGAGCGCAAGCCGGAGCGGCTGTGGAGCGAGGCCGAGGCACGAGCCATCGCCCAAGCCGTGCGCGGCCAGCCGGCCAGCGTCAGCGAAGAGTCCAAGCCCACCACCCAGGCCTGCGGCTTGCTGTACGACCTGACCAGCCTGCAGCGCGAGGCCAACAGCCGCTTCGGTTTTTCGGCCAAAACCACGCTGGCGCTGGCGCAAAGCCTGTACGAAAAGCACAAGGCCTTGACCTACCCGCGAACCGACAGCCGCGCCCTGCCCGAGGATTACTTGGGCACGGTCCGCCATACGCTGCAGGCCCTGGCCGGCAGCCCCTTGGCGCACCTCGCGCCGCATGCGCAGGTGGCGCTCGACCAAGGCTATGTCCGGCCCACCAAGCGCGTATTCGACAACGCCAAGGTCAGCGATCACTTTGCCATCATTCCCACCCCGCAGGTGCCGCATGGGCTGAGCGAGGCCGAGCAAAAGCTCTACGACCTGGTGGTGCGCCGTTTCATCGCCGTGTTCTATCCTGCCGCCGAATTTCTGGTCACCACCCGCATCACCCAGGTGGCGGTCGAAGGGGCCGTCCACCACTTCAAGACCGAGGGCAAGGTGCTCGTCAAGCTGGGCTGGATGGCCGTCTACGGCAAGGAGGCCGCCGCGGATGTGGAGGGGGCCCGCCCGGGCGACAAAGGCCAGAGTCTGGTGCCCGTACAGCCGGGCGAGCCGGTGCGCACCGAGGCCGCGCGCGTGGATGCCAAGCAGACGCGCCCGCCCGCGCGCTACAACGAAGCCACGCTGCTGGCCGCGATGGAAGGGGCTGGCAAGATGGTGGACGATGAAGAACTGCGCAGCGCCATGGCCGACAAGGGGCTGGGCACCCCTGCCACGCGCGCGGCCATCATCGAAGGCCTGATCGCCGAAAAATACCTGCTGCGCGACGGCCGCGAGCTGATCCCCACCGCCAAGGCGTTCCAGCTCATGACCCTGCTGCGTGGTTTGGGGGTGGAAGAGCTCTCCAAGCCCGAACTCACCGGCGAGTGGGAGCACAAACTCTCGCTCATGGAGCGCGGGCAGCTCAGCCGCGAGGCTTTCATGCGCGAGATCGCTGCCATGACCGAGCGCATCGTGCGCAAGGCCAAGGAATATGACCGAGACACCGTGCCCGGCGACTACGCCACCCTGACCGCCCCGTGCCCGCAATGCGGCGGCGTGGTCAAGGAAAACTACCGCCGCTATGCCTGCACCGGTCCCGGTGGCGCGGGGCCGGGCTGCGGTTTTTCTCTGCCCAAGTCGCCCGGTGGCCGCGTGTTCGAGCTGGACGAAGTGGAAACCCTGCTGCGCACACACCGCATCGGCCCGCTGGAGGGTTTTCGCTCCAAAGCGGGTTGGCCCTTCAGCGCCGAGCTGACCATCGCACCCGACACCAGCGGCCAGTGGAAGCTCGAATTCGACTTTGGCGATGACCGCCCGACCGAGGACGGCGCCCTGGCCGATCTGAGCGGCCGCGAACCGCTGGGACCCTGCCCCAAGTGCGGGGCGCCCGTGGTCGAGCACGGCAGCCACTATGTTTGCAGCCGCGCCGTCCCCACCGTCGAGCAGCCCACGCCGTCGTGCGATTTCAAGAGCGCGACGACCATCCTGCAGCAGCCGATTGCGCCCGAGCAAATGGCCAAGTTGCTGGCCACCGGCAAAACCGACTGGCTGGAGGGTTTTGTGTCCAACCGCACCCGGCGTCCGTTCAAGGCCGCGCTGGTGTGGGATGCCGAAGCTGGCCGGGTCGGCTTCGCCTTCGAGCCGCGCGAGGGTGCGCGCTCCCCTGCGCGCCGCACCGCCCCCCGCGCCAGCGCCGCCCGACGCGCTGCACCCAAGCGCTGAGTCCTGCGTCACCGAGCGCGAGCATCAGCAGCCCAAGGCCTCGCGTCCCACCGCGGCCTGAAACCGCACCGACACCCGCAGGCCACGCGCCTGCGGGCGCAGCGGGTCGGCGTCCTCCATCTCCAGCGCCGCGCCGTGTTGCTGCACGATTTCGAGCACGATCGCCAGCCCCAGGCCGGAGCCGTCCACATTGGTTCCCAGCGCGCGATAAAACGGGGCCAGTACCCGCTCGCGCTCCTCCGCCGGGATACCGGGTCCGCTGTCTTCCACCTGCAGCACTTGCACCCCGCTGAATGGATCGGTCAGCACGCGCACGGTCACCACACCCCCGCGTGGCGTGTAGCGCAGCGCGTTGTCGGCCAAATTGCGCACCAGTTCCGCCAGCAGGGTGGGGTTGCCCAACAGCCGGATGGGGGGGGATGTCGGCGTCCGATCGGCCGGCTGTGTTTCGAAACCCAGGTCGATCGCCTTGTCCAGTGCCAGCGGCACCAGCTCCTCGACCACCTCGCGCGCCACCGCCACCAAATCGACGGGCTCGCGCGGCAAGGCGCGGCCAGCGGCCTCGGCCCGCGCCAGGGCCAGCAACTGGTTGACCGTGTGCGTCGCGCGCACGCTGGAGGTGGCGATTTGGCGCAGGGAGCGTTCGACCTCCTCGCCCGCCCCCGGGGGGAGCTGCTTTTGTGCCATCTCGGCCTGCATGCGCAGTCCGGCCAGCGGCGTTTTGAGTTGATGCGCCGCATCGGCCAGAAAGCGCTTCTGATTGGACAGGGTAACCTTCAGGCGCTGCAGCAAATCGTTGATCGATGACACGAGCGGGGCGACCTCCCGGGGCACATGCTCGTCGTCGATGGGGCTGAGATCGTCGGGGCGGCGCGCGCGGATGCGCTGCTCCAGCTCGGACAGCGGCCGGATGCCATGCACCAGCGCCAGCCAGACCAGCAGCACCGCCAGCGGCAGGATGATGAACTGTGGCACCATCACGCCCTTGACGATCTCGGTGGCGAGCTTGGATCGCTTGCCGCGCGTCTCGGCCACCTGCATCAGCACCAGGTGATCGCGCGCTGGGCCACGCGCGAGCCAGGTATAGGCGATGCGTACAGCCTCGTCGCGGATGACGCCGTCGCGCAGCTGGATGTCGCCCGGTCGGGGCGTGTCGGCTTCGGGTGGGGCGGGGAATTCCGGGTCCCCGCTGACCAGCCGACCGTCGCGGTCCAGCACCTGGTAGAACACCAGGTCGGTGTCGTCTGCGCGCAGCAGGTCGCGCGCCTGCGGAGTCAGCGCGAAGACCGTTCGCCCCGCCTCTACGGTGACAAACTGTGTGAGGGCCTGCAAATTGAATTCCAGCGCCCGGTCATAAGGGCGATCGGCAATGCCCTGTGCCACGAACCAGGTCAGGCCCAGCGACAGCGGCCACAGCAGCAGCAGCGGCGTGAGCATCCAGTCCAGGATCTCGCCAAACAGGCTGTGCTGTTCGCGCAGGAACAGCCGGCGCCAGCCGCGCGGCCCCTCAGCCAGGGATTTTTTCAAGGCAGTACCCCAGCCCGCGCACGGTGGCGATGCGGATAGGGCCGCGCTCGATCTTTTTGCGCAGGCGATGGATGTACACCTCGATGGCGTTGTTGCTGACCTCGTCACCCCATTCGCACAGCCGCTCGACCAGCTGTTCCTTGCTGACCAGCCGCCCTGCGCGTTGCAGCAATACCTCGAGCAGACTCAGCTCGCGTGCGGACAGCTCGATCATCTTGCCGTCGATGGAAGCCACGCGGCCCGCTTGGTCGTAGACCAGCGGGCCGTGCTGGATGACGCTGCTGACCGCCCCATTGCCGCGCCGCACGAGTGCGCGCACGCGTGCCTCCAGCTCGGCCAGCGCAAACGGCTTGGCCATGTAGTCATCGGCCCCCAGGTCGAGGCCACGCACGCGGTCCTCGACGCTGTCGGCCGCAGTCAAGATCAGCACCGGCAGCTTGCTCCCGCGCGCGCGCAAGCGTTTGAGCACCTCCAGGCCGCTGAGCTTGGGCAGCCCCAAATCCAAGATCAACAGATCGAAGCCGTCGTGCATCAACAGCGCCGCATCCGCTTCGTCGCCACTGGCGACGTGATCGACGGCGGCACCCGCGGCGCGCAGCGTGCGCAGAAGCCCGTCGGCCAGCACCTGGTCGTCTTCGGCGATGAGGATGCGCATGGCGTGTCTCCGTCGGCGGCTGTCGTTAGGGTGTTCGCTGCCGGTGCATGACATTGTAGGGGCCGGTCCGGCCCAAGCCATCCCCTTCGGCGTAAGCCTCCAGCCCCAGCGCCACGACGGCAGCCACGGCATCGCCGACGGCGCCGCGAAACTCCTGCTCGGCCTGTTCTACCGCACGGCGAAAAGCCTGTAGCCAGTCCAGGCCTGTGGGGGTAAAGACGATGCGGCGCGCGCGCGCATCGTGCGGATCGGCCTCGCGCCGCACCAGCCCCCAGGCCACACACTGATCGACCAAGTCGCCCATGGCCTGCTTGCTCATGCCGGCGCTGTGGGCCAATTCAGTCAGACGGGCGCCTGCCAGCGGCAGGTGGCGCGTGATATGGACGATGGCCGCGCCCACCTGGGCGCGCGCGGCCAGATTCGACAGGGCCAGCGGCGCGTGCGGTGAGTGGGCCATGAGCCACAGCACCCGCTCATCGAAGCGGCGCAGCGCATGGCCCATCAGGCGCCCCAGATGGGTGAGGCGCCAGCGTTCCTCAGGGCCCCAAACAGGCATGGACGGCATGCCTAAATAGTAAAGCAAACTGACCAAAAAATTCAGAAAAAACCGATCAACATCCATTTACACTGCCCGCTCAGCACCGACCGCACGCACCCCAAAGCGCTGAGGTACAGGGAGGGCGGTGTGTCACCAGCCCTTGTTGATTCAGGAGTAAGCTCATGAACACCGTAACCCGCACCCCCGACCCCGAAAAAGCCAAGGCCCTGCAGGCCGCGCTGGCGCAGATCGAAAAGCAGTTTGGCAAAGGCACCATCATGCGGCTGGCCGAGGGCGAGAAGGTCGAGGACATCCAGGTCGTCTCCACCGGCTCGCTCGGGCTCGATCTGGCGCTGGGCGTCGGCGGCTTGCCGCGTGGCCGTGTGATCGAGATCTATGGCCCCGAGTCCTCCGGCAAGACGACGCTGACGCTGCAAGTCATCGCCCAGATGCAAAAGCAGGGTGGCATCTGCGCCTTCGTCGATGCCGAGCATGCACTGGATGTGCAGTACGCGCAAAAGCTCGGTGTCGACCTGTCCAACCTGCTGATCAGCCAGCCCGACACCGGCGAGCAGGCGCTGGAGATCGTCGACAGCCTGGTGCGCTCCGGCGCGGTCGATCTGATCGTGGTGGATTCGGTGGCGGCGCTCACGCCCAAGGCCGAAATCGAAGGCGACATGGGCGACAGCCTGCCGGGCTTGCAGGCCCGTCTGATGAGTCAGGCCCTGCGCAAGCTCACCGCGACGATCAAGAAGACCAACTGCATGGTCATCTTCATCAACCAGATCCGCATGAAGATCGGCGTGATGTTCGGCAGCCCCGAGACCACCACCGGCGGCAACGCGCTCAAGTTCTACGCCTCGGTGCGCATCGACATCCGTCGCACCGGCTCCATCAAGAAAGGCGACGAAGTCATCGGCAGCGAGACCAAGGTCAAGGTCGTCAAGAACAAGGTCGCCCCGCCGTTCAAAACCGCCGACTTCGACATCCTCTACGGCGAAGGCATCAGCCGCGAGGGCGAGATCGTCGATCTGGGCGTGCAGCACAAGGTGATCGAGAAATCCGGCGCCTGGTACGCCTACCACGGCGAGAAGATCGGCCAGGGGCGCGAGAATGCGCGCGAGTTTCTGAAGGAAAACCCCGACCTGGCGCGCGAGATCGAGAACCGGATCCGCGCGGCGGTTGGCGTGGCGGCGCTGCCGTCGGTGGTGCCCGAGGACCCAGTGGAGCCAGACTTGTCGGCGCTGGATGAGGTGTGAATCCGTGAAGGCCGCTGCCCCGACGCTCAAGGCGCGTGCGCTGCGCCTGCTGGCGCGGCGCGACTATACGCGCCATGAACTGGCCCAGCGGCTGGCACCGCACGCCGCCGACGCCGACGAGCTGGAAGCGGTGCTGGACGACTGCGCGCGGCGCGGTTGGTTGGACGAGGCGCGCGCGCTGGAGGCGCACCTGCACCGCCGCGCCAGCGCGCGCGGCCGCGCCCGGCTGCAGGCCGAACTGCGTGCGCGTGGCTTTGCCGACCCAGCGCTGCTGGCGCAAGCCGATGCGCGCCTGGCTGCCACCGAGGCCGAGCGCGCCCAGGCCGCATGGGCGCGCCGCTTCGGCACGGCGCCACGGGACGCGGCCGAGCGTGCGCGGCAATTGCGCTTTTTGCTCGCGCGCGGCTTTGCGCCGGACGTGGCGCGGCAGGTGGTGCCGCGCCTGGGGGGCGATGGCGGCGGCGAGCACGGGGACGGCAACGAGCCTGGCGGCGCTGATCTGCATGCTGCCTGAGGCGGCCTGCCCGCCCGGGTGCTTTCTTTTCAGAAGGCGGATGTATGATTGCCTGGGCGTTGCCTGCCGAACCGGCTACCCCCGGATGGGGATGCTTGGCGCCCAGGTATCGTCGGTTCCTTTCCGAGGAAGGCCACATGCGCATCAACCTGCCCGTCACTCAAAAGGCATATGAATTCTCTGCCGACCAGACATTGATCTCGGTCACCGACGTCAAGGGGCGCATCACATACGCCAACAACAATTTCGTGGCGGTCAGCGGGTTTACCCGCGAGGAGCTGTTGGGCCAGCCGCACAATATCCTGCGTCACCCCGATATGCCGGAAGAAGCCTTTCGGGACATGTGGGCGACGATTTTGGATCACAAGCGTCCGTGGAGCGGCTTAGTCAAAAACCGCCGCAAAAATGGGGATCACTATTGGGTTCGCGCCAATGTCACCCCGGTGTGCGAGGGGCCCGAAGTGGTCGGTTTTTTGTCGGTGCGCACCAAGGCCACGGCCGACGAGATCCAAGCGGCCGAAGCGCTGTACGCCCGCATGCGCGCCGAAGCCGAACGCGGCCGGCTGCGCACGCGGTTGCAATTCGGCGAAGTGGTGCGCGAAGGCGTCCTGTTTGCGCTGGCCCGCGCGCTGCGCCCGGGTTTACGCGGCCGCATCGTGCTGGCCGTGGCCGCGGCCGGTTTGCTACCAGTGCTCGGGCACGGGCTTGGCTGGCCCTGGTGGGCAGGGCTGATCGGCGCGGCCCTGGTTACCGCGACAGCTGCGACCTTGATCGAAACCACATTCATGCGACCGCTGCGGCGCATCGTCGAGCAGGCCGAGCACCTCGCCTCGGGTGATCTGGTCGAGCCGATCGCGATCGACACCCACCACGAATTGCGCCGCATCCAATTGTCCCTGCAACAACTGGAGGTGGGCGTGCGCACGGTGGTGCGCGACATCCGGCACGAGGTGGCCAATCTGCGCGGCGGCACTCAAGAGATCGCGGCTGGCAACCAGGATCTGTCGCACCGCACCGAAAACGCCGCGGCCAGTCTGGAAAAAACCGCCGCTTCGATGGAGGAAATCAACGGCACCACGCACGAGACGGCCCGCTTGGCCGACGAAGGCGCGACGCTGGCGTCGCAGACGCGCGAGCAGGTGCAGCACACCGCCCATGCTGTGGGCGAGCTCACCCACACGATGCACGAGATTTCCGAGTCATCGCGGCGCATCACCGACATCATCCAGGTCATCGAAGGGGTGGCGTTTCAGACCAATATCTTGGCGCTCAATGCGGCGGTGGAGGCCGCGCGCGCCGGCGAGGCTGGCCGTGGTTTTGCCGTCGTGGCCAGCGAGGTGCGGGCGCTGGCCCAGCGCACCAGTGAGGCAGCCAAGCAGATCCGCCAACTCATCATCGAATCGCGCGAAAGGGTGCAGCTGGGGGATGCGCGTACCGCCGAGGCGCGCGAGCGGATGCAGGCGCTGCAGGATGCGGTGGATCGAGTGGCCTCCATGTTTGACGATGTGCGCCACTCGGCCCAGGAGCAAACCCAAGGGGTGGCGCAAATCGCCGAGGCGATCGCCAATCTCGACTCGATCACGCAGCAAAACGCCGCCATGGTCGAGCAGCTGGCGGCAGCGGCACTGTCCTTGGATGAGCAAGTGCAGACCGTGCATAGCACCATTCGCGTTTTTCGGCTCACGCCGCGAGATAAACTGCTGGTCAAAGAGGACGCGGTGGCGCTGCGCAGAGTCATGGCCGTCAAAGCCGATCCGGGTCAGCTGGATTTCGACAGCGCGATCAAAGCCCACCAACAATGGCGCATCAAGCTGCGCAATGCCATCCTCAAGGGCGAAAAACTGGATGTGGCCACCATCCGCCGCGACGATTGCTGTGCGGTGGGCAAATGGATCTACGGCGCCGGCGGTCGGCAGTATGGGCACTTGCCGCTGTTTTCGCAGTTGGTCGAGCAGCACAAGCATTTTCACCAGGAAACGGCCAAGGTGGCGGAGTTGGTCAATGCCGGCAAGACGGAGGAGGCCAACCGACTGCTGCAAGGCGATTCGGCTTTCATCCGGGCTGGGCGCGCCGTGGTCGATACGCTGCAAAAAATGAAGGCGGCCGTCTCCGGCGCGCTCAAGTCGGCGCTAATTCAGCAACGCGCCCCGGCCGGCGCTGCGCCCAAGATCGCGCCAGCAGCGGGCAGCGCAGCCACTTCTGCCAAGCCAGGCGGTGCGGCGGCCAAACCGGCGTTGGCGACCGCCGAACACGACGATTGGGAGACGTTCTGAGGCCTCGGCCTAGCCAGGCCAGTCGCCAGCCCCTCATGCCAAACTATTTGGAGAAGCTGTTGACGCTGATCACGTCATCGGCCAGCGCCGCCACCCCCTGGGCCACCTGCATGACGAGGAATGGTGCGATCGCCTGGGCGCGTGCGCTGGCAGAAGGGACGACACGAAAAGCGGTCATTTGCCGATACAGAAACGCGAAAAAATCACGCCCAGCAGATCGTCGGCCCCAAAGGCGCCGGTGATCGTGCCCAGCGCCTCGTGGCCAAGGCGCAGCTCCTCGGCCAGCAGTTCCAACGCCGGCGCCGGGCTGTCAAGCTGGGCTTGTGCAGCCTGCAGATGCGCGCGCACCCGATTCAGCGCGTCCACATGGCGTTGGCGCGCGCTAAACAGCCCTTCGGGCGTGTGCCCGCTCCAGCCCACGGTGTGCAGCAGCCGCTCGCGCAGGGCTGGCAGTCCCATGCCGGTGTGCGCCGACAGCGGCAGGTCGTCCGCGCCGCTGGGGAGGGCGGTGGCCTCGACGGCGTCGGCCTTGTTCCAGATGTCGAGCACGGGCACCCGCGGCGGCAAGCGGCTGCTGAGGCGCTCGCGGATCGCGGCATCGGCCTGTCGGTAGCCGAGGTCCGCAGCGCGCGTCAGGTCGTGCACGAACAGCACGGCATCTGCGGCCTCGATGCGCTGCCACGCCCGCTCGATGCCGATGCGCTCCACCTCGTCCACCGCCGCACCGTCACGCAGGCCGGCGGTGTCGATGATGTGCAGCGGCACGCCCTCGATCTGGATGGTCTGCTGCACCACGTCGCGCGTCGTGCCGGCAATGGGCGTGACGATGGCCAGCTCCGCCCCGGCCAGCGCATTGAGCAGCGAGCTTTTGCCCGCATTGGGCTGGCCGGCGATGACAACCTGCATGCCCTCGCGCAGCAGCGCGCCTTGGCGGGTGCGCGCCAGCACCTCGTCCAGCCGCGCCTGTAGCCGCTGCAGTTGGCCGGCCGCATCCGACTGTTGCAAAAAGTCGATATCTTCCTCGGGAAAGTCCAGCGTTGCCTCCACCAGCATGCGCAGCTGGACCAGATCGTCGCGCAGCGTCTGCACCGCCTGCGAAAATGCGCCCGAAAGTGAGCGGCTGGCGCTGCGGGCGGCCGCTTCGGTGCTGGCGTCGATCAGGTCGGCGACCGCTTCGGCCTGCGCCAGGTCGAGCTTGCCGTTGAGGAAAGCGCGCTCGGTGAACTCGCCCGGCTGCGCCAGCCGCAGGCCCGGGAGGCGCGGCCGGCCGCTGGCGGGGTCGGTCTCCTGAGCGGCTTGCAGACAGCGCGCCAGCAACAATTGCAGCAACACCGGCCCGCCGTGGGCCTGCAGTTCCAGCACATCCTCGCCCGTGTAGGAGTGTGGGGCCGGAAACCACAGCGCCAGCCCGTGGTCCAGGGCGGTGCCGTCGGCGGCCAGAAACGGCCCGTAGTGGGCATGGCGGGGCCGCAGGCTGCGCCCCAGCAGCGCTGGCATCAGCGTGGCCAGTCCTCGACCCGACAGCCGCACGATACCCACCGCGCCGCGCCCTGGCGCGGTGGCGATGGCGGCAATCGGGTCCTGGTGCCGGGGCAGCATCCCCTTATTTGAACTGAGGCAGGTTGAACTTCAGCGGCACGCCCAAGGTGTGGTTGATGTAGGCCTGCTGCGCGATCGTCAGCACATTGTTGACGATCCAGTACAACACCAGGCCGGCCGGGAAGAAGAAGAACATCACGCTGAAGATGAGGGGCATCAGCCACATCAGCTTGGCCTGCAGCGGATCGGGCGGCAGCGGGTTGAGCGCGGTCTGCACCAGAGTGCTCAGGGCCATGACGATGGGCAAGACATAGTACGGATCCGGCGAGGACAGATCGACGATCCAGCCGATCCAGGGGGCGTTGCGCATCTCCACGCTGGCCAGCAGCACCCAGTACAGCGCAATGAAGACGGGGATCTGGATCAGGATCGGGAAGCAGCCGCCCAGCGGGTTGACTTTTTCCTCGCGGTACAGCTTCATCATCTCCTGCTGCATGAGCTGGGGATTGTTCTTCAATCGCTCGCGCATCTCCATGATGCGCGGGTTGATCGCTTTCATCTTGGCCATGCTGCGGTAGGCACTGGCATTGAGCCAGTAGAACGCTGCCTTGATGAGCACCACCAGCAGTACGATGGCCCAGCCCCAGTTACCCACCAGGCCGTAGATTTTTTCCAGCAGCCAATACAGCGGCTTGGCCAGAATGGTCAGCCAGCCGTAGTCCTTGACCAGCTCCAGCCCGGGCGCGATGGCTTCCAGGACTTTTTCCTCTTGGGGGCCCACGTAGAGCTGCGAGGCCATCGCCTGTGCCGCCCCTGGTGCAATGGCCATGTCCGGCCCAATCTGACCCACTGCATAGAGGTTGTCCACCTTGCGCACGAAATTCTCGCGCTGCATGCCTGCGGGCAGCAGCCAAGCGCTGGTGAAGTAGTGCTGCACCATGGCCACGTAGCCGTCCGGCGCCTGGCGCTGGATGTCGATCTTGCCCTTGTCGATGTCGGCGAACTCGACCTTTTGGTACTTGGCAGCTTCGCTGTAGACGGCAGGGCCGGTGAAGGTGGTGTAGAAGGGGGTCTCGCTGCCGGCCTTTAGGCCATCGCGCACGAGCTGTTGGTACAGCCGCGCCTGCACCGGGGCATCGCCGATGTTGCGCACCTCATGCTGCACCTCGATCAGATAACTGTGGCGGCGCAGGGTGTAGGTCTTGCTCAGCACCACGCCACCTTGCGGCTCGGACTCGAAGCGCAGCACCAGCCGGTCTTGGCCATCCGGCAGGGCGATGGGGCCGGTGTCGGCCGGCTCGATCAGCCGCATGGGGGTTTTGTGCGTGGGCAGGCCGCCTTGGCCGATCAGCCCGGTCTGCGCGACATAGAGGCGCCCCCCCTCGGTCGTCAGCAGCTCCAGCGGCGTAAAGGACTTTTGCAGGGCCTTGCCTGTCTCGGCAGCGTGCTTGAGCAGCCGGGCCCCCACCAGCGAGCCGCCTTCGCTGTCCAACGTCAGCTCGAACACATCGGTGCGTACCGTGTGGCGCTGCCGCACAGCCGGGGTAGCGGCCGGGGCCGGTACGCCGGATGCGCCGTATGCCGCGGGGGCGGTAGCCGTCGGTGTCGACACATCGGTGCCCGGCGCGGCGGCCGCTGGCGCCGCCGTCTTGGGCGGGGTGCCCGACGGGAAGAAGGTGGCGGGCTGTCCGTTGTGGATCTGCCAACGATCCCACAGCAGGATCATCGAGAAACCAAAGATCACCCACAGGATGGATCGGCGAATGTCGCTCATGAGGGAGGGGTGTGTTGTTGGAGGGGGAACAGCCGGGGACGCTCGGTGGGGACCGGATCATGCCCGCCGTCGCACCACGGGTGACAGCGCACCAGCCGGCGCAGGGTCAGGTAGCTGCCAGCCCCGGCGCCGTGGCGCTGCAAGGCCTCGAGCGCATAGGCCGAGCAAGAAGGCGTGAAGCGGCAACTGGACCCCAACCAAGGGCTGAGCAGCAGCCGGTAGCCCTGCACCATGCCGATCAGCACCCGCTGTGGCAGACGGACAAACCACCGTCCCAGGCGGCGCAGGGCGGGCGTGTGGACGCGCGGGGCGGAGCAGCGGTTCATGGGGGTCGTCATGGGGTGTCGGTCTGCTGCCCTTCGGCACTGACGGCCAGGCGCTGTCGCAGGCGGGGGCCCAACAGTTGCAAAAGCTCCTGCCGAACCGCGCGGCGTAGCGCAGTGGAGGTGGCGCTTGGGAACTCCGTGGTCGGGAATGCCTGCTTCAGCCGCACCACCCAAGCGCCTGCCGGCAGCGGTTGTTCGCGCTCGACGGCATAAACCTGGCGCTTGAGCATGTTGCGCGTGACCGCACGCCGCGCCCAGCGCTTGGGCACGACCACCCCCAGCCACGTGCCGCTGCCGGGGAACAGCGCGACCCCACGCGGGCCAAGCTGCGGCGCGGTGGGGATGCCATGCAGCGCAAAATGGGCGCTGTGCACCAGGGCAGGACGGGAGAGCACGGCCTGGAATTGCGCACGTTGGCGAAGGCGGTGCGCCGCTGCGCCCCGCGGCGCAGCCGACAGGGACGGCTCAAGCACCGGGACGTCAAACGGCCAGGCGCTTGCGGCCCTTGGCGCGGCGTGCATTGATCACGGCGCGACCGCCACGGGTCTTCATGCGGACCAAAAAGCCGTGGGTGCGCGCGCGACGGATCTTGGAGGGTTGATAGGTGCGTTTCATGGGAGAGCCTGTTGAGAGTCTGCGAGATTTGCTCGAGTAAACCCTAAATTATGGCAAAAACCAATGGCTGTGCCAATGCCCGCTGGCGCGTCGGCGCCAGGCTGCGCCGGGGTCGAATGGGCCAGCCGGCATGTGGATAAGTGGTCCGCCCCGGCTACAATCGGGGCTTTGGCGGGGTGGTTGTCCATGTGCCGGATTCCGGTCCCGGGTGGGACGGCCCGGTCCGCGACGTTTTCCATGCTTGCCCACGACCGAATCCCCCATCCATGAGTTCCCCGCGTTCCCTGCCCGATGCGAACGCCGCTGCCCAGCGGGACGCCCCGGCCGCCGCCGATCTGTGGTCGGCGTGCGTCGAGCGGCTGAGTCAGGAGCTGCCGCCGCAGCAGGTCAACACCTGGATTCGGCCGCTGGTCGCGCGTGTGGCCGACGATGGCTCGCGTGTGACGCTGGCGGTGGCCAACCGCTTCAAGATGGACTGGGTGCGCGCCCAGTATGCGGGCAAGATCGGCGCGGCGTTGCAGGCCATCACCGGTCAGCCGGTTGCCGTGGAGTTGGTGCTCGCCTCGCGCGAGGCCCCCAGCGCGCTGCGCCCCCCTGCCTCTGCGGCGGCCAGCGCAGGGGGGGAGCGCGCTGTCGCAGCCCCGGCGCGCACCGAGCCGGTGTTTGCCGAATTGCCGCAGGTGCCGACGGCGGCCGAGTCGCCGCCGTCCGAGCACAAGCACCGGCTCAATCCGGCGCTGACGTTTGCGACCTTGGTCGAAGGCTCGGCCAACCGCATGGCGCGCGCCGCAGCCATGCACGTGGCCTCCAGCCCCGGGCAGTTGTACAACCCGTTGTTCATTTACGGCGGCGTGGGCCTGGGCAAGACGCACCTGGTGCACGCCATCGGCAATCAATTGCTGGTCGATCGGCCCGACGCCAAGGTGCTCTACATCCACGCCGAGCAATTCGTCTCGGACGTGGTGAAGTCCTACCAGCGCAAGACCTTCGACGCCTTCAAACAGCGCTATCACAATTTGGATTTGCTGCTGATCGATGATGTGCAGTTCTTTGCCAACAAGGACCGCACGCAGGAGGAGTTTTTCAACGCTTTCGAGGCCCTGCTGGCCAAGAAAAGCCATATCGTGATGACCAGCGACACCTATCCGAAAGGCTTGACGGATATTCACGAGCGGCTGGTGTCGCGCTTCGACGCTGGGCTGACGGTGGCCATCGAGCCGCCGGAGTTGGAGATGCGCGTGGCCATCCTGATCAGCAAGGCCGAGGCCGAGGGCGCCACCATGCCCGAGGATGTGGCGTTCTTCGTCGCCAAGAATGTGCGCTCCAATGTGCGCGAGCTCGAAGGCGCACTGCGCAAGATTTTGGCGTATTCGCGCTTCAACCAGAAAGCGGTATCGATCACGCTGGCGCGTGAAGCGCTCAAGGATTTGCTCAGTATCCAGAACCGCCAAATCAGCGTCGAGAACATCCAAAAGACGGTGGCCGACTTCTACAAAATCAAGGTCGCCGATATGTATTCCAAAAAACGGCCGGCCAACATCGCACGGCCGCGCCAGATCGCCATGTACCTGGCCAAGGAGCTGACGCAAAAGAGCTTGCCGGAGATCGGTGAGCTCTTTGGCGGGCGTGACCACACGACGGTGCTGCACGCGGTGCGCAAAATCGCTGCCGAGCGGCAGAACCAGCCCGAACTCAACCAACAACTCCACGTGTTGGAGCAGACCCTGAAAGGCTGACACGCATGATCGTCTTGCAAGCGACCCAGGACCGGCTGCTGGCTGCCCTGCAGTCGGTGGCCGGCATCGTCGAGCGCCGCCATACCCTGCCGGTGCTCGCCAATGTGCTGATTCACCGCGCGGGGGCTGCGACCCAGCTCACCACCTCCGACCTGGAAATCCAGATCCGCACCACGGCCGATCTGGGTGGCGACGATGGCCAGTTTGCCACCACGGTCGGGGCGCGCAAGCTCATCGACATTTTGCGCACCTTGCCTGCGGACCAGAAGGTGACGCTGGAGTCCGCTGCGGGGCGGCTGCTGCTCAAGGCGGGCAAGAGCCGCTTTACCCTGCAGACGCTGCCAGCCGAGGATTTTCCGCTGGTGCAGGAGTCGCCCACTTTTGGGCCAGCATTCTCCGTGCCGCAAAAGGTGCTCAAGGCGCTGCTGGGGCAGGTGTCGTTTGCCATGGCGGTGCAAGACATTCGCTACTACCTCAACGGCATTCTGTTCGTGGCCGAGGGGCGCACGCTGACGCTGGTGGCCACCGACGGCCACCGCTTGGCGCTGGCCAGCGCCGCGCTGGATGGGGATGTGCCCAAGCAGGAGGTGATCCTGCCGCGCAAGACGGTGTTGGAGCTGCAGCGGCTGCTGTCGGACCAGGATGGTGCGATCGAGATGCGCTTTGCCGCCAACCAGGCCAAGTTCAGCTTTGGCAGTATGGAGTTCGTGACCAAGCTGGTGGAAGGCAAATTCCCCGACTACAACCGCGTGATCCCGCGCGCGCACCGCAATGTGATCGTGCTGGGCCGGGTACCGCTGCTGGCCAGCTTGCAGCGCGCCGCCATCATGACCAGCGAAAAGTTCAAGGGCGTGCGCCTGCACCTGGAGCCAGGGCTGCTGCAGGTGGCGGCCAACAACGCCGATCAAGAGGAGGCGGTCGATGAGCTGGACATCGAATACAGCGGCGACGTCATCGACATCGGCTTCAACGTCAGCTACCTGATCGAGGCGCTGGCCAACATGGGGCAGGACCTGGTGCGCATCGAGCTGCAGGACGGCAACTCCTCGGCCTTGGTCACGATTCCCGACGACGACCGCTTCAAGTATGTCGTCATGCCGATGCGCATCTGAAAGTCTCCATGAGCGAATCCCTGACCCCTGAAATGCCCTCACAAGCGCCTGGCGCGGGCTACGGCGCCGACGCCATCCAAATCCTCGAAGGCCTGGAGGCGGTGCGCAAGCGCCCGGGTATGTACATCGGCGACACCTCCGACGGCACTGGCTTGCACCACTTGGTGTTCGAAGTCGTGGACAACTCCATCGACGAGGCGCTGGCCGGCCACTGCGACGACATCGTGGTGACCATCCACACCGACAACTCCATCAGCGTGGTGGACAACGGGCGCGGCATCCCCACCGGCATCAAGTGGGACGACAAGCACGAGCCTAAGCGCAGTGCCGCCGAAATCGCGCTGACCGAGCTGCACGCCGGGGGCAAGTTCAACCAGAACAGCTACAAGGTCTCCGGCGGTCTGCACGGGGTGGGGGTGAGCTGCGTCAACGCGCTGTCGCGCTGGCTGCGCTTGACGGTGCGCCGCGACGGCAAGGTCCACACCCTCGAATTCGCCCGCGGGCAGGTGCAAAACCGCCAGATCGAGCGCGCGGCGGGCCCCGACGGCCAGGTGGCGGAGGTCTCGCCCATGCGGGTGCTGGGGGCCACCGACAAGCGCGGCACCGAAGTACATTTTCTGCCTGACACTGAAATCTTTCGCGAGAACCACGACTTTCACTACGAAATACTGTCCAAGCGGCTGCGCGAGCTGAGCTTTTTGAACAACGGGGTGCGCATCCGCCTGATCGACGAGCGCACCGGCAAGCGCGATGACTTTTCCGGTGCCGGCGGGGTCAAGGGTTTCGTCGAATTCATCAACGCCGGCAAAAAAGTGCTGCACCCCACGGTGTTCCACGCCACGGGCACGCGCCCGGCCGACAGCTACGGGGGTATCCCGGGCACCGAAATCGGCGTCGAGGTAGCCATGCAGTGGAACGATGGCTACAACGAGAACGTTCTTTGCTTTACCAACAACATTCCGCAGCGCGACGGCGGCACCCACCTGACGGGCCTGCGCGCGGCCATGACGCGCGTCATCGGCAAATACATCGCCGACAACGAGCTGGCCAAGAAAGCCAAGGTGGAAGTCAGCGGTGACGACATGCGCGAGGGGCTGTGCTGCGTGCTCTCGGTCAAGGTGCCGGAGCCCAAGTTCAGCAGCCAGACCAAGGACAAGCTGGTCAGCTCCGAGGTGCGCGCCCCGGTGGAAGACATCGTGGCCAAGGCGCTCACGGACTACCTGGAAGAGCGGCCCAACGACGCCAAGATCATCTGCGGCAAGATCGTCGAGGCCGCGCGGGCGCGCGAGGCCGCCCGCAAAGCGCGCGAGATGACCCGCCGCAAAGGCGTGCTCGATGGGCTGGGGCTGCCCGGCAAGCTGGCCGACTGTCAGGAGAAGGATCCAGCGCTGTCGGAGATCTACATCGTCGAGGGCGACTCCGCGGGCGGCAGCGCCAAGCAGGGGCGCGATCGCAAGTTCCAGGCCATCCTGCCGCTGCGCGGCAAGATTCTCAATGTCGAGAAGGCCCGCTATGAAAAACTGCTGTCCAGCAACGAGATCCTGACCCTGATCACAGCGCTGGGCACGGGCATCGGCCGCGCGAGCGAAGACGACGCGGGACGCGGCAAGAGCGGTGCGGACGACTTCGACATCGCCAAGCTGCGCTACCACCGCATCATCATCATGACCGACGCGGACGTGGACGGCGCGCACATCCGCACCCTGCTGCTCACTTTCTTCTATCGCCAGATGCCCGAGCTGGTGGAGCGCGGGCATATCTACATCGCGCAGCCGCCGCTGTACAAGGTCAAGGCCGGCAAGGAAGAGCTGTATCTGAAGGACGATGCCGCACTGGACGCCTTTTTGTTGCGTGTCGCCCTCAAGGAGGCGAGCCTGCATACCGGCGGTGCCCAGGGTACGGTGCTGGCGGGCGAGACGCTGGCCGAGCTGGCGCGCCAGCACCAGACGGCCGAGGCAGTGATCGCGCGGCTGTCCGCCTTCATGGACGCCGAGGCGCTGCGCGCCGTGGCCGATGGCGTGGCGCTCGACCTGGACGATATGGAGGCGGCGGCCCGCAGCGCCGCCGCCCTGCAAGCCGCGCTGCGCGAAGGCAGCGCCACCGGGGTGCCGGCCGAGGTGAGTGCCGAATTCGACGTGCGCGCGGACAAGCCGCTGCTGCGCATCAGCCGCCGCCACCACGGCAATGTGCGCTCCAGCGTCATCACGCAGGACTTCGTGCATGGAGCCGACTATGCCGTGCTGGCCGATGCGGCCCGCACCTTCCAGGGCTTGCTGGGCGAGGGGGCCAAGGTCGTGCGCGGCGAGGGTGAGCGCGCCAAGGAAG
>NZ_JARJMT020000056.1 GCF_029335975.1 Tepidimonas sp.
CGCTGCGGCTGGAGCTGTACGAGAAGGTCAATGCGCTGGGCATCGGCGCGCAAGGCTTGGGGGGGCTGACGACCGTGGTGGACGTCAAGATCCTGGACTACCCCACGCATGCAGCCAGCCTGCCGGTGGCGATGATCCCCAACTGCGCGGCCACGCGCCATGTGCATTTCCACCTGGACGGCAGCGGCCCGGCCCAGCTGGCGGCGCCCAAGCTGCAAGACTGGCCCGCGGTGACCTGGACGCCCGACACCCAGAGCGCGACCCGCGTCAACCTGGACACCCTGACCAAAGAAGAAGTGGCGTCTTGGCGGGCGGGGCAAAAGCTGCTGCTCAACGGCAAGATGCTGACCGGCCGCGACGCCGCCCACAAGCGTATCGCCGACCTGCTGGCCAAGGGCGAGAAGCTGCCGGTGGACTTTACCAACCGCGTGATCTACTACGTGGGCCCGGTGGACCCGGTGCGCGACGAGGTGGTGGGCCCCGCCGGCCCCACCACCGCCACCCGCATGGACAAGTTCACCCGCATGATGCTGGAAAAAACCGGGCTGATTGCCATGATCGGCAAGAGCGAGCGCGGCCCGGTGGCCATCGAGGCCATCCGCGACAACCGCAGCGCCTATCTGATGGCGGTGGGTGGGGCGGCCTACCTGGTGGCCAAGGCCATCAAGGCGGCCCGCGTGGTGGGCTTCGAGGACCTGGGCATGGAAGCCATTTATGAGTTCGAGGTGCAGGACATGCCCGTGACCGTGGCCGTGGACGCCACCGGCAACAATGTACACCAAAGCGGGCCGGCCGAGTGGAGACAGCGCATCGCCCGCGGCGAGTTCAAAGGCATCGCCGTGACGGCGGACTGACCGATCAGTGCAGGTGCCGTGGTTTGCGCGGGCCACCGTGCCCGCCACCTGGGCCTGCACCGCGCGGCGGTCGGCCAAGCTGCAGCGAGTTCACCATGGCATCGAAGCGGTTGGAGAACAGGCGGTCGATGGCTTCGACCACGCCGCCGAGTTCGGACGCGTCGAAATGCCGCTCCATGAGCTGCACGACATCCTGAACCAGCAAATCGCGCTGCACCTGCATGATGGCCGCCGGCGTCGGGCCAACGAAGCACATCAGAAAATCATCGCGCGCCTCGGCCTCGCTTGGGGCCTCTTCCTCGTCGAAATCGAGGTCGTAGAACGACACCTCGATTGCCGCGCCGGTGGCGGCGATTTCGTTGAGACCCATGCAGGCTTCCTCGATGGCCAGCCTGAAGTCGTCGTCGCCCTCGATGGTCCAGCACATTTGCAGGACGTGCTCCTGCGGATCGAAGCGGATGCCTGGCTCCTCTTCGTAGGCGCTGGCCGCCGCGTCGATCAGCGAGCGCGCACCGACATACTGCCACAACGGACGCAGCGCCTCCTGAATGTGGGCGTAGTCCACGCCGTCACGCAGGCGGATGTCGCCATGCACGTGGATCTCGAACGGAGGGTTGTTTTGGCTCATGGTCGCGGCGGTCGGAAAACCCAAATTGTACGGCGCGGGACCGCAACCCAGCCTGCCCGGCGCCCGGCGATGGCCAGCGCTGCGCCCCGCCCGCCCGCTAGAATGGGCAACGGTTGTGCGCCCAAGCGGGTGTGATGGAAGCGGTAGACATACAGGACTTAAAATCCTGAGGCCGTAAGGCCGTGCGGGTTCGAGTCCCGCCACCCGCACCAGACAGGGAAACGAGACACGGAAAACGGGCGCGTAGAACGGGCAGGCATCACCGGCGCTGCCACGCCACGGCAAAAAAACCGTCCGTGCCGTGGCGGTGCGGCCACAGGCGCAGTGCACCGCCTTCCACCACCGACGCGGGGTCGTCCACGCGGGCGTCTGCCAGCAGCGCCTGGGCGTCCAGACGGGTGAAGTCGCCACGCCGGGCGCTGGTGAAGGCGTGGGCCACGGCTTCGTTCTCTTCCGCCAACAAGCTGCAGGTGGCGTACACCAGCCGACCGCCGGGCCGCACGAGCGCTGCCGCAGCCCCGAGAATGCGCTGTTGCAAGGCGGCCAGCTCGGCGACGCTGGCGGGCGTGTGTCGCCACATGAGCTCGGGATGGCGCCGCAGGGTGCCCAGTCCGCTGCAGGGCGCGTCCACCAGCACACGGTCGATCTTGCCGGCCAGGCGCTGCAGGCGCTCATCGCCCTCGTGCGCGAGGGCCATGGGGTGTACCTGGGTGAGCCCGGCTCGCTGGGCACGGGCTGGCAGAGCGTCCAGGCGGCGCGCTGCGGTATCGAAAGCGTACAGGCGGCCGCTATCACGCATGTCCGCCCCCAGGGCCAGGGTCTTGCCACCGCCGCCGGCGCAGAAGTCCACCACGGTTTCACCGCGGCGGGCGCCAACCAGCGCCGCGATGAGCTGTGAGCCTTCGTCCTGGACTTCGATGGCGCCACGCGCGTAGGCCTCCAGCCCCTGCAGGGGCACACGGTGGGGCAAGCGGATGCCCCACGGAGCGTGGGGCGTGGCCTGGGCAGGCAAACCTGCCGCCTGCAACTCGGCCAGCACCGCTGAGCGTTTGGCGCGCAGCGCGTTGACACGCAGGTCCAGCGGCGCGGGGCGGCGCAGAGCCGCAGCCAGGGCGTCGATCTCGGGCCCGACGACGCTGTGCAGGCGCTCGATCAGCCAGTCGGGCAGCCCCAGGCGCACCGTGTCGGGGACGGGGCCCAGGTCTACTGCCCTGGCGCGTGCCTGCCAGTTGCCGACTGCGGCAGCAGCCGCTGCATCGGCCTCGGCCAGCGCCGGCAGAGCCGAAGCGGGCCACGCCAGTCGAATGACGCTGTCGCACCAGCCGGGTTGGGTGCGGCAGCGCGCCACATCCAGCGGCGTTCCGTCTTGCCCCTGCAAGGCGACAGTCCAGGCATGCCAGCGGGGCAAATCACGCAGCGCGGCGTAGAGGGCATCGCCCACCGCTTGACGCAGGCGCGGGCCGACCCTCTGGGGGCCGCGAAAGGCATCGGCGAGCAAGGCATCGGGCGGCTGCTGAAAACGCAGCGTCTCTTGCAGCAGTCGGGCAGCCAAAGCCAAGGGTGCCTCTGCACGGGGACGGCGCGCAGGCATACGGTTGGGACGGGACATGGGGCGATTGTCGCTGACCGCCCGGGGCACAGGGTATGCGCCAAGGCTGCGGGATAATCCCGTCCCATGCCAGACCTCGCCTCCGAGGTGCGCCGCCGGCGCACCTTCGCCATCATTTCGCACCCCGACGCGGGCAAGACCACACTGACCGAAAAGCTGTTGCTGTTTTCGGGCGCGATCCACATCGCCGGCAGCGTCAAGGCGCGCAAGGCCGCGCGCCACGCCACCAGCGACTGGATGGAAATCGAAAAGCAACGCGGCATCTCGGTGGCCAGCTCGGTGATGCAGATGGAGTACCGCGACTGCGTCATTAACCTGCTGGACACGCCGGGTCACCAGGACTTCAGCGAGGACACTTACCGCGTGCTGACCGCGGTGGACGCGGCGCTGATGGTGATCGACGCCGCCAACGGCGTGGAGCCGCAGACGCGGCGGCTGCTGCAGGTCTGCCGGGCGCGGAATACCCCGATCCTGACCTTCATCAACAAGATGGACCGCGAGGTCAAGGCGCCGCTGGACCTGCTCGACGAGATCGAGCGCGAGCTGGGCATGACGGTGGTGCCGTTTACCTGGCCGGTGGGCATGGGCAAGCTGTTCCACGGGGTATGGGACCGGCGCGCCGGACAGATGCGCGTCTTCGCCCCTGGGGAAGATCGCCGCGGTGGCGACGAGGAGATCTTGGCCGGTCAGGACAACCCGGCGCTGGCGCAGCGCTTTGGCGCCGAGTGGCAACAAGCGCAGGAGGAGCTGGAGCTGGTCGAAGGCGCCACCCCGCCGTTCGAGCACGCGGCGTTCCTGGCCGGCACGCAGACACCGATGTTTTTCGGCTCGGCGATCAACAACTTTGGCGTCAAGGAGGTGCTCGACGCGCTGGTGGAGCTGGCCCCACCACCAGGGCCAAAGCCCGCGCTGCAGCGCGATGTGGCGCCGACCGAGCCCAAGTTCAGCGGCGTGGTGTTCAAAATCCAGGCCAACATGGACCCGGCGCACCGCGACCGCGTGGCTTTTGTGCGCGTGGCCAGCGGCCGCTTCGAGCGCGGCATGAAGCTGCGCATCACCCGCACCGGCAAGGAGTTCAAGCCGAACACCGTGGTGTCGTTCCTGTCGCAGCGGCGCGAGCTGCTGGAGGAAGCCTACGCTGGCGACATCATCGGCATCCCGAACCACGGGCTGCTGCAGCTGGGCGACACACTCACCGAAGGCGAGGCACTGCAGTTCACCGGGCTGCCGTTCTTTGCGCCAGAGATCATCCGCAGCGTCGAGGTGGCCGACCCGCTGCGCACCAAGCAGCTGCGCGCCGGCTTGCAGCAGCTCGGCGAGGAAGGCGCGATCCAGGTCTTTCGGCCGATGGCGGGCTCGGTGCTGCTGCTCGGCGCGGTGGGACAGCTGCAGTTCGAGGTGGTGCAGCACCGGCTGGAGACCGAGTACGGCGTCAAGGCGCGTATCACTCCAAGCCCCTACCATGTGGTGCGCTGGGTAACCTGCCCGCCGGACGACGGGGGCGAGGTAGAACTCAAGCGCTTCATCGACGCCAACCTGCACCGCATGGCGTGGGATGCCGTGGATGCACCGGCCATCCTGCTCGACCACGCCGCCACGCTGCGCGCGGTGGAGGGCAACTGGCCCAAAATCCGCTTCCATGCGATGCGCGAGCATGCGGGGCTGGTATTTCACCACGCTTGATGCCGGAGTCGACCCGATGCGCCTGTTCGCCCCGCTGTACGACCGCGCGCTTCGTTGGGCGCGCCACCCGCGCGCACCGCGCTACCTGGGGGCGCTGAGTTTTGCCGAGTCGTCGTTCTTTCCGGTGCCGCCGGATGTGATGCTGGTACCCATGGCGCTGGCCCAGCCGCAGCGCGCGTGGTCACTGGCTTGGCTGGTCACCTGGGCCTCGGTGCTGGGGGGGCTGGCCGGCTACCTCATCGGCTGGCTGGCGTTCGCGGCCATCGAGCCGTGGCTGCGCGGTTCCGCTTACTGGCCAGCCTATCAGCAAGCGGTGGCGTGGTTCGACGCTTGGGGCGCCTGGGCGGTCTTCGTCGCTGGCTTTTCGCCGATTCCATACAAGGTCTTCACCATCGCCGCCGGGGCGCTGGCCATGCCACTGCTGCCATTCGCGCTGGCCTCGCTCGTCGGCCGGGGGGCGCGCTTCTTTCTGGTGGCCGCGTTGATGCGCTGGGGCGGCGCGCGTATGGAGCCGCTGCTGCGCCGCCACATTGACCGCATCGGCTGGACGGCGGTCGCGTTGGTAGCGGGGGGCGGGGCGCTTTGGTACGCAGCGCGGCACTAGCCGCCCGTCTCGCGCAGCCAGCGCTCGATCGCGCGCGGGTAGATCAACTGCTCCTGCGTCAGCACGCGCGCGGCCAGCGTCTCGGGCGTGTCACCGGGCAAGATCGGCACCACCGCCTGCTCCAGGATCGGGCCGTGGTCCAGCTCCGCCGTCACCAGGTGCACGGTGGCGCCGGCGAAGCGGCAGCCCGCCTCGATGGCGCGCT
>NZ_JARJMT020000115.1 GCF_029335975.1 Tepidimonas sp.
GGCCCGCGCCGGCGAGGCAGGACGCGGTTTCGCTGTGGTGGCCTCAGAAGTGCGCAATCTGGCCAGCCGAAGTGCCGAGGCCGCACGCGAGATCAAGGCCTTGATCAGCGATTCGGTGACCAAGGTGGGCACCGGCAAAGACCAGGTGGATGCTGCCGGCACCACGATGGCCGAAATCGTGCAGAGCATCGAACGCGTCACGGAGTTGATGCGCCAAATCGCCACATCCAGCGCCGAACAGGCGAATGGACTCGGGCAGATCAACCAGGCCGTCGCGCTCATGGATGGAGTGACGCAACAAAATGCTGCCTTGGTGGAAGAGGCATCAGCGGCTGCAAACACGCTGCGCGAGCAGGCGCAGCAGCTGATGCAGCGGGTGGGCCGCTTCCGGCTGGGATGAAACGGCACGGCGCTTCGCCGCCTGCCGTCGGTCAGTGCGCCTGCTCCCAGTTGGCACCAACCCCCACCTCGGCCACCAGCGGTACACGCAAGGTTGCGACGGCGGCCATCAGGCGCGGCACCTCGGTGCGCACCCAGTCGATCTCGTCCGGTGGCACCTCGAACACCAATTCATCGTGCACCTGCAGCACCATGCGGGTGCGGCGCTGCTGCTCGTCCAACGCGCGCTGAACCGCCACCATGCTCATCTTGATCAGGTCGGCGGCCGTGCCCTGCATCGGCGCATTGATGGCCGCGCGCTCGGCTGCGGCCCGCCGCGGCCCGTTGGGGGAGTTGATTTCGGGCAGGACCAGACGGCGGCCGAATACCGTCTCCACATAACCGCGCGCTTTGGCCTGGGCGCGCGTGCTGTCCATGTAGTGACGCACTCCTGCAAAGCGCTCGAAGTAGCGCTCGATGTAGTTTTTGGCTGCTGTCGCGTCGATACCCAGCGCCTTGGCCAAGCCGTAGGCGCTCATGCCATAGATGAGCCCGAAGTTGATGACCTTGGCATAGCGGCGCTGCTCGGGACTGACCAACTGCGGCGGCAGGCCAAATACCTCGGCGGCGGTGGCGCGGTGCACATCCTGGCCTTCGGTAAACGCGCGCAGCAAGGCTGCGTCCTCGCTCAGGTGTGCCATGATGCGCAGCTCGATCTGCGAATAATCAGCGCTGGCGATGGACCAGCCCGGGGGCGCGACGAAGGCCTCGCGGATGCGCCGCCCCTCGGGCGTGCGGATGGGGATGTTCTGCAGATTGGGGTCGTTGCTGGCCAGCCGCCCCGTGACGGCCACGGCCTGTCCATAGTGGGTGTGCACCCGCCCCGTAACCGGGTGGATCATGCCAGGCAGCTTGTCGGTGTAGGTGCCCTTGAGCTTGGACAGGCTGCGATGCTCGAGGACGCGCGCGGGCAGCGGATAGTCCTCGGCCAGCTTTTCCAAGACCTCCTCGTCGGTGCTGGGTGCGCCGGTGGCGGTTTTCTTGATCACAGGCAAGCCGAGCTTGCCGAAGAAGATTTCACCGATCTGCTTGGGAGAGCCCAGGTTGAACGGCTGGCCCGCCAGCGCGTGCGCCTCGGCCTCCAGCGCGGCGATGCGCTCACCCAGTGCCTGGCTTTGCCGTTGCAGCGCCTGGGCATCGATGAGCACCCCCTGGCGCTCCATGCGAAACAGCACATCGGAGACGGCCAGCTCCAACTCGTAGATGCGCAGCAGGGCCGGCTCGGTCTGCAGGCGGGGCCACAGCACCTGATGCACGGCCAGGCACATTTCCGCATCCTCGCAGGCGTAGGGGGCAGCGCGCTCCAGCGGCACCTGCGCAAACGGAATCTGCGCCGCTCCCTTGCCACACAGATCCTCATAGCTCAGGCCGCGGCGCCCCAGGTGACGTTCGGCCAAGCTTTCCAGGTTGTGGGGCAGGTGCACCTCCAACACATAGCTCTGCAGCAGGGTGTCGTGGACATAGCCGCGCACCTCGATACCATGGTTAGCCAGGACATGCCGGTCGTATTTGATGTGTTGCCCGCACTTGGGGGCAGCGGCATCCTCCAGCCAGGGGCGCAGCCGCTCCAGCACCGCATCGAGCGGTAACTGCTGCGCCGCGCCCGGGCCGTCGTGGGCGAGGGGAATATACGCCGCCTCGCCCGGTGCCACACTGACCGACAGCCCCACGAGGCGGGCACGCATCGCATCCAGGGAGGTCGTTTCGGTGTCCAACGCCACCAGGGGCGCAGTGCGCAGGCGGGCCAGCCATGCGTCGAGCGCGGCCCAGTCCAGCACCGTCTCGTAGCGCAGAGCGGGCGCAGGCGGCGGATCGCCAAACAGCGCAACCTGCGCCGCTGTGGGGGCTGGGGCAGCTTCGCCGCCCAGCGCCCGGGCCAGCCCCTTGAAGCCATAGCGCTCATAGAACGAGCGCAGCGCGTCGGTGTCGGGCGCGCGCTTGCGCAGCGCCTCCAACGACGGCAAGCCGGGCACATGGCCATCCAAATCGCAGTCGGTGCGTATCGTCAGCAATTGGCGAGCGGTGGGCAGCCAGTCCAAGGCGCGCCGCAGGTGAGCGCCGACCGCTCCCTGGATTTCGTGGGCGTGTGCAACGATGGCGTCGAGAGACCCGTAGGTCCGCAACCACTTGGCCGCCGTCTTCGGCCCAACCTTCTCCACGCCAGGCACATTGTCGATGGCGTCACCCACCAGGGCCTGAAAATCCACCATCAAGCGGGGAGGCACGCCAAACTCCGCCTCCACCCCGGCGACGTCGCGCACCTTGCCCGTCATGGTGTCGATGATGGTGATGCGATCGTCCACCAGTTGGCTGAGGTCCTTGTCGCCACTGGAGACGATCACGCGCCAGCCTTGGTATGCCGCCGTCTTGGCCAGGGTGCCGATCACATCGTCGGCCTCCACCCCGGGCACATCGAGTACAGCCAGCCCGAGCAGGCGAATGACCTCATGAATGGGGCCGATCTGGCCACGCAGCTCATCCGGCATCGGGGCGCGGTGCGCCTTGTAGTCCGGATAGAGTGCGTCGCGGAATGTCGGACCAGCCGCATCGAACACGACCGCGATGTGGTCACAGGGATATTCCTTTTGCAAAGCTTGCAGCATATTGATCATGCCGCGGATGGCCCCGGTCGCGGGGCTGGAGGGATCGCCAGGCACGGCCCTGAGATCAGGCATGGCGTGATAGGCACGGTACAGGTAGCTGGAGCCATCCACCAGCACGAGCAGCGGGGCAGCGGGGTCGCGATCGGTCATGGCGCTATTGTGCATGGCCGATTGCCTACAATCGGCCTGTTATGCCTCGACCGTCCCGCTCCCACACGCCAGATGGCCAGCGTCCCGCCAAGGACGCTGGATTTCCCCTGCAGCCGCGCTGCGCCATTGGGGTGGCTGCCGTGCTGCTCGCCTGCGCTGCGACGGCGCAGCCCGCCGGCAGCCCTCCGCCGACAGCAACGGCCATGGCGCCGGAGCCCAAGGTCGAGCGCCTGGTGCAGCAAGACGGCCACAGCCGCATCGAGGAGCTGCGCGTCGGCGGCCAAACCCGCTCGATCGATGTGCACACCCGCTCCGCCCTGCCGGGATACGAGGTCCGTCCGATCGACCCTGGCGTCGAGGACCAGCGCTCGGGGGCTGGATCGCGCCGCTGGCGCGTGCTGGCATTTTGACCCGCCATGGCTGTCTTCACCGAGGTGGGCCGCGACGAGGCCGCAGACCTGATGCAGCGGCTCGGCCTGGGCCGCCTGGTCGACATGGCAGGCTGCGCCGGGGGCATCGAAAACACCAACTATTTCGTCAGCAGCGAGCGCGACGGCCAACGGCACGAATGGGTACTGACCCTGTTCGAGCGGCTGTCCGCGCAACAACTGCCGTTCTACCTCTATCTGATGAAGCATCTGGCGGGCAAGGGCATCCCCGTGCCGGATCCGCAGGCCGATGCGAACGGTGCCATCCTGCATACGGTGCGGGGCAAGCCTGCTGCCGTGGTCAACCGGCTGCACGGCCACCACGAGCCAGCCCCCGGCCCAGAGCACTGTGCCCAACTCGGCGCAATGCTGGCGCGCATGCACCTGGCGGGTCAGGACTACGAGCGCGAGCAACCCAATCTGCGTGGGCTGGCATGGTGGAACGAGACTGCGCCGGTGATCCTGCCTCACCTGACCCCGGAGCAAGCGGCGCTGCTGACGGCCGAGCTGGCCTATCAAAACCACGTCGCTGCCTCCCCTGCGTACCAGGCTTTGCCGCGAGGTCCCATCCACGCCGATCTGTTCCGCGACAACGTCATGTTCGAGGACGGGCGCCTCAGCGGTCTGTTCGATTTTTATTTCGCGGGTTGCGACACCTGGCTGTTCGACATTGCGGTGTGCCTGAACGACTGGTGTATCGACCTGACCCGCGGCGCGACGGACCCCGTGCGTACGCAGGCCCTGCTCGACGCCTACCAATCGATCCGCCCACTGACCGCCGCCGAGCGCGAGCTGCTGCCCGCGATGCGCCGTGCCGGTGCGCTGCGGTTCTGGATTTCGCGCCTGTGGGACTGGTACCTGCCCCGGCAAGCAGCCGTGCTCAAACCGCACGATCCCACCCATTTCGAACGGGTGCTGCGCGCCCGCCTGGCCGAGTGTTGATCCCCACACACCCCCGATGAAGCTGCACCGCGTTCCCGCCCGCACCGGATTGCTCTGGGTCCGGCTGGGCCTGCGTACGTTTATTCGCCAGCCCCTGGCCATGGCAGGGCTGTTCTTCATGTTCATCATGGGAGTGAGCGTGCTTGCGATGGTACCGCTGCTGGGCGCGCCCCTGGCCCTGGCACTGCTGCCGGCGGCCACGCTGGGTCTGATGGCTGCGACCAAAGAGGCCGACAGCGGCCGCTTTCCCATGCCTGCGGTGCTGGCCAGCGCCTTTCGCGCCAGCCGTGAGCGCGTGCGGGCCATGCTGCTGCTCGGCGGGCTGTATGCCCTGGGGTCCGCTGCGGTGATGGCGCTGTCGGCCTGGCTGTCTGGCGCACCCATCGTCACGACCCTCGATGGGACCGAGACCACGCTGAACGAGCCTGCCGTGCTGCGCAACTTGGCCTGGCAGGCGGTCCTCTACATTCCCCTGGGCCTGATGTTCTGGCATGCCCCGGCCCTGGTCCATTGGCATGGCATCCATCCCGTCAAGGCCTTGTTTTTCAGCCTGGTGGCTTGCTGGACCAACAAAGGGGCGCTGCTGCTTTTCATGCTCGGCTGGTCGGCCGTGTTCCTCGGGGTGTCGCTCATACTGGTGCTGCTGGCGTCTGCACTGGGGGGAACGACAGCGATGCAGGTGCTGGTGTTTCCGGTGGCATCGCTGCTGAGCGCGGCGTTCTTCACATCGCTGTATTTCACCTTCCGCGACAGCTTCCTGACCGACGAAGGCGAGCCGCCCGCCTGACGCTTGCCCGAGCAGACCCGCAGCCACTGGCGGGCGAGCACGCGATCAGACCACGGGGGTGAGCTTGGCGACGGCCAGCGCCAGCCACTTGGTGCCGTGGCGCCGAAAGTCCACATGGGCTCGGGCATCGGCCCCCTGCCCCTCGATGGCCAGCACCCGGCCTTCGCCAAATTTGCTGTGAAAGACCGTCATCCCGGTGCATATCTCGGCCCCGCTGGCGCTGACGGCCGGCTCGCTGCGCACCGTTGCCCGGGAGATCGGAATAGCCGCCATACCAGCCGGTCGATCGTCGTTCAGACCGCTGCGGCCCCAGGCGGGCTGTAGGGACGATGCCGCAGCCCCTCCAATCGCCCAGGCGCCGCCGAAGCCACCCGCTTCGCGACCTCGGCGCGGGCTGAGCCATTGCAAGCTGTCCTCCGGTAATTCGTCCAAAAACCGGCTGGGGATGTGGTAGCGCATTTGCCCGTGCAGCATGCGGGTCTGCGCGTGGGTCAGATAGAGCCGCCGGCGCGCCCGCGTGATGGCGACATACATCAAGCGGCGCTCTTCCTCCAGCCCGTCGAGGCTGGATAAGCTGTTTTCATGCGGAAACAGCCCTTCCTCCAAACCCGTGATGAAGACGGCGTCGAACTCCAGCCCTTTGGCCGCGTGCACCGTCATCAGTTGTACGGCCGCCTGTCCGCTCTGCGCCTGGTGATCCCCAGCCTCCAGCGCGGCGTGGGTCAGAAAGGCGACCAAGGGGCTTACCGTCTCACTGCCATCGGCCTGGGTCTGCGCCCCGGTGGACAGCGGCAGCACCGGCCCAGTTTCGTCCAGCGGCAGCGCGACCGCCTCGCGGCCAAAGCCTTCCTGACGCACGAAACTCTCTGCAGCGTTGACCAGTTCTTCCAGGTTTTCGATGCGCTCGGCCCCCTCGCGCTCGGCGCGATAGTGTTCCAGCAATCCGCTGTCGACCAGCACCCCTTCGATGATTTCCCGCAGCGGACGGCCTGCGCTGCGCTCGCGCATCACATCCAGCTTGGCCACGAATGCCACCAGATGGGCGCCGCCCTTGCCCCCGACGGCGGTAACGGCGTCGTGCAGCGAGCAGCCCGCCTCGCGCGCGGCCTGCTGCAGTTGCTCGATGGTGCGCGCCCCGATGCCGCGCGGCGGAAAATTGACCACACGCAAAAAGCTGGTGTCGTCATGCGGATTTTCCAGCAAGCGCAGATAGGCCAAGGCATGTTTGATTTCGGCGCGCTCGAAGAAGCGCAGCCCCCCATAGACACGATACGGAATGCCGGCGTTGAACAGTGCGCCTTCCAACGCCCGGCTCTGGGCGTTGCTGCGGTAGAGCAGCGCAATCTCTTGCGGCGGCACACCGTCTTGGCGCATGAGCTGGCGAATCTCGTCGATCACCCACTGTGCCTCGTCGTAGTCGCTGGGCAGCTCCACGACGCGCACCCGGTCGCCTTCGCCCTGCTCGGTGCGCAGATTTTTGCCCAGGCGCTGGCGGTTGTGGTCGATCAGGTGATTGGCCGCGTGCAGGATGTGCCCGACGCTGCGGTAGTTTTGCTCCAGCTTGATGGGGGCGTCGATGCCAAACTCGCGCACGAAGTCACTCATATTGCCCACGCGCGCACCGCGAAAGGCGTAGATGCTCTGGTCGTCGTCGCCCACCGCCATCACCGCATTGCCGCATGGGACGAAGCGCCCCCCCGACTCGTTGCCGGCCAGCAGTTTGATCCACGCATACTGCAGCCGGTTGGTGTCCTGAAACTCGTCGATCAGCAGGTGGCGAAAGCGCCGCTGGTAGTGCATCCGCAGGGCTTCGTGGTCACGCAACAGCTCGTAGGAGCGCAGCATCAGCTCGCCAAAGTCCACCACCCCCTCGCGCTGACACTGCTCCTCGTAGCGATGGTAGAGCTCGATTTTCTGCCGCGTGTCCTCGTCGCGCGCGATCATGTCTGGCGGACGTCGCCCTTCCTCTTTGGCCGCAGCGATGAACCACTGCAGTTCCTTGGGTTTGACGCGCTCCTCGTCGATACCCAGGGCCTTGAGCAGCCGCTTGATCGCGCTGAGCTGGTCCTGCGTGTCCAAGATCTGGAAGGTTGCCGGCAACCCCACCAACTGATGGTGCGCGCGCAGCAGTCGATGGCACAGGCCGTGGAAGGTGCCGATCCACATGCCGCGCACATGGATCGGCAGCAGGGCCGACAGGCGCGCCACCATCTCCTTGGCGGCCTTGTTGGTGAAGGTCACCGCCAAAATGGCGCCGGGCGAGGCCTGCCCTGTGGCCAGCAGCCAGGCGATGCGGGTGGTGAGCACACGTGTCTTGCCCGAGCCAGCGCCGGCCAGTACCAGCGCATGCACTGGCGGTAAGGTGACAGCGGCGAGCTGTTCCGGGTTGAGCGCGTGCAGCAGCGGATGATCGGGCGGCAGGGACGGTGGGGCCCGATGCGGGCTGGTCCCGTCGGCGAACGAATCGGTCATATCACGATTGTAGGCAGCGGCTGCGCTCAACAGCCCCGCAGCGGCGGCCTCAGTTGCGCAGGCGCTGCGGCGGCTCCAGCGTGATCTCCACACGCCGGTTGAGCGCGCGGCCCTGCGGCGTGTCGTTGGAGGCAAGCGGTCGTGTATCCGCCAGACCGGTCGCGCGCAGGCGTGTCGGGTTCAGGCCCCGGGCCTCGAGCTGGCGCACGACGCTGCTGGCCCGCGCGGCGGACAACTCCCAGTTGGAGGGGAAACGGGCGGTCTGGATGGAAATGTTGTCCGTGTGGCCCTCCACCACGATGGTGTAGTCCGGCACACGGTTGAAGGCGGGCAGCAGCCGATCGATGATGGCCTGCCCCGCCGGGGTCAGCACCGCCTCGCCAGAGGGGAACAGCACTTCGGACGGGATACGCAAGCTCACCCCCTCATCCCGCACCAGCACCTGGATGTCCTGGCCCAGGTCCCCGAGCGCGAGCGGCGCAGACGCGGCAGGCTGGTCCGCAGGCGGGGCATCGGCACCCGGTCGCGGTTCAGGCGCATCGGGCTGGCGTTGCTCGGCGGGGTGTGTTCCGGGACCAGGCGTGGCCGATGGCCGCTCGAGCGGCGGCACAATGCTGCCCCCGCCGCCGGGCAGCACCTGACCAGCCACGGCCGGCACCTGCCCCTGCGCCTCGGGCCGGCCCAGCGGCGGCTTGCGCTTGATCGGCTCCGAAAACGCCAGTATCACCACCAGCATGACGAGCAGCAGGGTCACCACATCCAGGTAGGTAATCAGCCAGGCTTCTTCCTCCGGCACAGGGTCGGGGTCGGCGTGCCAGCGCTGGTAGCGCCCTTTTTGCAGGGGGCTGGGCCGGGACGGCGCAGTGGGCACTTGGGCGGGTGCTTGCTCAGGCGTCGGCCTCGGGGCGCCGGCCGTCCCGTTGCGCGCCGCCTCCAGGGCGCGGCCCAGGGCTTCGTGCAACTGGCGCTCGTTCACGGCGTGCGCCCTTCGGGCCGGCCAGGTGCGCGCGCGGCCCCAGTGCCACCGCCGGGCGCCGTCGGGCCCGGTGTGGTGTCGCGGATTTCGTCTTCGTGGTGCGCGACGAAGGAGTTGAGCGTCTCGCGCATAAGCGACGGGCTGCGGCGCGCGCACATCATCGAAATGCCATGCAACACCATGTTCATGAGCACGAAGCGCTGCTCGGTGCGGCGCTCCAGCTTGACGGCCTAGGGCTTGTACACCAAGTTGGACTGCAAATTGCCGTTAAACGTGGTCATCTGGGCCACCGCCAGGTGCTTGACGGTCACGAACAGTTCCCCGCAGGCGACCT
>NZ_JARJMT020000061.1 GCF_029335975.1 Tepidimonas sp.
CGAACGAGGCGCCGCTATCGGAGGCCGCGCGCTCGACATCTCTCGGCACGACGAGGAGCGAGAGGGAGGACGGCGAACGTCCAAGCAGGCTAGACTGGATGCCATTCTCGAATGTGGCGGTGCGCAGATTGCTGACAAAGCGCAGCTCACCGCCCTTGGGTGCATCGGGGTTGACGTAATCGATCTTGGCAAAGCCCCGTGGATACTAGAGGTGCCCCCACAGCGCATAGCCGTGCGCAGCCCAGACCGGTGCTGCCAGCGCCAGCAGCGCCAGCAGCGCCCCTAGCCATTGACGCACAGGGGCCGCTGCCCACTGGGCCCAGTGCCACAGAACGCCAGGCGCTCCTGCGTTCCCCACTGCGCCGCGACGGCAGCGGCAAGAGCGAAGAAAACGCAGCAGATTCAGCGGGCGCAGCCGGTCGTGCATGCGACAATTCTGCAGGATTTTTGCATCACGAGGAGCATGAACGATGGGTTTTCTGGCCGGCAAAAAGCTGCTCATCACCGGGGTATTGTCCAACCGTTCGATCGCCTACGGCATCGCGCGCGCCTGCCGCGCCCAGGGGGCGGAACTGGCCTTTAGCTACGTCGGGGAGCGCTTCAAGGACCGCATCACAGAGTTTGCCGCCGAGTTTGGCTCCAATCTCGTGTTCGAATGCGATGTCGCGGACGATGCCCACATCGAGCGGCTGTTTCAGGATTTGTCGGCGCATTGGCCAAAGTTCGATGGCTTCGTGCACAGCATCGGCTATGCGCCGCGCGAGGCCATCGCCGGCGACTTCCTCGACGGCCTGTCGCGTGAGGCTTACCGCACGGCGCATGAGATCAGCGCTTACAGCTTTCCCGCCATGGCCAAGGCGGCACTGCCGTACCTGAATGACCAGGCCGCGCTGCTGACGCTGACCTACCTGGGCAGCGAGCGCATGGTACCCGCCTACAACACGATGGGACTGGCCAAGGCGAGCCTGGAGGCCAGTGTGCGCTATCTGGCCGAGTCGCTGGGCAGCCGCCGGCGCGGCTGGCGCGTCAACGCCATCTCGGCCGGTCCGATCAAGACGCTGGCGGCCAGCGGCATCAAGGGCTTCGGCAAGATCCTGAGTCTCGTGGAGACAAACGCTCCGATCCGCCGCAACGTCACCATCGACGACGTCGGTCACGCGGCGGCGTTTCTACTCAGCGACCTGGCGGCCGGCATCAGCGCCGAGGTCATCTACGTCGATGGCGGCTTTAGCCAGGTGATGGGCGGGCTCGCGGCCAGCGACGCCGACCAGGCGTGAGCCGGCTCGCGGGCCATCATTTCAGGTTGCCCAGGTAGGCCGCGACAGCCTCCAGCTCCAGGTCGCTCAGGCGGTGCGACATGACGCGCATGATGGCGTTGTCGCGGTTGCCTGTGCGTTCCTTGAACGCCTGCACCTGGCGGGCAATGTATTGCGGGTGCTGGCCTGCCAGGCGCGGCAGCTCGGTGGTGCCGGTCGCGCCCGGCCCGTGGCAAGTGGCGCACGGTGGCAGACCCGTGTGGCGGTTGCCCCGCTCGTAGACGTAGCGCCCTACCGCCAGCAGCAAATCATCTCCGCTGGGTGTGTGCCCCGGCTTTTGGCGCGCGTAGTATTCGGCCACCGCCTCGATGTCGCTGGGGCTCAAGCCCTTGACCTTCTCGGTCATCGCCGTGTCCTTGCGCTCCCCGCTGGCAAAGGCCTGGAGCTGGCGTGCCAAATACATGGCGTTTTGGCCCGCCAGACGAGGGAAATTGGGCGCCACGCCCTGCCCGCACGGACCATGGCAGACCGCGCAACGATCCCGGGCGATGACTTCGCCAACCACCAGCGGGTCGCTGGATTGGGCCTGCGCCCCCCACGCCGCGATGCCTGTGCCCACCACTGCGATCGCGCGACGCAGCGCCCTGCGCCAAGCCTTGCTCATAGGTTTCTCCAAGGATAGAGGTTGGATAGGCCGTCACCGACCCTGGCCACTATCCTAGGAAAGACCTCGACATGCGACCTTGACGCGCATCAACGTTGCTGCATCCGGCGCCACCCCATGTATGCGTGTGCGCCCGACCCGTTGTCTTAGCGCCGCGCCGGTGGCAGATCGGTGCAGCTGCCGTGCGCCACCTCCGCCGCCATGCCGATGCTCTCACCCAGCGTGGGGTGCGGGTGGATGGTCTTACCGATGTCCACTGCGTCGGCGCCCATCTCGATGGCCAGCGCGATCTCGCCGATCATGTCGCCCGCGTGCGTGCCCACGATGCCGCCACCCAAAATCCGGCCGTGGCCATGCGCCTCGGGGCGGTCGTCGAACAGCAGTTTGGTCATACCTTCGTCGCGACCGTTGGCGATGGCACGGCCCGAAGCCGTCCAAGGAAATAGCCCCTTTTTGACCGGGATACCCTGGGCCTTGGCCTGATCTTCGGTCAGGCCCACCCAGGCCACTTCCGGATCGGTGTAGGCCACGTTGGGAATCACCCGGGCGTTGAACGCACTGCGAGCCAAGGCAGCATCCCCCAGCAATTCGCCAGCGATCACCTCCGCCGCCACATGGCCTTCGTGCACGGCCTTGTGCGCCAGCATGGGCTGGCCCACGATGTCGCCAATGGCAAAGATGTGCGGCACATGGGTGCGCATCTGGATATCGACGTCGATGAAGCCCCGCTCGGTGACGGTCACACCGGCTTTGTCCGCAGCGATCTTCTTGCCGTTGGGCGTGCGTCCGACGGCCTGCAGCACCAGGTCGTACAGGCCCTCGCTCAGGGTGCCGTCCGGGCCCTCGAACTGCACCCGAATGCCCTCGGGCGTCGCCTGCGCCGCCACCGTCTTGGTCTTGAGCATGATGTGGTCGAAACGGCCCTTGTTCATCTTCTCCCAGACCCTGACCAGATCGCGGTCGGCGCCCTGCATGAGGCCGTCCATCATCTCGACCACGTCGAGCCGCGCGCCCAGGGTGGAGTACACGGTGCCCATCTCCAGCCCTATGATGCCGCCGCCGATGATGAGCATCTTTTTCGGCACGCTCGGCAGCGCCAGAGCGCCGGTGCTGTCCACGATGCGCGGATCGTCGGGCAGAAACGGCAGCCGAACGGCCTGCGAACCGGCCGCGATGATGCACCGCTTGAATGCCACCCGCGTTTTGCTGCCGGTCTTGTCCTGGCCGCTGCCGGTGGTCTCTTCCACCTCCACGTGATTGGGGCCCACGAAGGCGCCGTAACCGCGCACCACCGTGACCTTGCGCATCTTGGCCATGGCAGCCAGCCCACCCGTGAGCTTGCCGATGACCTTTTCCTTGTGCCCGCGCAGCTTGTCGAGGTCGATCACCGGGCTGCCGAAAGCCACGCCCAGGTCGGCCATGTGGCTGACTTCATCCATCACGGCGGCCACGTGCAGCAGCGCCTTGGACGGGATGCAGCCCACGTTCAGGCACACGCCGCCGAGCGTGGCGTAGCGCTCCACGATCACCACCTTCAAGCCCAGGTCGGCGGCGCGGAACGCGGCGGAGTAGCCGCCCGGCCCACCGCCGAGTACCAGCACATCGCACGCCAGGTCGGCGCTCCCGCTGAGGCTGGCCGCTGCCGGCACCACCGCGGGCGCCACCGGCGCGGCGGCGGGGGGCGCAGCCGCCACCGATGCCACGCCGGGCGTGTCCGCGCAGGCAGAAGGCGCCGGTGCCGCAGGAGCCACCGCGGCGGCCTCACCGGCGACCTCCAGCGACAGTATCACCGATCCCTCGCTGACCTTGTCGCCCAGTTTGACCTTGAGCTCCTTGACCACGCCCGCGTGGCTGGAGGGGATCTCCATCGACGCCTTGTCGGACTCCACCGTGATGAGCGACTGGTCCACCTGGACCGTGTCGCCCGGTTTGACC
>NZ_JARJMT020000121.1 GCF_029335975.1 Tepidimonas sp.
GGCACCATCGCCCACGCACTGGCAGATCGGCGCTGACAGCGCTGGGCTGGCGTGCTACGGGTCTTCCCGCATGGGGTAGATCCCGATGGCCGCTGCACCTGGGCGGCGTAGGCTGATATCTACGGCCCGCACGGGCGGTAACCAGGCGACGAGTATGAACAGACGGGGCTGTTTGCGCATCGGGGCAATGGCCGCGATGGCCTCTGCAGCGGTGCGTGTACGGTCGGCGTCGCTGCGCCCAGTCACGATCCGTTGGCAAACGGATGCCCCCTTGAAGATTCTGCCGGTGCGGCTGGCGCATCGCCTGGGGTATTTTGCCGCCGAGGGCGTGCCGGTGATGCTCGAGCCCTATGAGGAGCGGTCGTCAAAGGCGATGCCTGGTGAGCGAAGCCCAGTGCAAGTCACCGCAGGAGATTTCGACACCGTGCTTCAGCAGCATCTGCAGGGGCAGCGGGAACTGCTGTTTCTGACCCTGGCGCGCACGCCGCAACTGGGCTTTGGCGTGCGGCACCCACAGCGCACAGGCGCGGAGCTGTCCTTGCTGTTGCAGAATGCCCTTATCGGGCTACCGCAGGCGAGCCGCTGGGCACAGCGGGTCGCATGGATGGTGATGCAAGCCCACGGCGTCCAGCCGCGCCCAGCGCAATTCGTCATCTTGTCCACGGCGCAACAGGTGCAGACCGCGTTTTTGCTCGGGGATGTGGATGCCGTCTGTGTGGGCGAGCCGCTTTTGACGGGCCTGCAACGTCGAGGGGGCATCCGGGTCGTGGCCGACACCCGCTACCTGAGCGAAAGCATGCGCCTGCTTGGCGGCCCCGTGTTGTACGCGGGGCTGAGCTCCCCCGCTGCTTGGGTGGAATCGCATGCGGACGAACTGCAGTCCGTTGCCCGGGCTGTGCGGCGCGCACTGCTCTGGCTGCAGACGGCAGGGCCGATAGACCTGGCCCCGCATGCCGACCTGGTCGGATTTGCTGGTGACCCCCGGACGTTTCTGTCCGTCATCATGCATGCACGGGAGTCGTTTGCCGTGGACGGCTCTGTGGACGAGGGCGCCATCCACAATGGCTTGCGTATCGTGCGCCTGCTGCCACAGGGGCATCTGTACGACGGCATCGAGCCGGCGCACCTGTACTCGGCGCGACTGGCCACCACCGGTTGAAAGGGGCGCTGCCCTGCCGGCGTTCGGGATGGATGCGCGCAAGCAGACACGCCCATGGCCATGGATAATTGCCGCTGTGTCCTCACCATCCTCTCCCTCCGATTCGTCTCTACAACCCGATCTGTTCGCCGCAGCGGCCACGCAGGAGGCGGATGACGACGAATGGCAGCGCGCCCAGACCCTGCGCCGCGTTCTCCATCACCATGCGTGGCGCTACTATGTGCTCGACGACCCGGAAATCCCGGATGCCGAGTACGACCGTCTGTTTGCCGAACTGCAGGCGATCGAGGCGCGACACCCAGACTGGATCACGCCCGATTCCCCCACCCAACGCGTTGGCGGGCGCCCGCTGGAAAGCTTTGTGCCGGTGCGACACACCGTGCCGATGCTCAGCATTCGCACCGAAACCGATACCGCGGCGGATGCAGCCCTGGCCTTCGACGCCCGCATCCGCAAGGAGTTGGCGCTGGGCCCGGACGATCCGCCGGTGGTGTATGTGGCCGAGCCCAAGTTCGATGGTTTGGCGATCGGGCTGCTGTATGAGCACGGCACGCTGGTGCGGGCAGCGACACGCGGCGATGGCGAAACCGGCGAGGATGTGACGCAGAACATCCGTACGATCGGTCAGATCCCGCTGCGCCTGCGAGGGGCGGGAGCGGATATCGCGCGGCTAGAGGTGCGCGGCGAGGTGTTCATGCGCCGCGATGACTTTGAGGCGCTCAACGAACGCCAGCGCGCTCGGGGCGACAAAACCTTCGTCAACCCGCGCAACGCTGCCGCCGGCGCCGTGCGGCAACTGGACCCATCCATCACGGCATCCCGCCCACTGAGATTTTTTGCCTACGGCGTAGGCGAATGGCCCGACGTCCTGGGCGATGACCCAGACGCGGGCACCCACTGGCAGATATTGCAGGCGCTGCGCGACTGGGGCTTTCCCGTGTCGGACCTGGTGCGCCGCTGCAAGGGAGGCGAGGCCTTGGCTGCCTACCACCGCGACATTGGGGCAAGGCGTGATGCGCTGCCCTTCGACATCGACGGTGTTGTGTACAAGGTGGATCGACTGGATTGGCAGCGCACGCTGGGATTCGTCACGCGCGAGCCGCGTTGGGCCATCGCGCACAAGTTCCCTGCGCAGGAGCAGCTCACCCGGGTGCTGGCAATCGATGTGCAGGTGGGGCGTACGGGCAAACTCACGCCCGTGGCCAGGCTGGAGCCGGTGTTCGTGGGGGGGGTGACCGTGACCCATGCGACGCTGCACAACGCGGACGAGGTAGCGCGCAAGGATGTTCGGGTGGGCGATACCGTGATCGTGCGTCGCGCGGGCGACGTAATCCCCGAGGTGGTGGCCGTGGCGCCGCCCCTGCCGCAGCCGCGCGGCGAGCCCTTCGCGATGCCGTCAGCCTGCCCCGTATGCGGCAGCGCCGTGGTGCGTGAGGCCGACGAGGTCGATCACCGTTGCTCGGGAGGGCTGTATTGCCCCGCCCAACGCAAGCAAGCGATCCTGCACTTTGCCCAGCGTCGGGCCATGGACATCGAGGGCCTGGGTGAAAAGCTGGTCGATCAGCTGGTGGACGGTCATGTCGTGCGAGGCGTGGCCGATCTGTATCGGCTGGGTCTGTCGTCGCTGATCGGGCTGGATCGCATGGCCGAAAAATCGGCCTCCAATGTGCTGGCGGCGATCGAGGCGTCCAAGTCCACGACGCTGGCACGGTTTTTGTTTGGCTTGGGCATCCGCCACGTGGGCGAGAGCACGGCGCGCGATCTGGCCCGCCACTTCGGCCGGCTGGACGCCCTCATGAACGCCTCGGTGGATGATCTGCTGCGTGTGCCCGACGTGGGGCCGGTGGTGGCGCGCAGCATCCACACCTTTTTTGCGCAGCCGCACAACCGCGAGGTGATCGAGCAATTGCGCGCCAGCGGCGTGCACTGGCCCGAGCACGGCGGTCAGGCCCAGGCCGCACCGCTGCCGTTGAGCGGCAAGACCTTCGTGCTGACCGGCACCTTGCCCACCCTGACGCGCGATGAGGCCAAGGCCCGTATCGAGGCCGCCGGTGGCAAAGTGGCGGGCTCTGTCAGCCGCAAGACCGACTGGGTGGTGGCTGGGGAAGCCGCCGGCAGCAAGCTGGACAAAGCGCGGGAACTGGGCGTTGCGGTTCTTGACGAAGCGGGGCTGCTTGCCTTGCTGGGCGATTTCGGTGCCGTCAGTCGCGCAAGCGGTAGTGATCGCGGTTGAGGACTGCAGCCACCGCGGTCACCTCCTCCGGCCACATTTGCAGATTCAGGACACTGTTGCACTGCTCCACCATGCCGCGCAACAACCCAGGGGTGTTGATGCGGCCGAGCGG
>NZ_JARJMT020000125.1 GCF_029335975.1 Tepidimonas sp.
TTTGTCGCGCTCGCCCTGCATCAGCTTGGACACCGGAATACCCGTGGCGCGCGAGACCACTTCGGCAATTTCCTCGGCGCCGACCTGCGTGCGCAGCAATTTGAAGCCCTTGGCACCGTCCTTGCCGGCTTCGCGCGCCTGGGCCTCCTGCAGCCGTCGCTCCAACTCCGGCAGGCGGCCGTACTGCAGCTCGGCGACTTTGTTGAAGTCCCCTTTGCGTTTGAACTCCTCGATCTGAAAACGGATGCGATCAATCTCTTCCTTGATCTGTGCCGAACCCTGCACCTGCGCTTTTTCGGTCTTCCAGACCTCTTCCAGGTCGGCATACTCGCGCTCCAGCCGCGCAATTTCCTCCTCGATCAGCTCCAGCCGCTTGCGCGACGCTTCGTCGGTTTCCTTACGCACCGCCTCGCGCTCGATCTTGAGTTGGATCAGGCGCCGCTCCAGACGATCCATCGCTTCGGGCTTGGAGTCGATCTCCATCTTGATGCGCGCCGCCGCCTCGTCGATCAGGTCGATCGCCTTGTCCGGCAAGAAGCGGTCGGTGATGTAGCGGTGAGAGAGCTCCGCGGCAGCGACGATGGCCGGATCGGTGATCTCGACGCCGTGGTGTAACTCGTACTTCTCCTGCAGGCCGCGCAGGATGGCGATCGTGGCCTCGACACTGGGCTCATCGACCAACACCTTCTGGAAGCGCCGCTCCAGCGCTGCGTCTTTTTCGATGTATTTGCGATATTCGTCCAGCGTAGTGGCGCCGATGCAGTGCAGCTCACCGCGCGCCAAGGCGGGTTTGAGCATATTGCCAGCGTCCATAGCGCCCTCGGCCTTGCCGGCGCCAACCATTGTGTGGATCTCGTCGATGAAAAGGATCACGCGCCCTTCTTCAGCAGCGATCTCCTTGAGCACGGCCTTTAGACGCTCCTCGAACTCACCGCGGTACTTGGCCCCAGCCAGCAGTCCAGCCATGTCCAGCGCCAGCACGCGCTTGTTTTTCAGCGTCTCGGGCACCTCGCCATGGACGATGCGCTGCGCCAGGCCCTCGACGATGGCGGTCTTGCCCACACCTGGCTCGCCGATCAAGACGGGGTTGTTTTTGCTGCGCCGCTGCAAGATCTGGATCGTGCGCCGGATCTCGTCGTCGCGGCCGATCACGGGATCGAGCTTGCCTTGACGGGCACGCTCCGTCAGGTCCAGCGTGTACTTCTTCAGCGCCTCGCGCTGGTTCTCGGCTTCTGGGCTGTTCACGGTTTGTCCTCCTCGTACGGCATCGATGGCCGCCTCCAGGGCCTTGCGGTTGAGGCCCGCAGCACGTGCCGCGTCGGCCAGCGGGGTTTTGCCATCGGCCAGCGCGAGCAGGAACAGTTCGCTGGCGATGAACTGGTCACCGCGCTTGAGGGCCTCTTTTTCGGCAGCCTGCAGCAGCGTGACCGTGTCGCGCCCCACTTGCACCTGCTCCTGCCCCTGCACCTGCGGCAGGCGCTGCACGGCATCCTCTGCCGCCTTCTTCAGCTGTGCGACGTTGACGCCGGCACGTTGCAGCAAGGCTGGCGGTCCATCCTGCTGCAGCAGCGCGGCCAGCAGATGCGCCGGCTCGATATACGCGTGGTCTTTGGCCAACGCCATCGACTGCGCTTCGGCCAGAGCTTCTTGGAACGAGGTGGTGAATTTGTCGGCACGCATGGAACAGGCTCCGAAAAGGTTAACTGTCATCCCATGTGGGGCGACTGTGTTGTGCTTTCAAGCCCAGCGCCGTTGATGCGGATCAAAAGTCGCGCGTGTCCGTCAACCGTGGTGTGCCCAGGCGTGCATCCGGCATCAGGTGTTTTTCGCCTCGATACCCCAGCGGGCGAGTGCCGTATCGTCGCTGACGCGCGCATCCACCCAACGCGCACCCTGCGGGGTGTGTTCCTTTTTCCAGAACGGTGCCTGGGTCTTGAGATAGTCCATCAGGAACTCACACGCCTGGAACGCCTGGCCGCGGTGCGCAGAGGTCACTGCGACCAATACGATCACATCCTGCGGCCCGAGGGAGCCGACGCGGTGTATGACGCGCACGCCGCGGATGTCGAAGCGCCGCGCCGCCTCATCGATCATGGCGTCGATCGCGCGCTCGGTCATCCCCGGGTAGTGCTCCAGTTCCAGCGCAGCCACCGCGTCGCCGTCGTTGACATCGCGCACGGTGCCCAGGAAGGCGCATACTGCGCCGACACCAGGGTCGCCCGCGCGCAGCGCCGCCACTTCAGCACCAAGGTCGAACGGCTCGGTCTGGATCGTCACACTGCGCCGCTGCAGGGCCATGGCCTCACCCTCCGGTGACGGGCGGAAAGAACGCCACCTCGGCACCGTCGTGCAGGGGCGTGGATTCATCGGCCATGACCTGATCCACCGACATGCGCACGGCGCGGCCACGCGCCAGCGTTTCTGTCCAGACCCCGCCACGGGCGATGAGCTCATCGCGCAGCGCAGCCACCGTGGGGGCCGAGGTCTGAACCTCCAGGGCCGCCAAGCCCAAGGCTTCGCGGATGGCAGCGAAAAAACGCAAGCGGACATTCATCGGCAACATTCCCCTGACCATACACGCACGCGACGCGCAACAGCCGATCATACCGAGCCCCGCAATAGACCGCCTAGTCGATCGGCCCGCAGCGCGCTTTGTCGTTCGAAAGCCCAGCATCGGGAGTCTGTGTCGCCCCAAATGGACATCGGTAACCTGACCAGCGACCGTGTCAAGTTTAGCCTGACGTCACGTCGACAAAGAAAACACTAAGGCATTCCCCGCCGGTCAGGCCTCATCGCCACAGGCCACTCCACGGCCCTGCCTTGATACCCCTTGCGCTGCGCAACCCCGGGATCAGCCCGTATCGCCCGAGACATTGGGCTGCTGCCCCCGCAGCAGCGCCGGGCCATCGCAGGTGATGCGAGCATGCGCGCTCGTGGCTTCATCTCGGCGATACGGTGGCGGGGAAAGCGCATTGACCGTCACCAGTCCCCGGACAGCCGCCACAACCAGTGATGCGGCGGAATCGCCACGGGCTTGCCAGCCTCATCCTCCGACCAGCCTGCCAGCTCCCGCGCCGGATCGATACGCGGGATGAGATCGCCAAAGGGGGCATCGGAGGCCTGTGGATGCGTGCGCCAGAACGCATCGATCTGTGCCAGCTCAGCCACTGCCGTCTCTGGTAGCAGGTCCTGTTCGCGCCCGACTTCGTAGGCCGACCTTAGATGCAGCGTCCAGTCACGATCGAACGCATACAGCTTCACATCCGGCCTCTTGATCACGTCATAGATACCGAGAAACGCATGGTTTTCTAGAAAACCCGTAGTGTCCCGCTTTTGGCTCGCCGAAGCCGCCTATGAGTGTTAAACTGTCTGTCAATTTTTTAGTGTTCTGAATCCGTCAATGAATCAACGCATAGGGTACGCCCACGTATCGACCTATGACCAGCACCTAGACCTGCAGCGCGACGCGCTCACTTGGGCCGGGTGCGGTGCGATCTAAGAGGAAGCGGCCAGCGGTAAGAGTGCAGCCCGCCCGGAGCTTGAACAGTACCGAAAGGCTCTGCGGGCTGGAGATACCCTTGTCGTCTGGCGGTCGGATCGGCTTGGCCGCAGTTTGCCCGACTTGGTTCAGATCGTGGCCGACCTTGAGCGGCAAGGCATGGGTTTTGAGAGCTTGACGGAGAAGATCGAGACAGGCAGCGCGGCGGGCAAGTTGGTTTTCTATGTGCTCGCGGCATTGGATGAATTCGAGCGCGGCTTGATCCGAGAGCGTGCAAAGGCCGGGTTGGCCGCAGCACGTGCCCGAGGTCGGGCGGGCGATCGCAAGCCAAAGCTGGAGGCCAAACAGATATAAACAGATGTGCTAGATTAAGATGCTATTACGCGACCCGAACACGAGCGTCGCCGAAGTGGCCCGTGACTACGGTGTGTCGCGAACAACGATTTATAAGTATTGCGGCGTCGTGCCGCCGTACGAACTCATTGAGGGGACAACATGACCAAAAGGACAACCGCGTTCGACGTGTTCGAGAAATGCGTTCAAGCAGTCCAGGCCGGAGAGCTGATCGAGTCCGTCTCTGCGAAGGACAAGGAATTCCATTTTCAGAACTGGTTTCAGAAGCGCCTCCAAAGCTTGTCTATGCACTTCGAGGGCTCAGGCCGAAACACCTATCCAGATTTCTGCTTGGTTGAGCACACCGAAGGCTACGAGATCAAGGGGCTGGCGTGGCCAGGACGTGAGCGGGACTACGATTCGAATAGCCAGGTGCCGACCGGCTACCACAATGGCCGTCAAATCTTCTACGTGTTCGGGCGCTATCCGGCGGACCTGTCTGGCTACGCAGATCAGGGCAACGGCCGTAGGCAGTACCCTGTCGTTGACCTCGTTGTGTGCCACGGCGACTTTCTGAACGCCGATCACAACTACGTCCACAAGAACAAGAGCGTAAAGGGCTTCGGCACCTACGGCGATATCATGATTCGCGACCGGAAGATGTACGTCGCGCCGACCCCCTTTGCGCTCACCGAGGGCACCACGGGCCTGATGACCCTTATCCTCCCAGAAGACTTCGGCGCTGATGATCGCTACCAGGTGGTCGGCAACCTTACCCGTGTTGAGGCCGAAACGCTGGTGGTGGGCTACAACTTCGACTTGCGCACGAACGAGCTGAGCGCAGAGCGTGTGCCTAACCCCAAAGCAGGCACCCAGCACCGATTCGTCGCCTATCGGCTCAAGGGTCAAGCCAGCAAGCCCGTATCAATGACCGGCACTCCGGTGCAGCCCGACGACAACAACCTGGCGGACGAGGAATGAATATAGCTGCTGCCAATATCGGGTGCGCCCCTGCGGGCGCCGCGACCGCACTGGAGTGCGGCTTCCCGCTGGTTGAGATCAGCCAGATCGCTGAGCAGGAGAGCTGGCGCAAGGAGATCAATCGGCCGATATACCACATCCACAAGTGGTGGGCGACCCGACTGGGATCGGTGTTCCGTGGCATCACGCTTGGGGCTTTGAGTCAACCTGGCACGGATATCTGGGCGAACTTCTACAAGACGCACGACCTGGCTGGTAAGGTGGTGCTCGACCCCTTCATGGGCAGCGGCACGACGCTTGGCGAGGCCGTCAAGCTGGGGGCTAAGGCCATCGGTTGTGACATCAACCCGGTCAGCACGTTTCTTGTCCGCCAGGCGTTCACACCCGCGTCCGAGGCCCAGCTTCGTGCCGCCTTCAAGCAGCTGGAGCGTGATGTGGCGCCGCAGATTCGGCACTACTACCAGACCACTGATCCACAAAACGGGCAATCGATTCCGGTGCTGTACTACTTCTGGGTCAAGACGGTCACGACGCCGCAAGGCGAGTCGATCCCGCTGCTGTCACGCTATGTGTTTGCCCAGGACGCCTACCCGAGGAAGAAACCGCGAGCGCAGATCGTATGCCCGCTCTGCTGGGGCGTGTTCGAGGGCCGCTACGACGCGACCGACATGCACTGCCAGCACTGCGGCCATCACTTCAACCCGCAGGCCGGCCCGGCCTCTGGTCAATACGTCACGACCAAGAACGGCCGGCGCTTTCGAATCAAGGAACTGCTGCCCAAGGATGGCACCCCGCCTGCACATCGCATGTACGCGATGATGGCGTTGCGCGCTGATGGCACGAAGGTGTATCTGCCAGTGCGTGCTGAGGACTTGGCGCTCTACGAGGAAGCTCAGCGCCGCCTTGCAAGTGAGACACTGCCACTACCGAAAATCCCGGTCCGTCCGGGCCACAACACTGACCAGGCGCGCAGCTACAACTACACCCACTGGCGCGACTTCTTCAATGCGCGCCAACTACTGTGTCTCGGGCTGCTGCTGCGCGAAATCCTAAGGATCGACGACCCGGCTGTACAGGAACAGATGCTGTGCCTGTTCTCCAGCACCTTGGAGTTCAACAACCTGTTTTGCAGCTTCAAGGGCGAGGGCACCGGGGCCGTCCGGCACATGTTCTCGAACCACATTCTGAAGCCTGAACGCACGCCGCTGGAAAACTCGGTGTGGGGCACTGACAAGAGCAGCGGCACATTCAGCACGCTGTTTGAATCGCGCCTACTGCGCGCCAAGCGTTACCTCGATGAGCCCTTTGAGATTGCCTGCGAGTACGACCAGGACGGCAACCGTGTAGGGTCACGCAAAACGATAGCCAGCCGCCCGATCCGCGCTCATCTCGTCGAGACGTGGGCCGAGCTGGCGACGACCGATCATGGCCTGCTGATCCTCAACGGCGACAGCTCCCGGCTGCCGGTGCCCGCAGGATCGGTGGACGCGGTTGTGACCGACCCTCCCTACTTCGATTTCGTTAATTACTCAGAGTTGAGCGATTTTTTCTTTGCCTGGCTGTCGCCAGTACTTCGCGGCCGCTATCCGTGGATGGCTCGCGAGGACTCGTCAGACCACGGCGAGGTGCAGCACAAAGACCCGCGTGTATTCGCCCGGCAGCTCGCTGCCGTGTTCACTGAATCCTGCCGCGTACTCAAGGACGACGGCGTACTGGCATTTAGCTTTCATCACTCGCGAGCGGAGGGTTGGGCCGCCATCTACGAGGCGATCAGCGAGGCGGGCCTAGCCGTTGTTGCCGCTCACCCAGTTCACGGGGAGCTGCGAGCTGCGAGACCCAAGACGGCGGCGAAAGACCCGATCAGTCTTGATGCGATCCTCGTGTGCCGTAAGAAGGCGTTTGCCCGGCACCATTCGCCCGCTGTCCAGGACGTGCGCCAGACAGTCAATGCGCTGTCATCACGGCTGCAAGCTGCTGGTCTGCGCATCTCTGCGGGTGATCGCTTTGTGATCGGTGCCGCCCAGACCTTGGTTGCCCGAGCCGCTGACGAATTGACTTTCGATGAGATCAAGGTCGATTTGGAAGCTGTTCGTCTGTCTGTTGGGCTGAAGGCTGGCGATGCTGACGACGAGCCCGAAACGGCCGGTGCCGAACTGGCCACTGTGTGAGGTGGGAGTTACCTGCCCCCGTTTCCCGTACCACCAGTTTGGAACATCTGCGCGGGGTTGATGAACGTTACGCTTGGGTCCTGTGGGTCACGCAGGCTGCGTCGTCAGCCGGCTGGCGATGCAGCGAGGCGAGTCGTGCCGCAGGGATGCGGCCGCAGCTCGCATGGGGTCGCCCCTCATGGAAGTCGATCCGCCACCGTGCGATCTCGTGGCGCGCCTGCGCCCATGTCTGGACGCAGTGCTCGTTCAGGCACTCGTCGCGCAACTTGCCATTGAAGCCCTCGATGTAGGCGTTTTGCGTCGGCTTGCCAGGCTGGTTGAGGATGTGCCGCACGCCTTTTGCGGTGGCCCAGGCCAGGAACGCCGGGCTGGTGAACTCCGGCCCTTGGTCGGTTCGCACGGACCGCGGATAGCCGCGGAAGCGGGCCGCCTGATCCAGCACGCGCGTGACGTAGTCGCCGCCGATGCCGTGATCCACGGCGATGTCCACGCACTCGTGGCTGAAGTCGTCAGTGATCGTCAGGCACTTGATGCGGCGTCCGTTGGCCAAGCTGTCGCTGACGAAGTCCATGCTCCAGACCTCGTTGATCGCCTCGCACCGGTTCAGCGGCACGCGTTCGCGCCGCAGCTCCATACCGTCGAACTCGGCTTGCCACTTGTAAAACGTGGCCGTGCTGAAGCCTTCCTTGCGGCATAGCTCCGCCACGTTCACGCCGGCGTCAGCCTGCTTGATGAACCCGATGATCTGCTCTTGTGTAAACCTGCTCTTGCGCATCGCGCTTCCTTTGCGTTGCGCGGATTTGGTTCGTTTGCGCAGGCACGGAATTCGGAGCAGATCAGTCACCGCTTCGGCCTTCACGTTCGCTGGCGCAGCGGCGCTCACAGATTTCATGGTCATCCTCTATCTCCTATCTCAGATCGACGCCAGATCGCTGTTCATAAAACGGTCCATCGCTTGACTCTGACACGGTTGTGTCTGCTAAGTTGTGCAACAACGTCATGACGGAGGTTGTCCGCTTGGCTGCTAAGGCAACCAATTTCGGCAGTCCTTGCTTGTGCTCGGCGAGCAGGCCCATGCTCGGGTAACGGTCGTCCTCCACCAGGACCACCCAAAGTGTTTCCAGAGGCAATGCCTTTGTATTTCAATCGGAACACTACCTCCTGATTTCCGACGGGCTGCCAAGGCAAGCCTGATCGGGCGTGATGTACTGCTGCGGAGGCACTGGTGAATTGGCGGCCCTGGCCCATCCATCCCCAGGAATTGCATTGCCGTAAAAAAATGCAAGCAGATCATCTCGGCGTTGGCAAGACGGCGTGGGTCAGCCAGTCGTTCAAGGGCCGAGCGGGGGACCACAGATAGCCCTGAGCCCGTGGCACGGCGCGGGCAGCCAAAAAAGCGCGCTGCGCCTCGGTTTCCACGCCTTCGGCCAGCAACTCCAAGCCCACCGCATGGCCGAGTTG
>NZ_JARJMT020000142.1 GCF_029335975.1 Tepidimonas sp.
ATCACGGTGAGGCCGGCCTTCGGCCGTGCTCCCGCGTCGTCGATGAGCCGGTCGATACCGGCCTGAAAGGCCACCGCCTGCCCCAGCGCCGCTTCCAGCGCCGGCACATCGACGATCCATGCCAGCGGGTCGGACGGCGCCGTATCGGCGCCGAAGTGCACCGCCGCCAAGGCATCGATGCCCTCCGCCTCGGGCAGTGGGTCGGCATCCGCCACCCACATGTGGCGTACGGGCGTGACGGCATCGCCTTCGCCCGGCCAGGCGCGCACCGATTCGAGCAGCGCGCGCGAGGCGGCGTTGAGGGCATAAGCGCGGATGTCTGGCGCGCTGCCCCCGGCAGCGGCGGGGCGCTCGACCAGCGCGACGCGCAGACGCTCGCGCGCCAACAGCAGCGCCAGCGTGCGGCCGACAATGCCGCCCCCCAGGATCGCCACGTCGTAGGTCTTGGTCATGCGAGGATTGTAGGCGTGGGCACGGCTTGCTGCCGGCCTCGCCTCGTGACCCCCACTAAAATTTGGTTTGCATTGGCACACATCGCCCCCCTGCCACTCCCGACCACTCCACTCCCACTCACTGCCCCCGCCATGAGCCTCCAATGCGGCATTGTCGGCCTGCCCAATGTCGGCAAGTCCACCCTGTTCAACGCCCTCACCAAAGCCGGCATCGCCGCCGAAAATTACCCTTTTTGCACCATCGAGCCCAATGTGGGCGTGGTCGAGGTGCCCGATCCGCGCTTGCAACAACTGGCTGCGATTGCCCGGCCGCAGCGAATCGTCCCTGCGATCGTCGAATTCGTGGATATCGCGGGCCTGGTGGCCGGCGCCAGCCGGGGCGAGGGACTGGGTAACCAGTTCCTCGCCCACATCCGCGAGACGGATGCGATCATCAACGTGGTGCGCTGCTTCGACGACCCCAACATCGTGCATGTGGCCGGCAAGGTAGACCCGATTGCCGACATCGAGGTCATCCAAACCGAGCTGTGCCTGGCTGACCTGGGCACAGTGGACAAAGCGCTACAGCGCTACCAGAAAGCGGCCAAAAGCGGCAACGACAAGGAGGCGGCCAAAATGGTGGCCGTGCTGGGCCGGGTGCGCGACGTCCTCAACGAAGGCCGACCCGTGCGCGTGATGGATCTGAGCGACGAAGAACGAGCCCTGCTCAAGCCGCTGTGTCTGATCACCGCCAAACCCGCCATGTTCGTGGGCAACGTGGCAGAGGACGGCTTCGAACGCAACCCCTACCTGGATCAGTTGCGTGCCTACGCACAGCGTCAGGGGGCCCCGGTGGTGGCCATCTGCGCCAAGATCGAGGCCGAGTTGGCCGACATGGACGAGGCTGACCGCACGGAGTTTTTGCGCGCATTGGGCCTGGAAGAACCCGGACTGAACCGACTGATCCGTGCCGCCTATCAGCTGCTGGGCCTGCAGACCTACTTCACCGTCGGCGAAAAAGAGGTGCGCGCCTGGACCATTCACATCGGCGACACGGCCCCCCAGGCGGCAGGCGTCATCCATTCCGACTTCGAGCGCGGCTTCATTCGCGCCCAGACCATCGCATTCGAAGACTACATCACCTACGGCGGCGAACAAGGTGCCAAGGATGCGGGCAAGATGCGCGCCGAGGGCAAGGACTATGTCGTCAAGGACGGCGATGTGATGAATTTTCTGTTCAACGTCTGAGTATGACGTCCGGTCACCCTGCGTGGCCACTCGATTGGGGAGATGGACTGGCTTGCCCTGCCCACCCTTGACACGACATTGCCGTTGGTTGACGCGTGATTTGTATCGTGCAATGCGTGATCCCAAAGCGATCGTGCAAAGCATCGGCGGCCTCATGTAAAAACCGATCGCTGTGCTCCCACTCGGGGATGACCAGGTGGGCCGTGAGCGCGGAATGCTGGGTATCCAAACCCCAAATATGGAGGTCCCGAACCGACTGCACACCCGTCAGGCGCGCCAGGTAGTCATGCACGGCCTGCCCGTCGATGGCTTCGGGCACCCCATCGAACAACAAGTGCAAAGACTGTCTGAACAAGGACCACGTCCCCCAAACAATGATGGCCGCGATGAGCAAGCTCACCAAGGGATCCAACCACGCCCAGTTCAACCACAGTGTCAGCGCGCCCGCCACCACCACGCCAGCCGAAACCAAAGCATCGGCGGCCATGTGTAGAAAAGCCCCACGGATATTCAGATCGGTATCGCGACCGCGGGCGAACAACAAAGCCGTTGCCGTATTGACGACGATCCCGATGCCGGCGACCACCATGATCGTGGCTCCTTCGTGTCCGGTTGTGCCTTCAAAAAACATGAGGCGCTGGAGAGCCTCCCAGCCCAAGGCTCCCATGGCCAAGAGCAAAAGCACGGCATTGACGAACGCTGCCAGAATGCTGGCCTTTCTCCAGCCATAGGTGTGGCGTGCATTGGCTCGCAATTTTCCTGCCATCGCCCCGGCCCAGGCCAGCACCAAGCCCGCCACATCACTCAAATTGTGACCGGCATCGGCCAATAATGCCAGGGAATCGACTTTCCAGCCATAGTACGCCTCGGCGCCCACAAAAGCGAGGTTGAGCACGATACCGATTGCAAATGCCCTGCCAAAATCAGCAGGTGCATGACTGTGCACATGATCGGAACCCACCCGGCGCCCCTCTTTACTCGCGCAACGCCGCATTCAGTTGGTCAACCAGCTCAGACCAACTCGAGTCTTGCTCCAGCGCCTCGCGCAAAAAGCTGGCTTGCGCAGGCGACCAAAACGGCGCATCGGGCAAATCGACCTCTGGATCCAGCGGCCGATGGTTCGCTATGAATTGAAGGATGTCTTCGTCACGATTAGAAAGGCCCAACTGGGCGAATAGATCGTGGAAACGATAAACAAGCTTTTCCATGGTCGATCCATCACAAACGACGGATGCCGCCAGAGATATCGGTCCCTGGCGCCACCGTATTGAATACCGTGCCGTACTTTTTTACGTTCTCGTGGAGCAGCGCAAGCCGACGATCGGATTCATCTGTATCGACAATGATTTCATATCGAATACTTTCCATTTTAGGAGGAACATCTTGGCGAACACCATCCATGATGACGCGAACACCACGCAGATCAAATTTTAGAATCGGCGCCACGCGCTCTATGCCTTTTATCATGCAAGCCGACAGCGCCGTCAGCAGCAATTCAGCAGGATTAAATGCTTCTGGATTACCATTCAGATCTGTATCGAGCACCAACCGCGCTGATTTACATGCAGCTTCGCTGTGGTGGGTATCGACTCGACGCGCTTCGATGTGAAACCGCATGCGTGTGACTTGCTCAGCCATGACACCCAGCTCGTTCAGTTACGGAGGCACAGCATGCCGATTCGGGTGCACAGCTGGATGACTCAGACCCGCAACAGCCGGTCGCCTCAGCGACCTCTGTGCTGCCACCACAACAACATGAACCTTCCGCTGGAGCGTCGTATCGTTGACCAATGACAGGAAAACCTTTGCGAAGCCATTTGACTAGGCCGCCCTCCATATTACACACCCGCGTATAGCCGTGGTATTGCAGATAATAGGTAGCCTTCAGACTGCGCTCGCCACTATAACAGACCAAAACAACATCCCGATCCATCGGCAAATCGGCCCAGCGCTGCTCCAGCTCAAAGAGCGGGATGTTGACAATCGCAGGGACATCGAAGGCCAATTGCTCCACTTCGAAGCGCTCGCGCACATCCACCATCAGCGCGCCCTCCTCAGCCATACGACGGGCCGTCGTGGGGCAAACTTGCTTGGCCTCTTCCAGGGTTTGGAAATGTGTCATAGCCATTCCTCCCGCGGGATTCAAAGGGCTAACCACTGTTCGACTTTATCGCGACTGGGCACACCACCGGCATGCACGACTTTGCCGTCGATGACGACACCAGGGGTGGACATGACTCCGAAACTCATGATGTCGCGCAGTTCCTCTACCTTCTCCAGCTTCACCGCAACCCCCTTGGCTTGAGCCACTTGCTCAATCAAGGCCAGTGTACTTTTGCATTTTGCGCAACCCGTTCCAAGAACTTTGATTTCTTTCATACGCCACTCCTTACAAGACCCTGTTGAAAACCAATCCAACAATCAAAATGCCAGTACTCACCACGGCAATGAAGATTGCAATTAATCTGACCTTCAAAACTTTCCTCAGAATCACCATCTCTGGCAGCGAGAGTGCAATCACGCTCATCATGAACGCCAGCACCGTGCCGAGCGCTGCACCTTTGGCCAACAAAGCCTGAACGATAGGAATCACCCCTGCCGCATTGGTATACATCGGGACACCGATCAAAACGGCCAACGGCACCGACCACCAGGCATCTTTGCCCATGACACTGGCCATCAATTCCTGGGGCACCCAGCCGTGTATACCAGCCCCGATAGCGATACCAGCGAGAATATAGGGCCAAACACGGCCCACGATTTCACGCACCGAATCGAACCCTGCCTGGACTCGATCGGCCAGTGTCATCTGCGCTGTATCATAGTGGGTTGCAATTTTCGGCATATCGCGCACCCAATCTTCCAGATGGGCTTCTAGTTTCATCCGCCCAAGGACCCAGCCTGCCACGATGGCCACGGACAAGCCCAAGCCCAAGTAGAGTGCGGCAATTTTCCATCCGAACAGGCCAAACAACAGCGCCAGTGCGACTTCATTGACCATTGGGGCGGCGATCAAGAACGAAAAAGTCACCCCGAGCGGCACCCCCGCTTGCACAAAACCGATGAACAGCGGCACGGCTGAGCACGAACAAAACGGCGTGACGATGCCCAGCGTTGCGGCCATGACGTTGGCAACCCCTTCTGAGCGCCCGGCGAGCAGCGCTCGGGTGCGTTCGGGCGTGAAGGCGCTGTTGATCATCCCCATCACGAACACCACACCGGTCAGCAGCAGCAAAACCTTGGGTGTATCGTAGAAGAAAAACTGCAGCGCACCGCCCAGATGGCTGTCGCGCTCCACCGGCAGCGCCGCCACCAGTGCTTCCGAGGCCGGAATCAGCGATTGGTACAGCAGCCACCACAGTAGGGCGGCCACCACCAGGAACAAAAGCGGGTTGCGCCGTGACCAGCGCAGGACCAGGGTCGTCATACAGGCTCTCCATCGTGCTGCATGCCCAGGCGCGATGGGGGCGCCGGGCCGCGAACGACAAGATGACGAGCGAAGCGGCAAAAGGATTCAGCCAGAAGTTCGGAGAGTGTGGCAGCAGACTTGCCCCGCGTCGTCGAACCTGACCTCGCAGTGGCGGACCAGGCGGTCGCGCAGCCGCTGGCGGGCCCGAAGCAGGCGTGACTTGGCTGCCGCCAAAGTCAGTCCGTTGGACTGCGCGTAAGACTTGACCGTCTGTCCTTGGAGATCGCACGCTGTGATGATCTGCCGCTGCTCGGCCTCTAACGCGGCCAGGTGGTGCTCGATGCAGGCATCCAACTCGTCCAAGGGCGAACGCTCGGTATCTGCCGGCCCCGCTGGCAGAGATTCGATCAATGCCTCGCTGAGTTCGACATGGGGCTTGGCGAGCCGAGCCGCATCGATCAGCGCATGGCGAGCGACCTGGAAAAGCCATGCCCTGGGGTTGTCGAGCGAACAAAACCCCGGACCCTGGCGCATGGCCTTGAGGAAGACCTCCTGCAGCAGATCTTCAGCCGCAAAGCAATCCTGGGTCCGAAGGATCAGGAACCCGAGAAGCTCGCGCTCGTGCGCCTGCCAGGCGCGCGACACACAATCGAAAGCGGCGGTCTTGCTCATGTCGTTGCCGCGGCGATGCCGGGACGCCGAGCGCGGCCGGCGCTCGCTGGCACTCTGTAGACAGCCTCATATCTTACTCCAGCGTCGCGCCGCCGGGAAGCGATCCAGCGGCACGCGGCCAAGCCGCCTGGCCGAACCGCCGTCAGCGTCGCCGTCAGCGGGAAGAAGGCGCGGAGTCATGCCCCTTGGAGTCATGCCCCTTGAAAAGCGCGATCGAAGACCTTATCATTAGCACTCGTCGGCGGTGAGTGCTAACAGCCGCGCCGCCGTCTCGCTTTTTTTACTCTCATCGTCCTTTTCGACAGGAGATCGCATGAAACTTCGTCCTCTCGCCGATCGCGTGATCGTCAAGCGTCTGGAAAACGAGACCAAGACCGCCTCGGGCATCGTGATCCCGGACAACGCCGCTGAAAAGCCCGATCAAGGCGAAGTGCTGGCCGTCGGTCCTGGCAAGACCAACGACAAGGGCGAAACCAAGCCATTGAGCGTCAAGGTTGGCGACCGTGTGCTGTTTGGCAAGTACAGCGGCCAGACCGTCAAGGTCGACGGTGAAGAGCTGCTGGTCATGAAGGAAGACGACCTGTTCGCAGTCGTCGAGAAGTGACCCCGACCGACAACGGTCCCACAACACTCATCTCCCCTATTCGCAAAGGAAACTGAAAAATGGCAGCAAAAGACGTCGTGTTTGGCGGCGAAGCCCGCGCCCGTATGGTCGAAGGCGTGAACATCTTGGCCAACGCGGTCAAGGTAACCCTGGGCCCGAAGGGCCGCAATGTGGTGCTCGAGCGCTCCTTCGGCGCCCCCACCGTGACCAAAGACGGTGTGTCCGTGGCCAAGGAAATCGAGCTGAAAGACAAGCTGCAGAACATGGGCGCGCAGATGGTCAAGGAAGTCGCGTCCAAAACCAGCGACAGTGCGGGCGATGGCACTACCACCGCCACCGTGCTGGCTCAAGCCATCGTGCGCGAGGGTATGAAGTACGTGGCCGCTGGCATGAACCCGATGGATCTCAAGCGCGGCATCGACAAGGCCGTTGAGGCACTGGTGGCCGAACTGAAGAAGATCAGCAAGCCCACCACCACCAGCAAGGAAATTGCTCAAGTCGGCGCCATTTCCGCCAACAGCGACGAGTCGATCGGCAACATCATTGCCGAAGCGATGGACAAGGTTGGCAAGGAAGGCGTCATCACCGTCGAAGATGGCAAGAGCCTGAACAATGAGCTCGATGTCGTCGAGGGCATGCAGTTCGACCGCGGCTATCTGTCGCCGTACTTCATCAACAACCCGGATAAGCAGGTGGCGGTGCTGGACAATCCGTACATCCTGCTGCATGACAAGAAAATCAGCAACATCCGCGACCTGCTGCCTGCGCTGGAGCAAGTGGCGAAGGCCGGTCGCCCGCTGCTGATCATTGCCGAGGACGTCGAAGGTGAAGCGCTGGCCACCCTGGTGGTCAACACCATCCGTGGCATCCTGAAGGTCTGCGCGGTCAAGGCCCCGGGCTTTGGCGATCGCCGCAAGGCCATGTTGGAAGACATCGCTATCCTGACCGGTGGCAAGGTCATTGCCGAAGAAGTCGGTCTGACACTGGAGAAGGTGACGCTGGCCGACCTGGGTCAGGCCAAGCGCGTCGAGGTGGCCAAGGAAAACACCACCATCATCGATGGCGCCGGCAAGGCCGAGGACATCGAGGCGCGCGTCAAGCAGATCCGCGTCCAGATCGAAGAGGCCACCAGCGATTACGACCGTGAGAAGCTGCAGGAGCGCGTGGCCAAGCTGGCCGGCGGGGTGGCGGTGATCAAGGTCGGTGCGGCCACCGAGGTCGAAATGAAAGAGAAGAAGGCCCGTGTGGAAGACGCGCTGCACGCCACCCGTGCGGCCGTCGAAGAGGGTATCGTGCCCGGCGGCGGTGTGGCGCTGTTGCGTGCCCGTCAAGCCGTGGGTGAACTGCATGGCGCCAACGCCGACCAGGACGCCGGTATCAAACTGGTGCTCAAGGCCATCGAGTCGCCGCTGCGCGAGATTGTGGCCAACGCCGGCGGCGAGCCTTCGGGCGTGATCAACAAGGTGTTGGAAGGCAAGGGCAACTTTGGCTTCAACGCCGCCAACGACACCTATGGTGACATGATCGAGATGGGTATCCTGGACCCGACCAAGGTGACCCGCACCGCGCTGCAAAACGCCGCGTCCGTGGCCGGCCTGATGCTGACCACCGAGTGCATGGTGGCCGAAACGCCGAAGGCCGAAACCCCGGCCCCGGCCGCCGGTGGCATGGGCGGCATGGGCATGGACATGTAATCGGCCAGCCCGGTCATTCACGCTCTGCATGAGGCCCGCCAGGCACCGCTTGGCGGGCTTTTTGCATTCATGGCCCGGAGATGGCGCGGGACAGGCTGACGTTGGGCGGGCTGCCGTTGGGAATCAGCGCACGGATGTCGCGTTCGTAGGCCTGCAACTGGCTGGCGACCCGGGCCCGCTGCTCCGGGGTGGCCTGGGCGTGCCAGTCGGCCAGCCAGTTACAGCCCTCAACCCATACGGACGCCTGATGCGCGGCCAGCACCGGGTCGGGCGATTGCCAGGTCCGCGCCCACAGGGCGCGCACCTCCGCGACGGCACGCTCGGGGGCTTGGCCGCGCAGGCGACGGGCCGTTTCCAGCCAGTCGTTCTGGCGGCGCTGCCGCTCCGCCCAGGCCTGATCGGGGCGAGGATCGACGGCCCGCAGGCGCTCACGCAACCAGCGGCGCTGGGCCTCGTCGAGGCGGCCGTAAAACATCTCCAAGCGCTCGCGGGTTCGGCTCAGGCGCACGCCCCGATCGATGTCGGCCTCCCCCCAGTCGCGGCGCCATTCCCGGTCGCCCTCGGCCAGGCGCTCGCGCCAATGGGCCAGTTGGGCATCGGTCAGGGTGGGCAGCCAGCGGGCCAGATCATCGACCGTACGATCGGTGGCCTGGTACAGCAAAGCGCGCACCGCGTCGGCCTCGCGGCAAACGGTACCGGCGTCGAGGGGACCGACCAACAGGGTTTGCCAGCGCTGCAACAGGGCGGCGATGACGGGAAGCTGCTCGCGGCGGTGCCATTGGTGCCAGCGGCGGGCGGCCGCGTCCAACCCCTGGCGCTGGTCGGCATCCAGGTCCCACAGGCTGTCAAGCCGCCACATCACCAGGGTGGGCAGCCGGTTGTAGGACAGCCCGATCACGCTGCATCCGGCGGCGGCCACGGCCACGACGCCCACCGCCATCCAACGCCCCATGGCGCGCCAACGGTGCGGCGGCGCGGGGCGCAGCGGTTGCTGAATGTGCATGGCAAATGGATCTCGCTGCGCGAACCGGAGTTCCGGGGCGGTCAGACCTCGGGTCGGTCAGCCGCGCGCCTCCCGCTCGCGGCTCAGCGCGATAAAGCGGGCGAGGTGGTGGTCTTCGTCGCCAAACTGATGGTCGATCATGACCAAGCGCTTGGCATAGTGCGACAGCGGCAGCTCCCACGTCATGCCGATGCCACCGTGCAGTTGAATGCTCTCCTCCGCCACCTGGACACCGGCGCGGCCGATGGTGGCTTTGGCGGCTGCCACGAGGCGGTCACGCTCCAAAGTGTCGTCGCCGTCGAAGGCCGCCGCAGCGTTGATGACCGCCGAGCGCGATTGCTCGACCGCCATCCACAGATCGACCATGCGGTGCTGCAGCGCCTGGAAGCTACCGATCGGGCGGCCAAACTGCCGGCGCGTCTGCAGATAGTCGCGCGTCATGCGCAGGACACGCTCCATGGCGCCGAGCGCCTCGGCGCACAGGGCCAAGGCACCGCAGGCCAGCCCATGCGCCAACACTTGGCGTGCCCGCACTGGTCCGGCCACCAGGGCGCCGGCCGGCACACGCACGGCGGTCAGGATCAGATCGGCGGCCCCCCCGCCATCGATGCGGGGATAGGCGCGCACCGACACCCCTGGGGTACCGCGCGGCACCCAGAAGAGCGCAATGCCCTGCGGATCGCGCACGGCGCCGGATAGCCGGGCCGAGACCAGCCAGCCTTCAGCTTCGCCGCCGTGCGGCACGACCGCCTTGTGGCCGTCGAGCACCCAACCCTCGGCGTCGTGCTGGGCAGTCGTGGCGACGTGGGTGGGTTCATAGTGGGCATCGGGCTCCTCGTGGGCGAGCGCGACGACCGCACCGGCCGCCAGCCGCTCCAGCCACGCTGTCCAGGCCTGCGGATTGTCGGCACGGGCCAGCATCTGCCCCACCACCGCGGCCCCGAGCAGGGGCTCGATCACCAGGGCCCGTCCCGCGCTCTCGAACACGGTGGCGATATCAAAGCCGCCACCACCCAAGCCCCCGGCAGACTCGGGCAACAAGGCAGCGACAGCCCCCAGCTCCACCAAACCGGCCCACAGGACCACATCGTACCCCTGGGGCGTGGCGGCTGCCGCATGCCGACGCTCGATCGGGTAGCGCTGCGCCAAATAGCGGTCCAACGATTCGGCCAGCATGCGCTGATCATCGGTGAGTGAAAAGTCCATGGTCGGCCCTCCTCACAAGCCGAGCACCGTCTTGGCAACGATGTTTTTCTGGATCTCATTGGAGCCACCGAAGATCGACAGCTTGCGGTGGTTGAAATACTGAGGCGCGGCGCTGGCCGCCCCGTCGGGGCCGAGCGCTTGATCGGCGCCCTCCAGCGTCAGCGCTGCCTCGATCCACGGCAGCGCATAGGGGCCCACGGCGCGACGGGTCAGACTCAGGATCTCTTGCCTGACCTGTGTACCTAGGATCTTGAGCAGCGAACTCTGTGGCCCAGGCGCAGCGCCAGCGGCCACCGCCGCTAGCATGCGCAGGTTGGTGGTTTTGAGGTTTTCCAGCTCGATTTCCACCCGCGCGAGCCGGGCGGCGAACAGCGGATCCTCGATGAGTGGCCGCCCACCCTTGTGCACCGCACGCGCGATGACCTTGAGACGCTCCAGCCCCGCGACCGAAAAGCCGATGCCAGCGATGTTGGTGCGCTCGTAGGTCAACAAATACTTGGCGATCGTCCAGCCCTGGTTCTCTGAGCCAACCAGACGGTCCACGGGTACGCGCACATCGGTCAAAAAAACCTCATTGACCTCGTGCTCGCCGTCCAGCGTGATGATCGGCCGCACCTGCACGCCTGGGCTGTCCAGGTCGATGAGCAGAAAGCTGATGCCCTCCTGCGGTTTGGCGTGGCGATCGGTGCGCACCAGGCAGAACATCCGGTTGGCGTAGTGCCCCAGCGTCGTCCACGTCTTCTGACCGTTGACGACATAGTGATCGCCGTGGCGCACCGCCGTGGTCTTGAGCGAGGCCAAATCCGAGCCGGCCTCGGGTTCGGAGTAGCCCTGACACCACCAGTCCGACCCATCGAGGATGCGCGGCAGCCAATGGCGCTTCTGCGCCTCGGTGCCATAGCGGATCAGCACTGGCCCTAACATGTTGACACCAAACGGCACGATGCGCGGCGCGCCAGCCAGCGCACATTCGTTCTCGAAAATGAAGCGCTGTACCGGCCCCCAGCCCGGGCCGCCCCATTCGCGCGGCCAGTGACTGGCCAGCCAACCCCGCGCGTGCAGGATGGCATGCCAGCGCGCCATGTCGTCGCGCGTCAGACGCAGGCCTTGACGGACCTTGGTGGCCAATTCGGGGGGCAGCGCCTCGCGCAGAAAGGCGCGCACCGCATCGCGGAAGGCGTTCTCATCGGGGGTCAATCGCAAGTCCATACCAGCTCCCAAAGCCACCGGTTAGATCTGGAGGCCAGCCTGTGATTGTGCGCAAGCAGCGCGGGCTGCGTCATGGGCAACTGTCCAACGGGCGACGCCGGACAGAGCCTCCGGTTTTGTCGCTATAATGCGGGGCTTTCCGATCCCCGATAGCTCAGTCGGTAGAGCGCCGGACTGTTAATCCGTAGGTCCCTGGTTCGAGCCCAGGTCGGGGAGCCAAAAACCCATCACGCCACCGTGATGCCGGCCAGACCGAAAGCTATCACACGCGTAGCCTACCTCTAAGGCTAGCGGGTCCGGCGGGCTGGTTCCCTTGGCGCCAACAGTACATCCCAGCTCCGCGCCCCTCCTTGATGGCGGACTGAGCGGCTTCAGGCCAAATACTGGAACAGCGACAGCCGCTGCACCTGCGCATACGAGGACAAACCGGCCTGGTAGGCCAACTGCTGGGTCTGAAAGCGCGAGATGGCCTCGACCATGTCCAAGTCGGTGAGTTCGGACTGC
>NZ_JARJMT020000068.1 GCF_029335975.1 Tepidimonas sp.
ATGCAGTCGCGCGAGTATTTGGCGTTGGGGCGGCGCGACGTCGACACGACATTGACGTGACGAAGGGAAAAACGTCGGTCTGTGCGTAAGTCAGCGTGTCACGAGCTTCACACCAGGCTAGAAATGCACGATGCCTCGGCGTCCACCTCCCTCTTGCCACACGCAGGCGCAGGCCGGTCGATCCTTCGAGCTCGGTCGTTCCATCGCAGCATGGATCGATGGTTGTGACCGGCTTTGATCAGCCCGCTTATGTCCTCGGGCCGGACGGCCGCTTTGTTTGGGTCAACGAGTCCTGTGTGGAGCTGCTGGGTCGCCCGGCAACAGAGCTGCTGTGGCTTCATTTTCAAGATTTGACGCACCCCGATGACCACGCTGGCGACCGCCAGCGCATCGGCCAACTCATCGCCGGCAAGGTGCGTTGGCTGCGGGTGGACGAGCGCTAGCTGCGGCCGAACGGCGCAACCATGTGGGTGCGGCTCAATGTCAACCGACCGTGGCGCGAGCCGGCCGCTGCCTCACCCGAGCTGGCCGAAGGGCTGCTGGTGCTGGGCCGCGAGATCGGTCTGGACGAGGCTGGCCGCGAGGCGCTGGCGCAGATGCTGCATGATATTGAGCGGCTGGCTCTGCCGATGTTGGACTTGGACCGCTTCCAAGCATGTCAACGATACACTGGGACACGCCACCGGCGATGCGCTGCTGGTCGCCGTCGGTGCACGCCTGCGCCGGCGGCTGCGCGAGGGTGACACGCCGGCGCGGCTGGGCGGTGACGGGTTCGTGGTGCTGATGCGCCAGCTGCGCGACCCGGCCGATGCGGCCGCGTTGGCGCGCCAAGGAACGCGGACGCGGCACTTTCGCTTACTTCGCCCAGGAGCTGACCCAGGCCGCCGCCCGTCACATGGAACTGGAGGTGTGCTTGCACCGCGCCGTGCGCGAACAGCGCCTGAGGCTGTAAGTACAGCGGCAGTTTGCCATCGGCCAGCGCGTTCCTTGTGGCAGCGAAGCGCCGGTGGGCTGGCACGACGACGAGCTGGGTCGCGTCTGTGCAGCCGAGTTCATTCCCATCGCCGGGTCCTGCGGTCTGATCGATGCCATTGGCTGCTGGGTGCTGTCGCAGGCGCTGGGCGTCGTCGCCACGTGGCGCCGTGCCGGATGGCGGCAGACGCGCATCTCCGTCAACATCTCGGCGCGTCAGTTCGCACAGGGCGATCTGGTGGCCACCGTGCTCAGTGGCCTAAAAGCCCGTGGCCGGACTGGCGACGCGCTGGAATTGGAAGTAACCGAATCCGCGCTCGTCGAGAATCTGCACAACCTGCCGGTGGACACGGTAAAGATCGAGCGCGGCTTCGTCCAGAGACTGGGACAGTCGAGCAGTGCCGGCCGGCTGTGTACAGCCATCATCGCGATGGCACATCTCCTGCACCTGGGCGCGGTAGCCGAGGCATAGCGACGGCCACCCAACATGACGCGTTGCAGGCCATGGGCTGCGACCGCTATCAGGGTGACTGGCGAAGAGGGTGGCCGTGCGAGCCAGGCGAAGTTTTGGTACGCTGGCAACGAAAGCTGGCCAGTAGATCTGGCGGAGAGAGGGGGATTCGAACCCCCGAGGGGCTGTTAACCCCTACACGCTTTCCAGGCGTGCGACTTAAACCGCTCATCCATCTCTCCATAAAGAGCGTTAATTGTAGCATCGGCGCTCAGGCGCCCTTGACTGTGCCGGCCATCTTCATCGCCGAGCCGATCAGCGCCGAGACCTCCGTCATGGTGCTCGGGACGATGAGCGTGGTATCGGCATCGTGTGCGACCCGGGCGTAGGCCTCTACCGCTTTTTCGGCCACCTTCAGCTGCACCGCCTGCTCCCCGCCCGGCTGGCGGATGGCGGCTGCGACGCGCTCGATGGCTTGTGCGGTGGCCTCGGCCACCTCGCGGATGGCGGCAGCCTCGCCCTGAGCCTGGTTGATGGCAGCCTGTTTTTCGCCCTCGCTCTTGGCGATGAAAGCGGCCCGCTCGCCCTCGGCGAGGTTGATCTGTTCCTGCCGCTTGCCCTCGGAGGCGGCGATGAGTGCGCGCTTTTCGCGCTCGGCGGTGATCTGCGCCTGCATGGCGCGAAGGATCTCCGCCGGCGGGGTCAGATCCTTGATCTCGTAGCGCAGCACCTTCACGCCCCAGTTCAGCGCCGCCTCGTCGATGGCGTTGACGACTTGGGCGTTGATCATCTCGCGCTCTTCGAAAGTCTTGTCCAGCTCCAGCCGACCGATGACACTGCGCAGCGTCGTCTGGGCGAGCTGTGTGATCGCCAGCACATAGTTGGAGGAGCCATAGCTGGCACGCATGGGGTCGGTGACCTGAAAGTACAGGATGCCGTCGACCTTGAGCTGGGTGTTGTCCTTGGTAATGCAAATCTGCTCCGGCACGTCCAGCGGGATCTCCTTCAGGCTGTGCTTGTAGGCCACCTTCTCGATGAAGGGCACGACGAAGTTCAGGCCCGGGGCGAGCGTGCGGTCGTAACGGCCAAGCCGCTCGACCACCCAGGCGGTTTGTTGCGGCACGACCTTGATGGATTTGACGACAAAGACGAGCGCGACGATGACGACGACGACGGCGATTTCCATGGGGCAGGCTTCCAGTCGGTTGGTGGCGGGGGAGGGGGGAATGGTGTCCAGATGGACTCAGAGAGGATCCAGAGGTTCGATGACCAGTCGGTTGCCTTGCACCGCACAGATGCGGTGGGGGCCGGGCCGTCGATCGCCGTGCGCGGTGGATATCACCGCCAGCCACTGCGCGCCGCGGTAGCGCACCTGCGCAGTACCGTCGGGCTGCCAGTCCTGTACCTGCACAGTCTGTCCGACGTCGAGCACAACGTCGGGGTTGACTTGGGCACTTGCGCTGCGGCGCTGCAGGCGCAGCCACGCCCAGCCGCCGACAGTGAGCAGCGCGCACAGGCCTGCAACCAGCAGTTGAGCGCTAAAGACCATTCCTGCATGAGCGGCCAAGGCCCCAGCGGCGGCGGCCAGGGCCAGCATCAACACGAAGAATGTGCCGCTGAGCAGCTCAGTGGCGAGCAGCAGCCCAGTCAGTACCCACCACAGTGTCGCGTCATCCATCGTTCACCCCTTTGGCCTACACTCACGGACCATGAAATTTCGCTTTCCGATCGTCATCATCGACGAAGATTACCGTTCCGACAACACGTCGGGTCTGGGCATCCGCGCGCTTGCACAGGCGATCGAGGCCGAAGGCTTCGAGGTGGTCGGCGTCACCAGCTACGGCGACTTGAGCCAGTTTGCGCAACAGCAAAGCCGTGCCAGCGCCTTCATTCTGTCGATCGACGACGAAGAGGTCAGCGACAGCCCGGAAGAAGACCCAGCAGTGCGGAACCTGCGCGCCTTTGTGCAGGAGGTGCGGCGGCGCAATGCCGAGGTGCCGATCTACGTCTATGGCGAGACGCGCACCAGCCGCCACCTGCCCAACGACATCCTGCGCGAGCTGCACGGCTTCATCCACATGTTCGAGGACACGCCGGAATTCGTCGCGCGTCATATCATCCGCGAGGCCAAGGCCTACCTGGAGTACATCCAGCCGCCGTTTTTCAAGGCGCTGTTGGACTATGCGGAAGACGGCTCTTACTCCTGGCATTGCCCTGGGCACTCGGGCGGCGTGGCCTTCCTCAAGACCCCGGTGGGGCAAATGTTTCACCAGTTTTTTGGCGAAAACATGCTGCGCGCCGACGTGTGCAACGCGGTGGAAGAGCTGGGCCAGTTGCTCGACCACAATGGTGCCATCGGCGAGAGTGAACGCAACGCCGCGCGCATCTTCAACGCCGATCACTGCTTTTTCGTCACCAACGGCACCAGCACCAGCAACAAGATGGTCTGGCACCACACAGTGGCGCCGGGCGACGTGGTGGTGGTAGACCGCAACTGTCACAAATCGATCCTGCACGCCATCATCATGACCGGGGCCATCCCCGTGTTCCTCAAGCCCACACGCAACCACTACGGCATCATCGGGCCCATCCAGCAAAGCGAATTCACCCGCGAGTCCATCGAGGCCAAGATCGCGGCCCATCCGCTGCTCCAAGGGGTGGACCCCAAGCAAGTTCGCCCCCGCATCCTGACACTGACCCAATCCACCTACGACGGCGTGCTCTACAACACCGAAACCATCAAGCAGATGCTGGATGGCTACGTGGACAACCTGCACTTCGACGAGGCCTGGCTGCCGCATGCGGCTTTCCACCCGTTCTACGGCACCTTCCACGCCATGGGCCGCAAGCGTGGGCGCCCCAAGCACTCGGTGGTCTATTCCACCCAGTCCATCCACAAACTGCTGGCGGGCATCAGCCAAGCCAGCCATGTGCTGGTGCAAGACTCGCAAACGCAACAGTTGGACCGCCACCTGTTTAACGAAGCGTACCTGATGCACACCTCCACCAGCCCGCAGTACAGCATCATCGCCAGCTGCGACGTGGCTGCGGCCATGATGGAGCCGCCCGGCGGCACCGCGCTGGTAGAGGAAAGCATCGCCGAGTCGCTCGATTTTCGGCGTGCCATGCGCAAGGTGGATGCCGAATTCGGACCGGATGAGTGGTGGTTCCAAGTCTGGGGGCCACAAGAGCTGGCCGAGGAAGGCATCGGGCGCGCTGGCGACTGGGTGCTCAAGCGCACCGACAGCGAAGGCGTACAGACCGCCGACGGCGAGGACGCCTGGCACGGCTTTGGCGACATGGCCCCGGGCTTCAACATGCTGGATCCGATCAAGGCCACCATCATCACACCGGGTCTCAATCTCAAAGGCGACTTTGCCCCCACCGGCATTCCAGCCAGCATCGTCACCAAATTCCTGGCCGAGCACGGCGTTGTGGTCGAGAAGACCGGGCTGTACTCGTTCTTCATCATGTTCACCATTGGCATCACCAAAGGCCGCTGGAACACGCTGCTGACCGCGCTGCAGCAGTTCAAGGACGACTACGACCGCAACCAGCCGATGTGGCGCGTGATGCCCGAGTTCTGCCGCAAACAGCCGCGCTACGAGCGCATGGGCCTGCGCGATTTGTGTCAGTTCGTGCACGAGATGTACGCCCAATACGATGTGGCCCGTCTGACCACCGAGATTTACCTGAGCGACCTGACCCCGGCCATGAAGCCGAGCGACGCCTTTGCCCAGATCGCGCACCGCAACACCGAACGGGTGCCGATCGACGAGCTGGAAGGGCGCATCACCACGGCACTGATCACGCCGTACCCACCCGGCATTCCGCTGCTCATACCCGGCGAGGTGTTCAACCGCAAGATCGTGGACTACCTGAAGTTCTCGCGCGAGTTCAACGAGCGCTGCCCGGGCTTCGAGACGGACATTCACGGCTTGGCCATCGAGGAGACCTTCGACGGCGGCAAGCGCTACTGCGCCGATTGTGTGCGCGTCACATCCTCTTGAGGCAGGTCAAAGCCCCAAGCGCATCTGAGCCGTCAGGGCGTTGCCATGCGGTAGGATGCGGGTGCCGACATTTCAATTTCTCAGTCTGAATCACCATGTTCCCCGAATACCGCGACCTGATCACCAAGCTCAAGACCAGCGATCATCACTTCAGCCGCCTGTTCGACAAGCACAACGAGCTGGATGAGCGCATCCAACGCATGGAGCAAGGCATCGAGCCTGGCACGCACGAGCAAATCGAGACGCTCAAGAAAGAAAAGCTGCTGCTCAAGGACCAGCTCTACGATATCTTGCGCAAAGCCGCTGCCTGAGTTCGCGCACGGCGACGTGACGTCGGTGACCCTACCCTGGCGTCAGCCGCTGCCGTCGCCGATGACGCGGCGCGCTCCGCTGAAGCGGTCGCGCCAATAACGGCTTTCCATGTGCTCCATGCGGACACGGGCACCCGAGCGGGGGGCGTGTATAAATCGTCCCTGTCCGATGTAGATGCCAACGTGACTGAACGGTTCGCCCTGGGTGTCGAAGAACACCAGATCGCCTGGCGCCAGGGCCTGCACATCGATGGGCAGAGTGACTTGTGCTTGCTGCGCGGCGCGCCGCGGCAGCAGGATGCCGGCGCTCTCGCGGTAGGTGATCTGCACGAAGCCACTGCAATCCACCCCCTGATCGAACGCGGTGCCGCCCCGCTGGTAAGGCACCCCGACGTAGGCCATGGCGTATACCAAGGCGGCCGATCGCCGACTTTGCGCGTCGCCGGACAGCGCAGGCCATACGGGCTCGGCCCCATCCCCCAACACCCCCCGCGCAGTAAGAAGATCCATGATAGGATCATCGGCCCAGGCGCTGGGCGGTAAGGTGCAGGCCAAAGCCACCCCCCCCACCCAAGCGCGCACGGCTTGTAAAAAAGGGGCCAGAGTTCTGCTCCTTGGGGACACCATAGGGCGTACCTTAGGGCATGACGGCAAGGCCCGTCAATGGGCTTGTCATTTATTCCTGTCCTTGTTCCAAGGCCTTGGGGGGAGCTGCGAACCCATGTTGCTGGATGCAAACGACTGCCAGCTCGTCCTGGTGGACTACCAAGCTCGGCTGATGCCGGCCATCGCGCGGGGCGGCGAGGTATTGCAGCGCGCGGAACTGCTGGCCGGTTTGGCGCACCTGCTGGACGTACCCGTCTGGGGAACGGAACAAGCCCCGCAGCGGCTGGGAGCGCTGGCGCAAACGCTGCGCAATCGGTGCCGACAGGTATTTGCCAAAACCACCTTCGACGCTTGTGACAGCGGCTTGTTGACCGTCTTGCGAGCGCCGACACGCTCGGCTGGCAATGCCCGCAGCCTGCCCAAGCATCTACAAAAGCCCCCAGCACCAGCGCGGCAGACGATCGTGCTTGCGGGGTGCGAAGCCCATGTCTGCCTGCTGCAGACGGCACTGGGCCTGGCGGAGCAGGAGCTGGATGTTTGGGTGGTGACGGATGCTTGCGGCTCACGTCGAGACCGGGACCGCGATGCTGCCTTCGACCGTTTGGCCGCCAACGGCGTGGAGCTGGTTACCGCCGAAATGGTGGGCTTCGAGTGGCTGCGCGACGCGCAGCACCCCCGCTTTCGCGAGGCGTTGGCTTTGTTGAAATGAAGGGGCGCAAAGCGCGGCTGATCAGCGCCGATAAACTTTAACGATCAGCCGCAAAGAATATTTAAATTTTAGGGTAATTGCGGATGCGTCGCTGGCGCGGCAGTCGCCAAAATACGATGACGATGCTGGGGTTTGCCGCAGGGCGATCCAGTGACGACGAAACCTCGAGTAGGAGCACACATGATGACCATCCAATCCAACCGACGCGCCGTGCTCAAGGCCGGTGGGGCGCTGGCGACGCTGGTGTCGCTGGGCGTGGTGACGGCTGAGCAGGCGCAGGCGGCGGGCCGTGACGGCTTTGCGGCCAAGACGCTGGAGGAGGCGCTCAAAGCGGTGGGCGGA
>NZ_JARJMT020000074.1 GCF_029335975.1 Tepidimonas sp.
GATGGTCACTGCGAATAGGCCTCGGTCTGGCCGGCGCGCCGCAACATTTTGTCCACCTCATCGCGGTGGGCAACTTCCTCGGCAATCATGTCGCGCGCGTATTCCTCAAGGCGCACATCCCGATCCTTGACCAAATCCAGCAGGGCGTAGTAAGCCTTGAGGGCGTCCCCTTCCAGCTCCAGGGATTCGCGCAGGATGTCTCCGATGTCATGACGGTGGGTTTCCAGCAACGGGCCGATGGCCAGTGAAGGGTGTCCGCCCAGCCAGGTCACCAGCTCGCCAGCCATGCGGGCGTGTTTCAGGCTTTCCTCGGCGTTTTGCTCCAGCCAATGCACGATGGGGATGCGGTTGAAGCCATAGACCATCAGGGCGTAGTGGGTGTAGCGCACGACGCCAGCCAGCTCCAGTTCCATGATGCGGTTGAGGGTGTTGATGACTTGATCCTTGTCGATGCTCATGGCGCTCTCCTTCGCGCGGGTTGGGAAAGTGGGTGAAAGACGATCGGCTCGCTTGGGGCGGGGCTGGTGCGCATCCGGCGTGGACCCGATGACGCCCTTGGCCCGAGGCCGCAATCCATCGCTCCCTCGGCAGCGTTGGCGGCACAAGGGCAAACGGTGGGCGGAAGCCGCGATGCAGCACCTCGCCGCAGGCACATCGCCGTTCAAGCCGACCTTGATGACCCGGTGAGATGGGGCGCGCATCGCGCAAGCAGCGAGCGATTCGTCTGACGCAAACGATAATCGATCGCATTCAAACCGCAAACCCCTTGGACAGGAAGGGAAATTTGCGATATGAAATGCGAATAGTTATCATTCGCTCCAAGCAGCGCGTTCGCCAGCCGCCGCCAGCGAGCGCATCCCTTGAACTTGGCCTATTTGTCGAAAGGTAATCTTGATCCCCACACCTGTCAATCGATCGGCCATGCGCGTGCCCGGTTCGGAGGCCCTGCTACAAAAACCGCTGGTTCGCGTCGCGCGCGACCTGTTCCAAGGTCGCCGCGAGATCTTCATCCAGCATGACGGCCAAGAGCACCGACTGCGCCTCACGCGTCAGAACAAGCTGACCCTGACCAAATGAGCGCACCGGCAAGGGCGTTGTCAGGCCTTGGCCGGCCAAGCACTAGCCGCACTCGGCGTGACGGCGTTGCGCCTACCAGACGTGGGAATTGGCACTGCGGGCAGTGTCGACATTCCACCCTTGAAGAAGGCCAGGCGGCGGTGCAAACCATGATGAATCGGCGCACCGGCGGAGTGCGGGATCTGCTGGTGCGGCCGGTCATCGTCGCGGTGCCACTGCTCGCCCGTTGGAAGGAGATCGTCCTGCCCGCATTGACCCCATCGCCGATGCTCGGGCGGTGTGTCGACCCGCTCGGTGACGCATCACGCCCTTTGTCCTCTGGTCTCGCTTTGGAAACGCTGAACAAATTGCTGCGCGGGCGCAACGTAGCCATGCGACCGCGCAGCAGATTTCTTCAGCGTTTCATTAGTGTCCAACTGCTCATCAACCCGCCCGCCAGCCCGTCGCATGGGCAAGCCAGCATTCGAACTTCAGGAGAAATTCAATGCGCGCACGTTACGCCCTGGTCATGGCCTCTGTTTTGACCGCCGTCGCTCTGCCCGCCCATGCCGACGAGAATGTGCTCGGCTACACGGTTGGCGCCGAAACCCTTCCCAAAGGCGCAGCCGAAGCCTGTGTCTGGATCACATACCATGGCGGCAAGCGCCGCGGGAGCTATGCGCGTCAGGACCTTCGGGCGGAGTATGAGTACGGTGTGAGCGACAGCTTGTCCCTCGCGGGCTATTTGAACGGCTATCGCCACCACTACAGCTGTGGCGAAGATGGGTGTGCCGGTCCGTTGGACGAGCTGGAAATCATTGGCGACCTGAGCCGTTTCCGCATGAGTGGTTTTTCACTCGAAGCCAAGAAGATGCTGCTCTCGCCTTACAAGGACGAGATCGGCCTCGCGCTCTACGGGGAAATCGGTTACAGCAGCGTCGACGCCATCACCGGCGAAAAAGGCAAGGGGTTTGAAATGGAAGGCAAGGTCATTTTTCAAAAGCCCTTTCTCGACGATCAGCTGACCTGGCTCACCAACTTCGAGCTCGAGGCCGAATCGTGGAAACCGAGGGGCGGGTAAACCGAATACACCATCGCGCCGCGGCTGCGCACGGGCTTGTCCTACCGCTTCGCGCCGAATTGGTATGCAGGCATCGATGGATGGGTCGACGCTGAAATTCTCAAACCGGTGGGGTACGCTGACCCTCGCGTCCCAGCTTGCGGGCTCCAACGAGAGCGCGGGCAACAAAAAAGGCTGGCATTTGGCGGACCACGAAAATCGAGTCGCTCGATGAGCGCCCCCATGGGCGTGCTCTTGTGCATGGCCCGTCTCTGGCCAGGCATCATGGCGATGTGCCAGTTCACCCCAGGGTGTCGGGCCTGGACTCCTTCGCGCCTGTCCACACCGCGGTAAGCTGCATCGGCAAAGACGTCGGTTTCTCCACCGTGCAGCAGGGCGTGGGCCTGTGTGGCTTGCGCGTCAAGAGTAGCATGGAGCGGCCCGTAGACGCCTATACCGCAGTCTTTTATCGCAACCGGTGGTATTGGATCGATGATACCGATCTCGATTCCAAGCGCAGTTTCCGGTTTCTTGCAATGTTTAGTTCGTTGGCGGAGACGGGTGAGACCCCGGCTGCGCCATTGTTGACCATTCCAGCCCGCTGAGCCCGCCGAAGCCGGTTTTCAGGTCACAGCTGCAGGCTTGGAGGGGCATGGTGGCGAGCCTCGCGGGGTGGGGCTTGGCCGCTCGGTTTGTTCCTCGAGATACCACCGCACAAACCGTGCCACGCCCTCGCGAAACGGCGTGCTTGGCGCATAGCCGGTCAGACGTTTGAGCAGTGTACAGTCGGCCCAAGTGGCGGGCACATCACCGGTCTGCATCGGCAGGTAGCGGCGCTGGGCGGGGCGGCCTAACTCGGCTTCGATCGCCTCGACGAAGTCCAGCAGACGCACCTTGTCCGAGTTGCCGATGTTGACGACCCGCCACGGCGCGGCGGGGCTCAAGGTGTCGCCTTCGATGGGCTGCCAGCCCGCTTCGGGCCGGCGGGCCTCGGGCACGGGCGGCGCGGCGTCGATCAGCAAGCGGATGGCGCGCACCAGGTCATCGACGTAGGTGAAGTCGCGCCACATCTGGCCATCGTTGTAAATATCGATGGGTTTGCCGTCCAAAATCCCCTGGGTGAATTTGAACAGCGCCATGTCGGGCCGCCCCCACGGGCCGTAGACGGTAAAGAAGCGAAACAGGGTGGTGGGCACGCCATAAATATGCGCCCAGGCATGGCTCATGGCTTCGTTGGCTTTTTTGGTCGCCGCGTACAAGGTTAAAGGCCAGTCGGTTTTTTGCTGTTCATCGAAGGGCAGCGTGTCGTTGGCCCCATACACGCTGCTGGTGGAGGCCATGAGCAAATGACGTGGCTTGAGCTGTTGAGCGATCTGCAGAACATGGAAGGTGCCCACCAGGTTGGCGTCGATGTAGGCGCGCGGGTTTTCTAGGCTGTAGCGCACGCCGGCTTGCGCCGCCAGGTGCACGATGACGTCGGGCTGCGCAGCGCAGGCTGCTGCTTGCAGTGCCGGCAGGTCCTCGAGCAGGGCTTCGCTGGCGGTGAAGGCGGGATATTCGCGCAGCAGGGCGTGGCGGCGCTGTTTCAGGCGCACATCGTAGTAGTCGGTCAGGCCATCAAAGCCGTGCACCGTGTGGCCTTCGGCCAGCAGCAGCCGCGCCAGGTGAAAGCCGATGAAGCCGGCGGTGCCGGTGATGAAGACCCTCATGCATCCCCTCCAAACAGGTCGCGGGTGTAGACGCGCTCGGCCACATCGGCCAGATCTGGGTGGTGGCGGTTGGCCAAGATCAGGTCGGCCTGCACCTTGAAGGCGGACAGGTCCTTGAGCACCGGTGAGCGATAGAAGTCGTCTCCGTCGTAAGCCGGCTCATAGACGATCACCGGCACACCTTTGGCCTTGAGGCGCTTCATGACGCCCTGAATGGCCGAGGCGCGGAAGTTGTCGGAGCCCTGCTTCATGACGAGGCGGTAGACACCGACCACCGGAGCGCGCCCGCCTGCAGGGGCGAGCGTCTGCAGCCGACGCAGTACGTCATCGGCGATGAAGTCCTTGCGCGTGGCGTTGGCCGAGACGATGGCGGCAATGAGGTTTTGCGGCACGTCACGGTAGTTGGCCAGCAGCTGCTTGGTATCCTTGGGCAGGCAGTAGCCGCCGTAGCCGAAGCTCGGGTTGTTGTAGCCGGCGCCGATGCGCGGGTCCAAGCACACGCCGTCGATGATCTGGCGCGTATCCAGCCCGTGCGTGGCGGCGTAGGTGTCCAGCTCATTGAAAAAGGCCACGCGCATGGCCAGATAGGTGTTGGCAAACAGCTTGATCGCTTCGGCCTCGGTCGGGTCGGTCAGCAGCATCGGGATGCGATCGGGGGCGCGGCAGCCCTGGCGCAGCAGGTCGGCGATGAGCTGCCCGCGCGGGCCGCGATCGCCGACGACGATGCGGCTGGGGGAAAGGTTGTCTTCCAGCGCGCGGCCCTCGCGCAGGAATTCGGGCGAGAAGACGATGCGGTCGGTGCCGTGGCGCTGGCGCAGCCGCGCGGTAAAGCCCACCGGCACGGTGGACTTGATGACGAGTGTGCTGCTGGGGTGGGCGGCCAGCGCCTGGGCCGCCACCGCATCGACACTGGAGGTGTCGAAAGCGTTGGTGAGCGGATCGTAGTCGGTGGGGGTGGCGATGACGACGACATCGGCGTTGCTCAAGGCCTGCGCGGTGTCGGTGGTGGCCGCAAGTTGCAGGTCGCGGCGCTCGCGCAGCCAGTGCTCGGCCAGCGCATCGTGAACCGGCGGGCGGCGCTCCTGCAGCGCTGCCACGCGCCGCGGGTCGATATCCAGCACTGTGACGAGATGGTGTTGCGCCAGCAGCAGCGCGTTGGCCAGGCCGACGTAGCCGGCGCCAACGACCGTGATGCGCAGGGGGTGGGAGGAGGGCAGAGCGATGGCGGACATGAAAGAATCGGATAGGGAACACATGCGGCCCGGGCAGGCGTCCATGGTGGACCATCGCACGGGGTTGCGTCGAGTGCCCAATAGCATGCAGAAGACGGGATGTAGTATAGACACCGGTGACTCCAATGCGGTGACTTTTGAGGCGCGCCGGGCGCAGCACCGTCGCTCCACTTGGCTGCTTTACCTGACTGCACCGCATGCCGATCGACAGCTCTCCGAGTCCCCTCGCATCTATCCAGCCCAGCGGGGTTGCACCCGATATTTCCGTGGTGATACCTGTCTATCACGAGCGGGAGAATCTGCACGAGCTGGTGGCCCGGGTGGGGCAGGCTCTGCAAACCACCCCGTGGTCGTTCGAGCTGATTTGTGTGGACGACGGCTCGCGCGACGGCAGCCCGCAGATACTGGCCGAACTGGCCGCTGTCCACGCGTGGTTGCGGCCAGTCGTCCTGGCGCGCAATTATGGCCAGTCAACTGCGCTGCAGGCCGGATTCGAGCGCGCGCGTGGCCGCTACATCGTGACCCTGGATGGCGATTTGCAGAACGACCCGCTGGATATCCCGGCGATGATTGAACGGCTGGAGACGGACCCCTCGGTGGACATGATCTCAGGCTGGCGACACCAACGCCAAGACAAGGCTCTGTCGCGGCGCTTGCCATCGCTGCTGGCCAACCGGCTCATCTCGTGGGCGACGAATGTGCGCCTGCACGACTATGGCTGCGCGCTCAAAGCCTATCGGCGCGAAATCATCGAGCGCATCCACCTGTATGGTGAATTGCACCGCTTCATCCCTTCTTTGGCTCGAGAAGTCGGCGCCCGCATCGAGGAGATGCCCGTGCGCCACCATCCGCGCACGCGCGGCCAATCCAAGTACGGCATCGATCGCACCTTTCGGGTCATCCTGGATCTGGTGCTGATCGTGTTCTTTCTGCGCTACCGGCAGCGGCCGCTGCACGCGTTTGGCGGGCTGGGGCTGTGGCTGTTGGTGCCTGGCGGGCTGATCCTGCTGTATCTGGCGACTGTCAAGCTGATGGGGGAGGACATCGGCGGTCGGCCGCTGTTGGTGGTGGGGGTGATGGCCGTTTTGATGGGGGCGCAGCTCATCGTCGCCGGATTGACAGGGGAGTTGCTGATCCGCATTTATCACGAGGGATCCGGACGGCCCCAGTACCACACTCGCGATTTGCCGGGATCGGCCACCGGTGATCGTCGCACATGAGCGGTGTGCAAGCCCGGCAACCGGCCCCGCGCGGGCGGCGGCTGTGGCGCGTCCTGGTCGCAGTGGCACTGCTCGGGGCCATTCTGGCGTGGGTGCGGCCCGATCGGGTGCTGTCGATGCTGGCGCAGGCGGACCCCGGTTGGGTGCTGGCGGGTCTGTTGAGCAGCACGCTGGGCAATGTCGCATCGGCCTGGCGCTGGCGCGATCTGGCCGCATGGCTAGGCCACTCGGCTCCGCTGTCGTGGGCCGTACCGGTGTATTTCCGCGGGGTGGCGGCCAACGTCGTGTTGCCTGGGGCCGTGGTGGGCGGCGATATGCTGCGGGCCTGGAGCCTGCACCGGCGTGGGATGCCCGTGTTGGAGGCTGGGGTATCCGTGGTGCTGGATCGCGTGAGTGGCCTGTGGGGTCTGGCCATTCTGGGGGGGGTGGCCCTGGGCGCGGAATGGTGGTGGACGCAGACGACAGGCTGGCTTGCTGTGGCCCAACGGATGGGGCTGGCGCCGGCCGGGGTGCTGGCCGTGCTGGCGGTCGGCGCTGCGGTCGGGATGGCGGTTTTGCCGTACGCAGCGCTGCGCGCGACGCCCCGATGGTTGGCGGGCCGGGCAGTACTGCGGCGGCCGGCGTTGCGGTGGTGGCACCGGCTGGCGAGCCACCAGCCAGGGCGGCACTGCGCGCGCCAGATGGCGGGGTCGCTGGTCGTGCAGACCGCGTCGGTGACGGCCCTGTACTGCGGCGCGCTGGCCATCGGTGCACCATTGCCCTGGCAGGCACTGGCCGTCGCAGCAGTCCCGATCTTTGTGTTGGCCACGTTGCCTGTTGGGTTTGGCGGCTGGGGCACGCGCGAGGCCGCGGCCATCGCCACCTTGGTCCCCCTGGGGTACGACGCCTCGTCCGCCGTGGCGATATCGGTGCTATACGGGTTGTACCCAGTGGCCCAGTCCGCCTTGGCGTTGTGGTCGGTGCCGCAGGTCGACCAGACACCCCCCAACCGCGGGGATTGACCCCCGCGGAGGCGGAACTGGGGTCTTATTGCACCTTGGCCTTGCTGCGCAGCGATTCCTGGAACTCCGCCAGGCGCTGCTGTTGCAATTGCTGCTGAAGCTGCGGCTTGATGTCCTCCAGCGGGGGCAGTTGCGCCTTGCGCACATCATCGACGCGGATCACGTGCCAACCAAAGGAAGTCTTGACCGGGGTCGAGGTCGTCTCGCCTTTGGCCAGCTTGACCATGGCTTGCGAGAACTCCGGTACGAACATGTCCGGCGTGGCCCAATCGAGGTCCCCGCCGTTGGCGCCGGAGCCGGGGTCTTTGGAGCGCTGCTTGGCCAGCTCCTCGAAGCGCGCGCCCTTGGCCAGTTCTGCGATGATGGCTTTGGCTTCGTCCTCGCTGCTGACCAGGATGTGCCGCGTCCGGTATTCCTGCCCGCTGGTGGCGTTGAGGCGCTCGTATTCGGCCTGGAGGTCGGCGTCCGTCACGGGGTGGCGGCGCTGGTAGTCGGCGAACAGTTCGCGAATCAATATCGTCTGGGTGGCCAGCTCGAGTTGGGCCTTGACCTCAGGCGAGCTGCGCAGGCCGCGCTTGTCAGCCTCTTGCACGAAGATCTCGCGCAGGATGGCTTCTTCGCGCAATTGTTGACGCACGGCATCATCCACCGGCCGCCCCGTGCGGGCGACTTGTTGCTCGAGCGCCTTGAGCCGCGCCAGAGGCACAGGCTTGCCGTTGACGATGGCGACATTTTGGGCCAGAGCGGGCATGGCCAGCCCGAGCGCCAGGCTCGTGGCGATGGCCACGCGCGACAACACATTGTTCATGGGAGAGGTATCCGACAGAGAAATGGGAGCCTAGGAGAAAACCCACGGCGCGGCGACGACCATCAATCGCGCAGCACCTCGACGGTCAGCGCGTGCAGGCCTGCCGCAAATGCAGGCTGCAGCGCATCATACACAAGCCGGTGGGCGGCCACCCGGTTGAGCCCAGCCAGGGCAGGGGCCGCGATGCGTACCCGAAAATGCGTACCGTGGCCCAGGCCGTTGGCCCCCGCGTGGCCGGCATGGGCTGCGCTTTCGTCGATGACTTCCAGGCGCGTGGGGGACAGGGCGGCGCGCAGGGCTTGCGCCATGCTGTCGGCGGTGGGCCAAGCGTCAGTGGTTGTCATGCAGTATCGTCCCCAAGATGGCGGGCGACGTAGAAGCCTTGGCCGACCAAAAACAGCACCGGAAATACGTAGCCCCAAAGTTTGAAGTCCACCCACGCATCGGTGGAAAAATACGCCGCGACGTAGGCGTTGATGGCCGCCATGAATCCGCAGTAGCCAATCCAGGCCAGGGTAAGGCGCGACCACACGGGCGCCGGCAATTTGAGCTGGCTGCCCAGCAGCAGCTGGAGCATGTTTCTTTTCCAAATCCACAGAGCCGCCGCCAGCGCCAGCGCCATGGCGCCGTAGAGCACGGTTGGCTTCCATTTGATGAAGCGCTCGTCTTGCAGCGCCAGGGTGAGGGCCCCAAACACCAGCACCAGCGCCAGGGTGACCTTCTGCACGGTTTGCAGGCGGCGGTCAATGGCATAGATCAGGCCCATCTGCACCACAGTGGCGACCATCAGCACAGCGGTGGCCGCATAGATGCCGTGCCACTTGTAGGCGACGAAGAAGAGCGCGATCGGAAAAAAGTCGATCAGCAAACGCATGGGTAGATTATGGCGGCTCAGTGGTACAGCTGCGGGCTTACAGTGCAAGCCATTGCAACGCGGCCGAGTTCATGCAAAAGCGCAGGCCCGTCGGCGGAGGGCCGTCATCGAACACATGACCCAGGTGGGCGCCGCAGCCGGCACACAGCGTTTCGATGCGGACCATGCCGTGGCTGCGGTCCAGCCGTTCCACGATGGCGCCCGGGCGTGCCCGCCAGAAGCTGGGCCAGCCGCAGCCGGCGTCGAATTTGGTGTCGCTGTCGAACAGGTGGGTGCCGCAAGCGACACAGTGGTAGCGGCCGGGTTGCCACCAGGTCTCGTAGCGGCCGCTGAAGGGGCGCTCCGTCGCGGCGCGGCGCGTCACCTCGAAGGCCAGCGGCTCGGCCTCGCCTCGGTCGATCTTGGCACGCAGCAGCTCGCGCCACTCATCGTCGGTCTTTGCCAGGGGGAATTCCATGGTCATCCTTCGAGCAGAAGCGGTCGCATTATCCGATACGGGCCATCGCCGGCGCGGCGCGTGCGGGAGGCTTACCCGCTGTGGACGAGCAGCGTCTGCAGCGCGTCGGGCTGAAGCACATCGACCCGACTGAACTCCAACGAAATCCAGCCGTTCGCCTCGAACGCCTTGAGCACCCGGTTGATGGTCTGCCGCGACAGGCCGGCAAGATGGCCCAAGTCCTCTTGAGACAGGGTGATTTTGCGCACGCCCGCGCCGCAGAACATGGTCAGGTACTGTGCCACCCGTTCCTCGGGCGAGCGCAGCCGACCGGCTTCGATGGCGGTCATGGCTTGCCCCAGCCGCAGGTTCAGCCGCTCGATGAGGTAGTGGTTGAACGGCAGGCTGGTGCGATAGAGCGTTTGGAAATGGGGCAGTGGCATCCCGATCAGGGTGGTGTCGCGCAGCGCTACCACATCGTAGCGCCACAGGCCGCCATGGAGTACCGTGCCCTCGCCAAACCAATCACCCGCAGGCACGCCCAGAAAGGCCGATATGCGGCCGTCGGGGCCCTCGGTCTGCAATTTGGCCATGCCCGACAGCACCGCCCACCAAGCATCCACCGGCGTGCCCCGGCGGATCAGCAGCTCGCCCCGGCTGGCCCGCTGCATGAGCATGGTGTCGACCAGTGTCTGCCGCATGCTGCCCTCCAGCGACCCGAACCACGGCTGCTGGGACAGAAATACACGGGCGGGACTGCGGGCGTCGAGGGTCATGGCGGGCGGTGGCAGTGGCTGCGTGTCGGGGCTGTCGGAGAGGCGACAAATTGTGTGGGGTCTGCGGGTTTGTCAGGAGGACGGGGGCGAGGCCGGCTTGCGATAGTCGTAAGCTTAACGGGTCAGCGCAATTTTGGTGCTGTCTCAACCACCCGTTTCACGAGGAGAGCCTTCCATGCTGGGCTTGATGCAAGACCGCCCTTTGCTCATTTCAGATCTGATCGAACACGCCGCACGCCACCACGGCGATGTCGAGATCGTCTCGCGCCGCGTCGAGGGTGACATCCACCGCACGACCTACGGCGAGGCCGCAGGGCGTGCCCGCCAACTGGCGCGCGCCCTGGATGCGATGGGCATCGGCCCTGGCGAGCGGGTGGCCACCCTGGCCTGGAACGGCTATCGGCACTTCGAAATGTACTTTGGCATCAGCGGCTCCGGCCGGGTGCTGCACACCATCAACCCGCGGCTGCTGCCCGAGCAGATCGCCTGGATCGTCAACCACGCCGAAGACCGCGTGCTGGCGTTCGACATGACGTTCTGGCCCATCGTCAAGGGCATTCACGACAAATGCCCGACCGTCCAGCGCTGGGTGGCGCTGTGCGACGACGCAAACCTGGCGCGGCTGACGGCGGATGGCACTATTCCCAACCTGGTCAGCTACGAGTCGTGGATTGACCCCCATCCAAGTACCTACGACTGGCCGCGCTTTTCCGACGACACGGCCAGCAGCATGTGCTACACCAGTGGCACCACCGGGCACCCGAAGGCGGCGCTGTACAGCCACAAATCCACCATCCTGCATGCCTACGCCTCGGCGCTGCCAGATGTGATGTGTCTGAGCGCGCGCGACGCCGTGCTGCCCGTGGTGCCGATGTTCCATGTCAATGCCTGGGGCATCCCGTACTCGGCGGCGGCCATCGGGTGCAAGCTGGTGTTTCCCGGCGGGCAGCTCGACGGCAAATCGGTCTACGAGTTGCTGGAGTCCGAGCGGGTGACCTTTGCCGCTGGCGTGCCGACCGTTTGGCAGATGCTGCTGGCCCACATGGGGGCGCACGGATTGCGCTTGCCGGCACTCAAGCGCACGGTCATCGGCGGCTCGGCCTGTCCGCCGGCGATGATCAGCGCCTTTCGCGAGCAGTACGGTGTGGAGGTGCTGCACGCCTGGGGCATGACGGAGTTGAGCCCACTGGGCACGCTGTGCACGCTGAAGAACAAACACCTGGCGCTGCCTGAGGAGGAGCAGATGAAGATCCGCCTCAAGCAGGGGCGGGCGATCTTTGGCATCGACATGAAGATCGTCGATGCCGACGGGCGCGAGCTGCCGTGGGACGGTGTGACCCAGGGCGAACTCATGGTGCGCGGCCCCTGGGTGATCCGCGACTACTACCGCAGCGACAAGCCGAGCCCGCTGGTGGACGGGTGGTTTCCGACCGGTGACGTGGCCACCATCGACGCCGACGGGTACATGCAGATCACCGACCGCAGCATGGACGTCATCAAGTCGGGCGGCGAGTGGATCAGCTCGATCGACGTCGAGAACATCGCCATGGCCCACCCGGCGATCCTGATGGCGGCCTGTATCGGCGTCAAACATCCCAAGTGGGACGAACGCCCGATTGTCGTCGCGGTCAAAAAACCGGGCGCCGAGGTCACGCGCGAGGAGTTGCTGGCGTTTTACGAGGGCAAGCTCGCCAAGTGGCAGATCCCCGATGATGTGGTGTTCGTCGATGCGATCCCGCTGGGTGCCACCGGCAAGATGCAAAAGGTCAAACTGCGCGAAATGCTGGCCGACTATCGCCTGCCAGGGCTTTGAGTCACTCGCCCCGCCGCGATGTATGAGTGTCACCCCGATGACAGTCGCCAAGGTGATCCGTCTGCGGGGTTTCCCTGAACGGTGTGCGGCAACAGACGGCTAAGCTCGATTCCGTTTCACCACCCATAAAAGGAGACAAGCGCATGAAGTTCGCATTCAAGACCCTGACGGTGATCGCCATGGTTGGCCTGGCACTGACCGGCGTGGCGCAAGCGCAGAATGCGCGTCAGGCCAAGCGTGAGCAGGCCTCCGCCGCGGCGAACGCCCCGCTGGCGGGGCAGACCGTCAAGATCGCCTGGATCGACCCACTGTCGGGCTTGATGGCGCCGGTGGGCTCCAATCAGGTCAAGAGCTTCCAGTTCTTCGCCGAAAAATTCAGCGGCCCCAACCCGTACAACCCGGCGGGCGTCAAGTGGGAGGTGGTGGCGTTTGACAACAAACTCAGCCCCTCCGAGACCCTGACGGCGCTGCAGTCCGCTATCGACCAGGGCATCCGCTACATCACGCAGGGCAATGGCTCGTCGGTGGCCGGTGCGCTGATCGAAGCGGTAGCACGGCACAACGCGCGCAATCCAGGCAAAGAAGTCGTCTTCCTCAACCACTCGGCGGTCGATCCCGACTTCACCAACAGCAAGTGCAACTATTGGCATTTCCGCTTTGACGCCGACACCTCGATGAAGATGGAGGCGCTGACCACCTTCATGAAGGACCAGCCCGACATCAAGAAGGTTTATCTGCTCAACCAAAACTATTCACACGGCCACCAAGTGGCGAAATACGCCAAGGAACTGCTGGCCCGCAAACGACCGGATGTCCAAATCGTCGGCGAGGATTTGCACCCGCTGGCACAGGTGCGCGATTTTGCGCCCTACATTGCCAAGATCAAGGCATCCGGTGCGGATACGGTCATCACGGGCAACTGGGGCTCTGATCTGGCGCTGCTGGTCAAAGCCGCTGTCGAAGGGGGATACACCGGCAAGTTCTACACCTACTACGCCGGGGTGAGCGGAACGCCGACGGCCTTGGGGGTTCAGGCCGAAGGCAAGGTCTACCAGGTGTCGTACAACCACTATCACATGGGCGGCGATATCCAGAAATGGCAGGAGGAATTTCAAAAGAAATTCAATGCCGATTTCTACACCGGATCCGTCATTCACATTTACCGCGCGCTGAGCGAGGCCATGGCCAAAGCCAAGTCCACCGATCCGGTCAAGGTCGCAAAGGAGCTGGAAGGGCTGAAATTCGTCAGCTACAATGGCGAAGTAGAAATGCGCAAGACTGATCACCAGTTGCAGCAGCCCCTCTACATCACCCGTTGGCAGAAGCTGGACGGAAAAACTCTGACCTACAGTGTGGAGAACACCGGGATGACCCTGGCCTTGGTCAAAGAGTTTCCCGCCTACGTCTCCAGCACGCCCACCAGTTGCGCCATGCAGCGGCCCAACTGAAGCGAAAGGGGGCGTGCTGGACTGTTGTCCACCGCCGCCTTCCATCGACCCTTTGATGTGAAGCTCCTGCCATGGAATTCGTCATCGTTTCCCTGCTCAACGGGGTGAGCTATGGGCTGCTGCTGTTCATGCTCAGCTCCGGACTGACCCTGATCTTTTCCATGATGGGGGTGCTCAATTTCGCCCATGCGAGCTTTTACATGTTAGGGGCGTACTTCGGTTATTCCCTGTCCGGTGTCCTGGGTTTTTGGCCGGCGCTGCTGATCAGCCCCGTGCTGGTCGGGGTGGCCGGGGCGCTGTTCGAGAAGTACAGCCTGCGCAAGGTGCACAAATTTGGCCATGTGCCGGAGCTGTTGATCACCTTTGGCTTGTCGTACGTGGTGCTGGAGCTGGTGCAGCTCGTCTGGGGCCGCACGGCAGTCGATTTCCGCCCGCCAGAGCTCCTTCAGGGGCCCGCCTTCACCCTCATCCACACAGCGCAGGACACGATGGCTTTCACCTGGGGGCGCGCGGCGGCGGAGTTGTGCCAAGGCGCGGTGTGCACGCCGTTCCCGGCCACGCGGGCTTTCATGATGCTGGTGGCGGTGGGGATGCTGGTTGGCTTGTGGCTGCTCATCACCCGCACCCGTGTGGGGCTGGTCATCCAAGCGGCGCTGAGTCACCCGCACATGGTGGAGGCGCTGGGGCACAACGTGCCGCGCGTGTTCATGATGGTGTTCGGGGCCGGCACGGGGCTGGCGGGTCTGGCCGGCGTGATCGGTGGCAGCACCTTCGTGACGGAGCCGGCCATGGCGGCGACGCTGGGTTCGCTGGTGTTTGCGGTGGTGGTGATTGGCGGTCTGGGGTCGTTGCCTGGGGCCTTTCTCGCGTCGCTGCTGATTGGCGTGATCCAGACCTTCGCAGTGGCGATGGACCACTCGATCGGGTCGCTGCTGGAGGGGCTGGGCCTGGCCCTGTCGGAGTCGATGCGCCACAAGGATTTCCTGCGGCTGACGCTGTCACAGGTGGCGCCGGTGCTGCCCTATCTGTTCCTCGTGCTGATTCTGATCTTCCGTCCCAAGGGATTGTTGGGTACGCGCGACCACTGATCCCTGTGAGGCGAGAACCATGAGCAAGGCTTACTACCAGTTCAAGCCCTACAACGTCGGGCGCTGGATCATCTGGACCCTGTTTGCGCTGGTGCTGCTGTTGGCGCCGCAGGTGTTTACCAGCAACCTGTCGATCAGCATGTTGGCGCAGATGGGCATCGCCATCATCGCTTGCCTGTCGTACAACCTGCTGCTCGGCCAAGGCGGCATGCTCAGCTTCGGCCATGCGGTCTACAGCGGGCTGGGCGCTTACGTGGCCATCCACACGCTGCTCAAGGTGTCCGCAGGGGAAATGGCGGTGCCGGTGTCGCTGATACCGCTGATCGGGGGCGTGGCGGGCCTTTTCTTCGCCATGCTTTTTGGCTACGTCACCACCAAAAAGTCGGGTACCCCTTTTGCCATGATCACGCTCGGTGTGGGCGAGCTGGTGTTCGCACTGTCGTTGATGTTTTCGGATTTCTTCGGAGGCGAGGCGGGTATCAGCGCAAACCGCGTGGTCGGCGACCCGGTGCTGGGCATCACCTTCGGCCCAGCGGTGCAGGTGTACTACCTCATCGCCATCTACACCTTTGTGTGCGTGGCGGCCATGTACGCCTTTACCCGCACACCGCTCGGGCGCATCCTGAATGCCGTGCGCGACAACCCGGAGCGGGTGGAGTTCATCGGCTACAACACCCAGGTCGTGCGCTACCTGGCGTTCATGATTGCCGGATTCTTCGCCGGCATCGCGGGCGGCTTGGGTGCGATCCAGTTCGAGATCGTCACGGCCGAGGTGGTGGGGCCGGTGCGATCGGGCGCCTATTTGCTGTTCACCTTTTTGGGCGGGGCGACGTTTTTCTTCGGGCCCATCATCGGCGGCGTGCTGATGGTGCTGGCGCTCGTGCTGCTGTCCGAGCTGACGAAAGCCTGGCTGCTGTACCTGGGGCTGGTGTTTTTGTTCATGGTGATGTATGCGCCGGGTGGCATCGCCAGCCTGATCATGATGAATCTGCGGGTGGCAGCGTTTGGTCGGCTGCGCGAGCTGTGGGTCAGCTACCTGGCCCTGGCCGTGACGGGGCTGGTGGCCCTGTTGGGGGCGGGCGGCGTCATCGAGATGGTGTACCACCTGCAGCTCAATGCGGCGATCGGCCCCGAGGTGAAGTACTTGGGCGCGATGCTCAACACCGCAGCGCTCGAGAGCTGGTTTGGCTCGGTGTTCGTGATGCTGACGGGCATCGGCCTGTTCGAGGTGACACGCCGGCAGTTCCGCGAGCACTGGAGCGAGATTCAGATCGACATCGAAAAGGAAATCAAACGGCGGGAGATGGCCTGACATGCATCCCACCCCCAACCCCTTGGACATCCCTGTGCTGGAGCTGCGCAACGTCTGGAAGCGCTTTGGCAAGACCGAAATCATCCGCGGCGCCAATCTGGCGGTGCGCGCCGGCGAGCGCGTCGCGGTCATCGGGCCCAACGGCGCCGGCAAGTCCACGCTGTTCAACCTGATCAGCGGGCGCTTCGAGCCCTCCAGCGGCGAGATCCTACTCAACGGCCAGCGCATCGACGGCAAAAAGCCTTTTCAGATCAACCGGTTGGGGCTGAGTCGCAGCTTTCAGATCACCAACATCTTCCCCAAGCTCAGCGTATTCGAGAATCTGCGCTGCGGGGTGCTGTGGAGCCTGGGCTACCGCTATACCTTTCTGAGGTTTCTGGCCGATTTGGACGATGCCAATGAGCGCGCCGAGCAACTGCTGGATCGCATTGGGCTGCACAAAAAGCGTGACACCCTGGCGATGAACCTGACCTATGCCGAGCAGCGCGCGCTGGAGATCGGCATCACCATCGCCGGTGGTGCCAACGTGATCTTGCTCGACGAACCCACCGCGGGCATGAGCAAGAGCGAGACGCGGCGCTTCATCGAGCTCATCCGCGAGGTGACGCAGGGCAAGACGCTGCTGACCGTGGAGCATGACATGGGTGTCGTGTTCGGTTTGGCCGACCGCATCGCCGTCGTCGTGTATGGCGAGGTGATCGCCTTCGACACGCCCGAGGCGGTCAAGAACAATCCGCGCGTGCAAGAGGCCTACCTGGGCTCGGTGCTGGCCGAGCAGCAGGCCGCCGAAGCCGCGCACTGAGCCGCGACGCGGCGCCGCAACCCCCTTCGCTCCACCATGCTCGAAATCGACAACCTCCACGCCTTCTACGGCAAGAGCCACGTGCTCCACGGTGTGCATTTCAAGGTGGCGCCCGGCGAGATCGTGGCGCTGCTGGGGCGCAACGGCTCGGGCCGTTCGACCACGGCCAAGGCCATCATGGGCCTGGTGGACGCCGAGGGTGACATCCGCTGGAAGGGCCAACGCATCACTGGCCTCAAGCCCTATGAGGTGGCCCATCTGGGCATCGGCTATGTGCCCGAGAGCCGCGACATCTTCCCCAAGCTGACCGTGCACCAAAACCTGATGCTGGGGCAGAAGCGTGCCGGCAAGGGCGGTCGCTGGAGTTTTGACGACATGTACGCGATGTTCCCGCGCCTGAAGGAGCGTCAGCACACGGAGGCGGGGGTGATGTCCGGCGGCGAGCAGCAGATGCTTACCCTCTGCCGCACGCTGATGGGGGATCCGGACCTCATCATCATCGACGAGCCCACCGAAGGGTTGGCGCCCAAGATCGTCGAGCTGGTCGCCGAGTATCTGCGCACGCTCAAGGCCAAAGGGGTGTCGGTGCTGCTGATCGAGCAGAAGTTGACGATTGCCTTGCAGATTTCGGACCGTGCGCTGGTCATGGGGCACGGCAGCATCGTCTTCGATGGCACGCCCGAGGAGCTCCAGGCCAACCCTTATGTGCGCAAGGAGTGGCTGGAGGTGGGCTGAGCTCACAGTCAGCAGACAAACACGCGACACCCGGTGGTGGGCGGCGGGCCACTGGCGACCTAAAATTCCTCAAAACCGAACGATCGTTCAGTTTTGTCTGTCATCGCTTTCGAGGAGGCACCATGACCGCTCATTACCAGGTCCACGGCGACGTGGCCGTAATCACCCTGGACAACCCGCCCGTCAACGGGCTGGGCTCGTCTACCCGCCAAGCCATCGCTCAAGGGCTGGACCGTGCGAACGAGGATTCTGGCGTGCGCGCCATCGTGCTGACTGGGGCCGGCAAGGCCTTCTCGGGCGGGGCGGACATCAAAGAGTTCGGCTCGCCCAAGGCCTACCAGGACCCGAATCTGCTGAGCCTGATTCTGGCGCTGGAGCATTCGGCCAAGCCGGTTGTGGCGGCCATCCACAGCGTCTGTATGGGTGGTGGGCTGGAGCTGGCGCTGGGCGCGCACTACCGCATCGCCGCGCCAGGCACCAAGGTGGCGCTGCCGGAGGTGAAGCTCGGCCTGATCCCCGGCGCGGGCGGCACGCAGCGCCTGCCGCGTGTCATTGGGGTGGAGGCGGCGCTCAACATGATCGTCAGCGGCGAGCCGGTGGCGAGCGAGCTGCTCGCGAGCCTGCCGGGACAGAAGCTGTTCGACCGCATGGCGACCTCGGCGGCGTCGCTGCTGGATGAGGCGCTGGCCTTGGCGCGCGAGGTGGCAGCGCAGCATGCCACGGGCGCACCGCTGCCGCTGGTGCGCCACCTGCCGTGTCGGCATCCACAGGGCGACGCTTATTTCCAGTTCGCGCGCAACATGGTAGGCGCGCAGGCCAAGCACTACCCGGCGCCGCTCAAGTGCATCGACGCCGTGCAGGCGGCCACGACCCAGCGGTTCGACGATGGGCTGGCGCATGAGCGCGAGATCTTCGTCAACCTGATGAACACCCCGGTGAGCATGGCGCTGCGCTATCTGTTCGTGGCCGAGCGTGCCGCCAGCAAGATCGCCGATGTGCCCGAGGACACGCCGCAGCGCGAAATCCGCCAGGTCGCCGTGATCGGGGCGGGCACCATGGGCAGCGGTATTTCGATCAACTTCCTGAACATCGGACTGCCAGTGACGATTCTGGAGACCAAACCAGAGGCGCTCGACCGCGGCGTGGCCCACATCCGTTCGGTGTACGAAGGGCAGATCAAGAAGGGCAAGCTCAAGCCCGAGCAGATGGAGCAGCGCCTGGGCCTGCTGCGCACGACGCTGTCGTACGACGACATCCGCGATGCCGATATCGTCATCGAGGCGGTGTTCGAGGACTTGGAGGTCAAACGCCAGGTGTTCGAGCGGCTCGACGTCGTGATGAAGCCGGGCGCGATCCTGGCCACCAACACCTCGACGCTGGACGTCAACAAGATTGCCGCCTTCACCAAACGGCCGCAGGATGTGATCGGCACACATTTCTTCAGCCCGGCCAACGTCATGAAGCTGCTGGAGGTGGTGCGTGGGGCAGCCACCGCGAAGGATGTGCTGGCCACCGTGATGGCCCTGGGCAAGAAGATCAAAAAGACCTGCGTCGTCAGCGGCGTGTGCGACGGCTTCATCGGCAACCGCATGATCGAGCAGTACAGCCGCCAGGCCGGCTTTTTGCTGGAGGAGGGCTGCACGCCCGAGCAGGTGGACCGCGCGATCGAGAAGTTTGGCTTTGCGATGGGGCCATTCCGCATGGGTGACCTGGCTGGCAACGACGTGGGCTGGTACATCCGCAAACGCCGTTATGTGGAAAAACCCCACCTGCGCTACTCGCCGATCGCCGATCGCCTGTGCGAGATGGGGCGCTTTGGCCAAAAGACCGGTGCGGGCTGGTATGACTACCAGCCGGGCAAGCGCGATGCCATTCCCAGCCCGGTCGTCAACCAGATGATCGAGGATTACCGCAAGGAGCGGGGTATCACCCCGCGCAAGATCAGCGACGAGGAGATCGTGCAGCGGCTGGTGTTCGCGCTGGTCAACGAGGGCGCGCACATCCTGGAGGAAAAAATCGCCGCGCGCGCCAGCGACATCGACATGGTGTACCTGACCGGCTACGGTTTTCCGGCCTGGCGCGGCGGGCCGATGCACTATGCCGAGCAATTTGGCCTGTTCAATGTGGTGCAGGCGATGAAGCGCTTTGCCAAGAACCCGCACGACGATGCCGCTTTCTGGCAGCCCGCGCCGCTGATCGTCCGCCTGGTTGCCGAAGGCAAGGGTTTTGCCGCCGCCTGAGACCAGCCGCACTTCCGGAGAATTGAAAATGAGCAAAGCTGTCATCGTTTCGACCGCCCGCACGCCGCTGGCCAAAAGTTGGAAAGGCTCTTTCAACATGACCCACGGGGCCACGCTGGGTGGACATGTGGTGCGCGCTGCCATCGAGCGCGCACGCATCGACGCTGCCGAGGTCGAGGACGTCATCATGGGCTGCGCCAACCCCGAGGGCGCAACGGGCATGAACATCGCGCGCCAGATCGCGCTGGCTGCGGGCTGTCCGGTCAGTGTTTCGGGCTTGACCGTCAACCGGTTCTGCTCTTCCGGGCTGCAGACCATTGCCCTGGCCGCCCAGAGCATCATCGCGGGCGAGGGCGAGATTTACGTCGCTGGCGGGGTGGAGAGCATCTCGTGCGTGCAAAACGAGATGAACAAGCACATGCTGTTCGACCCCGCTTTGGTGGCCCGCAAGCCCGAGATCTACTGGACCATGCTGCAGACTGCCGAGCAGGTGGCCAAGCGCTACGGCATCACGCGCGAGCAGATGGACGAGTACGGTGCGGCCAGCCAGCAAAAGGCATGCGCCGCTGCGGCCGCGGGCAAGTTCGACGACGAGATCGTGCCCATCACCGTCACCGCGGGGGTGTACGACAAGCAGCGCGGCCTGATCACGCGCGAGGTCACCGTCTCCCGCGACGAGGGGCTGCGCGAGGGCACGACCGTGGAGGCCATCGCCAATATCAAGCCGGCCTTGCCCGGCGGCGTGGTGGCGGCGGGCAACGCCAGCCAGTTTTCCGACGGTGCGGGCGCCTGTGTGGTGATGGACGAGAAGGTGGCCGAGCGCAAGGGGCTGCAGCCGCTGGGCCGCTTTCTGGGGTTTGCAGTGGCCGGCTGCGAGCCGGATGAGATGGGCATCGGTCCCGTCTTCGCCGTGCCCAAGGTGCTGGACCGGCTGGGCCTGACGGTGGGCGACATCGACCTGTGGGAGCTCAACGAGGCCTTTGCGGTGCAGGTGCTGTATTGCCGCGATCGCCTGGGCATCCCGGCCGATCGGCTCAACGTCAACGGCGGGGCGATCGCCATCGGCCACCCGTACGGGGTATCGGGGCAGCGCCTGACGGGCCACGCGCTCATCGAAGGCAAGCGCCGCGGTGCCAAACGCGTGTGTGTGACCATGTGCATTGGCGGTGGCATGGGTGCGGCCGGCGTGTTCGAGGTGCTGTGATGACCCAGGGTTTGCGTACAGCCATCGACTTTTTGTTGTACGAGTGGCTGCAGGCGCAGACCCTCACCACTCGAGAGCGCTTCGCCGATCACTCGCGCGAGACGTTCGATGCGGTACTCGACACCTGCGAGCGTATCGCGCGCGAAAAGTATGCGCCCTTCAACCGGCTGGTGGATACGGAGGAGCCCCGCTTCGACGGCGAACGGGTGATCCTGCCGGCCGCCACGCACGAGGCGTGGCGTGCCTACGCCGACAGCGGCATGCTCAGCGCCGCGCAGGACTACGCCATGGGCGGCATGCAACTGCCCTACACGGTGGAGGCGGCGGGCAATGCCTTCTTCGCGGCGGCTTCCGTCAGCATCGGAGCGGGCATGCTCACGGTAGGTAACGCCAATTTGCTGATGGCGCACGGGACCGAAGCGCAGCGCCGCGCCTTCGCGCGGCACGCGTTTGCCGGGCGCTTTTCCGGCACCATGTGCCTGAGCGAGCCGCAAGCCGGCTCCAGTCTCAGCGACATCGCCACGCGGGCGGTGCCCGACGGCGATGATTACGAGGCCGATCCCCTGGGGCCCCGCTACCGACTGCGCGGCAACAAGATGTGGATTTCGGCTGGCGAACACGAGCTGACCGAGAACATCGTGCACCTGGTGCTGGCCAAGATCCCTGGCCCCGATGGTCGGCTGCCAGCGGGGGTGAAGGGGATTTCGCTCTTCATCGTGCCCAAAAAGCTCGTCGATACCGAGGGCCGATTGACCGGCGAGCGCAACGACGTGGCCCTGGCCGGTCTGAACCACAAATGCGGCTGGCGCGGCACGACCAACACTTTGCTCAATTTTGGTGAAGGCCGCTATCCGGTGCGTGCCCCGGGTTTGGACGGTCGCGGTGCCGGCGCCATCGGCTACCGCGTCGGCGAGCCGGGGCAGGGTCTGCGCTATATGTTCCACATGATGAACGAGGCGCGCATCGGGGTCGGCATGGCCGCTGCCATGCTCGGCATGGCCGGCTATCTGGCGAGTCTGGACTACGCGCGCAACCGCCCGCAGGGGCGCCCGATGGGCCCGGCTGGCAAAGACCCGGCCCAGCCACCCGTGCGGATCATCGAGCACGCCGATGTCAAGCGCATGCTGCTGGCCCAAAAGGCCTATTGCGAGGGTGCGCTGGCGCTGGAGCTCTACTGCGCGCGCCTGGTGGACGAACAGCGCACCGGCGATGCTGCAGCGGCCGACGAGGCGCGGCTGCTGCTGGAGGTGCTGACCCCGATTGCCAAGAGCTGGCCCAGCGAATGGTGCCTGGAGGCCAACAGCCTGGCCATCCAGGTGCACGGCGGCTATGGCTACACACGCGATTTCCCGGTGGAGCAGTACTGGCGCGACAACCGCCTCAATATGATCCACGAAGGCACGCACGGCATCCAAGCGTTGGACCTGCTGGGCCGCAAGGTGTTGCTGGAGGAAGGGCGGGGCCTGCAGTTGCTGGGCGCGCGCATCGCCGCCACCATCGGGCGCGCCCGTGGGGTGTCGGCTCTGGCCGTGTACGCGGATGCACTGCACCGCGCCTGGGATGCGGTCCGTGCCGCTACGCAGGCGGCCTGGGCGGATGGCGACCCGGTGTCGGCGCTGGCGAATGCGGTACCGTATCTACAGGCCTTTGGTCACATCATGCTGGCCTGGATCTGGCTGGATGTGGCGCTGGCCGCCGCTGGCCGCGACGATGCCGCCAACCGCGGACGACTGCAGGCCTGCCGGTATTTCTTCCACTACGAACTGCCCAAGACCGCAGCGTGGCTGCAGGTCGTGCGTGAGCGCGATCTGACCTGCGCCGAGATGCCCGAAGACGCCTTTTGAGCGTTTGAGGGTTTGCCCCTTCCGAAGCCTAACACCCCAAGGAGACCTCGACATGCCCCGCACGATTGCGCAACTGTTCGACCTGAGTGGCCGCACGGCCCTCGTCACCGGCGGCTCGCGCGGCCTGGGCCTGCAGCTGGCGCAGGCGCTGGGCGAGGCCGGCGCCAAGGTGATGTTGACCGCCCGCAAGGCCGACGAGCTGGAGCAGGCCACGGCCCAGCTCCAGTCGCAAGGCATCGATGCGCGCTGGATCGCCGCCGACTGTGCCCGCGAGGACGACATCCATCGGCTGGTCGCCGAGACGCTGCAGCGCCTGGGCGACATCGACATCCTGGTCAACAACGCGGGCGCCGCCTGGGGCGCACCGGCCGAGGAGCATCCCCTGGAGGCCTGGGACAAGGTGATGAATCTGAACATCCGCGGCTACTTCATCCTCAGCCAGTACGTGGGCAAGCACAGCATGATCCCGCGCCGCCGCGGCAGCATCGTCAATGTCGCCTCGATCGCCGGCCTGGGCGGCAACCCGCCGGATATGAAGACCATCGCCTACAACACCTCCAAGGGCGCGGTGATCAACTTCACCCGTGCGCTGGCGGCGGAGTGGGGGCGCTACGGCATCCGCGTCAACGCCATCTGCCCGGGCTTCTTCCCCAGCAAGATGACCCGCGGGACGCTGCAGGCCATGGGCGAGGAGCGCCTGGCGGCCCACGCGCCGCTGCAGCGTTTGGGCGACGACGAGGACCTCAAGGGCACGGTGGTGCTGTTCGCGTCGGACGCAGGCAAACACATCACCGGGCAGTGGCTGGCCGTGGACGGGGGCGTCAGTGCCGTCACGGGCGGCTGACCTGGCGTTCAGTGCCCGCATCCCCTGGGTCGAGCGGCTGGGTTTTCGGCGGCGGCGCTGGACGCAGGGTGGGGAGGAAACGGTCTTGCCCGCCCCAGCGCGGGATCGCCCGCCGCTTTTTTATGGAGTCGTGTCCCATGCCGATGAACAAACAAATCCTTCTGGTCAGCCGCCCCCAGGGCGAGGCCACTGTTGACAACTTCCGCCTGGTGGAGACGCAAACGCCCGCGCTGGCCGACGGTCAGGTTCTGGTGCGTCACCACTACCTTAGCCTGGATCCCTACATGCGCGGGCGGATGAACGAGGGTAAGAGCTACGCGGCAGCGCAGCCGCTGGGCGAGGTGATGTTGGGCGGCACCGCCGGCCAGGTGGTGGACAGCCGCCATCCGCGCTATGCGATCGGCGATTGGGTGGTTGGTATGGGTGGCTGGCAACAGTACAGCGTGGTCGATGCCGATCAGCCGGGACTGTTGCGCAAGGTGGATGTCTCGCGCGTGCCGCTCAGCCACTACTTGGGCGCAGTGGGCATGCCGGGAGTGACGGCTTGGTACGGGCTGGTCAAGATCATCGACCCCCAGCCGGGCCAGACGGTGACCGTCAGCGCCGCCAGCGGGGCTGTCGGTAGCGCGGTCGGGGTGCTGGCCAAGCAGCGCGGCTGCCGCGTGGTCGGCATCGCCGGTGGGCCCGAAAAATGCGCCTATGTGCGCGACGAGCTGGGCTTTGACGACTGTATCGACTACCGGGCGCACCGCGATCTGGGCGCGCTGGCGCGTGCGCTGAAGGCGGCCTGTCCGAACGGCATCGACGGTCACTTCGAAAACGTCGGCGGCACCGTGCTGGATGCGGTGATGCTGCGCGCGAATGCGTTCTCGCGCGTGGCTTTGTGTGGGATGATTGCCGGCTACGACGGCCAGCCGCTGCCGATGCTCAACCCGTCGCTGATTCTCATCAATCGCATGCGCATCGAGGGCTTCATCGTCAGCGAGCACATGGAGGTGTGGCCGCAGGCCCTGGCGGAGCTCGGCGAGCTGGTCGGCAGCGGGCGTTTTCGCCCCCGCGAGACCGTGGCGCAGGGCATCGAGTCGGCACCCGAGGCGTTTTTGGGGCTGCTCAAAGGCCGCAACTTTGGCAAGCAGCTCGTCAAGCTGGTGGATTGATCCGAGAGGCCACGCCCATGCTCACCGACTTTGCCGGCCGCACGGCCGTCATCACCGGGGCCGGTTCCGGCTTCGGGCTGGAGGTGGCGCGCATCGCGATGCAGCGCCGCATGAAGCTGGTGCTGGTGGATGTCCAGCCCGACGCGCTGGAGCGCATCCGCGCCGAGGCCGAGGCGGCTGGCGTGCCGGTGCTGGCGCAGCGCGTCGATGTGGCGGACGCGGCCCAGATGGACACACTGGCCGAAGCCGTGCAGGCCCGCTTCGGGGCACCGCACTTCGTCTTCAACAACGCCGGGGTGGCCGCTGGCGGGCTGGTCTGGGAAAACACCGTCGCCGACTGGCAGTGGGTGCTGGGCGTCAACCTTTGGGGCGTGATCCACGGCGTGCGCATCTTCACTCCGATGATGTTGGCCGCGGCGCAGGCCGATGCCGCCTGGCGCGGCCACATCGTCAACACCGCCAGCATGGCCGGGCTGCTGACACCGCCCAACATGGGGATTTATAACGTCAGCAAGCACGCGGTGGTGGCGCTGACCGAAACGCTGTACCAGGACCTGAGGCTCGTCACCGACCAGGTCGGCGCGAGCGTGTTGTGTCCGTACTTCGTGCCGACCGGCATCAGCCAAAGCCAGCGCAACCGCCCGACAGACCTGCCCTCGGCTGCCCCGACGCGCAGCCAGCTGATTGGCCAGGCCATGAGCGAGAAGGCGGTCAGCAGCGGCAAGGTCACGGCCGCAGAGGTCGCGCAGCAGGTGTTCCAAGCGATAGAGCAAGACCGCTTCTACATCTACAGCCACCCGCACGCGCTGGCGCCGGTGGCGCAGCGCCTGCAGGCGATTGTCGAGAGCCGCAACCCACCCGATCCTTTTGCCGAGCGGCCGGAGGTCGGCGCGCAGCTGCGCGCGGCGCTGCGCTCCCCGTGCCCGGCAGGGTAGACGATAGCGATGCCGCCAACGAGCTAACCGTGCTCCGAGGGCACAAGTGGCGCACGACGATGTCGATCGCGTAGCCGGCGCGCATGGCACACTTCGCCACTTCGCATCCAACTACCCCATGCCATCGACCGTGAGCACGACGATCGTTGCCCGCCTCGCCGACGAGCTCGGCGTGCGCGCCGCCCAGGTGCAGGCCGCCGTGGACCTGCTGGACGGCGGCGCCACCGTCCCCTTCATCGCCCGCTACCGCAAGGAGGCCACCGGGGGCCTCGACGACACCCAGCTACGCCAGCTGGAGCAGCGCCTGACCTACCTGCGCGAGCTGGAGGAGCGCCGCGCTGCCATCCTGCGCAGCATCGAAGCGCAGGGCAAGCTCACCCCCGAGCTGCGCGCGGCGCTGGAGGCTGCCGCGACCAAGCAGGATCTGGAAGACCTCTACCTGCCGTACAAGCCCAAGCGCCGCACCAAGGGGCAGATCGCGCGCGAGGCGGGGCTGGAGCCGCTGGCCAATGCCCTGTGGGCGAATCCGACGCTGGACCCGCACGCCGCCGCCCAGCCCTACGTGAAGGAGGCCAAGGGCGAGGACGGCAGCGATTTCACCACCGTGGCCGCGGTGCTGGACGGCGTGCGCGACATTCTGAGCGAGCGCTGGGCCGAGGATGCCGCGATCGTTCAGCCGCTGCGCGAGTGGCTGTGGGCCGAGGGGCTGCTGCGCAGCCGGCGCATCGAGGCGCGCAACCCGGACGACCCGGAGGTCGCCAAGTTCCGCGACTACTTTGAGCACGACGAGCCGATCGCGCGCGTGCCGTCGCACCGCGCGCTGGCGATGCTGCGCGGCCGCGCGCAGGAGGTGCTGGACCTGCGCCTGGCGCTGCCGCAGGAGGCGCCGGCCGGCCAGCCCTCGGTGGCCGAAGGGCGTCTGGCGCGGCTGCTGGGCTGGAGCCACCAGGGCCGCGCCGCCGACGACCTGCTGCGCCGCTGCGTGGCCTGGACCTGGCGTGTCAAGCTGAGCCTGTCGATCGAGCGCGACCTGTTTGCCCGTCTGCGCGAGCAGGCCGAGGCGGTGGCAATCCAGGTGTTCGGCGCCAACCTGCGCGACCTGCTGCTGGCCGCCCCGGCCGGTGCGCGCCCGACGATGGGGCTGGACCCCGGCATCCGCACCGGCGTCAAGGTGGCGGTGGTGGACGCCACCGGCAAGGTGGTGGACACCGCCACGGTCTATCCGTTCGAGCCGCGGCGCGACGTGGAAGGGGCGCTGGCGACGCTGGCTGCGCTGGTGCAGCGCCACGGCGTGGAGCTGATCGCTATTGGCAACGGCACCTCCAGCCGTGAGACCGACCGGCTGGTGGCCGAGCTGCTGCAGCGCCTGCGCCACGGTGGGGCGGGGCTGCTGCCGCAAAAGGTCGTCGTCAGTGAGGCCGGCGCCTCGGTCTACAGCGCCAGCGAGCTGGCTGCGCAGGAGCTGCCGGATCTGGATGTCAGCCTGCGCGGGGCGGTCAGCATCGCGCGCCGGCTGCAGGATCCGCTGGCTGAGCTGGTCAAGATCGACCCCAAGAGCATCGGCGTCGGCCAGTACCAGCACGATGTCAACCAGGCGGCCCTGGCCCGCACGCTGGATGCCGTGGTGGAAGACTGCGTCAACGGTGTGGGGGTGGACCTGAACACGGCCAGCGTGCCATTGCTCGCGCGCGTCTCCGGCCTGTCCGCGGCGACGGCGCGTGCCGTGGTGCGCTGGCGTGATGCCCACGGGGCCTTTCGCCACCGGCAGCAACTGTTGCAGGTCACGGGGCTGGGGCCCAAGACCTTCGAGCAGTGCGCGGGCTTCCTGCGCATCCGCGGCGGGGACAATCCGCTGGACATGACCGGTGTGCACCCGGAGACCTATCCCGTCGTCGAGCGCATCCTGGCTGCGGCCGGGCGCCCTATCGAAGCTGTGATCGGCAAGGCCGATGTGTTGCGCATGCTCAAGCCCGAAGCCTTCGCCGACGATCGCTTTGGTGCGATGACGGTGCGCGATATCCTGAGCGAGCTGGAAAAGCCTGGGCGCGACCCCCGGCCGGACTTCCGGGTTGCGCGCTTCGACGATACGGTGCAGGATCTGAAGGATCTCAAGCCCGGCATGGTGCTGGAGGGCGCGGTGACCAATGTCGCGCAGTTCGGCGCCTTCGTCGACATCGGCGTGCACCAGGACGGGCTGGTGCACGTCAGCCAATTGGCCAACCGGTATGTGGCCGATGCGCGCGAGGTGGTCAAGGCCGGCGACATCGTGCGCGTCAAGGTGCTGGAGGTGGACTTGCCGCGCCGGCGCATTGCGCTGACCATGCGGCTGGATGCGCAGCCGGGACAGACGCCGTCCGCGCGGAGCGCCGGCGGGGCCGGCAACGGGGCCGGGGGTGCCCGCGTACGCGCCCGCCCGGCCGAGCCGGCCGCCACGGCCATTGCGTCGGCTTTCGCCAAGCTACAAGGGCTGCGGCAGCGCGGATAATCCTAGCCTGACATGACGCTCGACGAACTGCTCACCCAGGCCAAAGCGATCCCGAGCATCCCGCGTGTGATCTCGGAGGTCACGGCCGAGCTCGGCCGCGACGATCCCGATCCCCGCCACATCGCCGATCTGGTCGCCACCGACCCGGGGCTGACGGCGCGCCTGCTCAAGCTGGCCAATTCGGCCTTTTTTGGGTTGACGCGGCAGATCGACAGCGTAGGTGAGGCGATCACGGGGCTGGGTTTCAACCACCTGCGCACCCTGGTGCAGGCGATGGCCCTGGGCAGCAGCTTCAAGGCCGTGCCCGGCGTCAATCTGGAGCAATTCTGGCGCTACAGCCTCAACACCGCCAAAATTTGCCGGCCACTGGCGCGCAGCCTGCGCCTGCCGGAGGGGGCCGCCTTCACGGCGGGGCTGGTGCATGCCGTCGGCGACCTGGTCATGCACATCGGCATGCCAGACGCCGTCGCCAAGATCGACTGGCGCGTCTCCCCGTTCGACATGAAGCGCGCCGAGGTCGAACAATTGGTGCTGGGCTACACCTACGCCGACGTGAGCGCGGCCTTTGCCCAGCGCTGGGATTTTCCCGATGTCATCGTCAAAGCGCTGCGCCACCAGCTCGTCCCATTCGAGGGTGATATCTACGAGCCGCTGGCCGGGGTCATCCACATGGCGTCGTGGCGCGCGCGTGCGCAGGAGATGAATCTGGACCGCGACGCGATGGCCGCAACCTTTCCGGACGTGGTGGCGATACTGCTCGGTCTGAGCCTGGAAACCGTGCTCGACAAAGATCCCCAGGAATGGACCTCGGCTGGTGAACTGGCCGCCTTTTTGCATTGAGGGCCGGCGATGCGACTGCAGGCCCTGCTTCAGCGACCGGATGCGCTGCCCGTGGTGCCCGAGGTGGCCGCGCGCTTGATCGCCACTTTTGGGCGTGACGAGGTCGACCTCAACGCCGTGAGCGCCGACATCGAGCGCGACCCCGCCCTCGTGGCGCGTTTGTTGCAGCAGGCCAATTCGGCCTTTCTGCGGCTGCTGCGGCCCGTGTACAGCGTGCGTGAAGCGGTGACGGTGCTCGGGCTGCATCAGGTGCGGGCGCTGGTGCTGGCCGCAGCGGTGCAAAGCCGCTTTCCAGCCCCGCCGGGCATCGATCTGGAGCGCTTTTGGGCATACAGCTTCGTTGCGGCATCGGTGGCCCGCCGAGTGTGCGCCCCGCGCCGGCTGGACGACAACGTGGCCTTCACCGCCGCGCTGCTGCACGCCGTGGGCGAACTCGTCATGCACCAGACCCTGCCCGAGGTGATGCGCGACCTGGACCGCGAGCGGCCCTGGTTTGTCCTGGATCGCGCCGGTGCGGAGTATCAAGCGCTGGGCTACTCCTACGCTGAGGTGGGCGCGGCGCTCGCGCAGCACTGGCGCTTGCCGCGGGTGCTGGTGCAGGCCATCGAGCACCATGTCGATCCGCTGCAGCGCGAATCGGCGGAGCCGCTGGCCGCCGTCGTCCATATGGCGGCCTGGCGCGCCCGACTGTGGACGCAGGGCAATCCGCGCGATGACCTGATCCACACCTACCCCGACGCGGTGGGCGAGCTGCTGCAGTTGGACCCCGACTCCGTGGTCGACCCCGACGGGGTGGATGTCGAGGGCGGGGCATGAGCCGGGCGTTGCGCATCCACGCTGGCCCGGCGGCGCTTGCGCACCTGCGCCGCGACGGGTTGCAACCTGCGGCGGTCGGTGTGATTCCCGGTGCCGCCGGCGGGCCCAAGGGGTTGATTCTGGGGCCGTTGGACCGCTTTTTGTTTGGCGAGTGGCTGCCTCAGGGCGGCCATGCGGTGGATCTGGTGGGCGCGTCGATCGGGGCCTGGCGCATGGCCACCGCCTGTTTAGACGACCCCGTGGCGGCCTTCGAGCGGCTGGAGCGGGACTACATTGCCCAGAACTACGAAGTCGAGCCGGGGCGCAGCCGCCCCACGCCAGAGCGCGTCAGCGCGACCTTTGCTCGCAATCTGCGCAATTTTTTCGGGGCCCGCCTGGCTGAGGTACTGCACCATCCGCGCTACCGGCTCCACATCGTCACATCGCGGGGCCGCCACCTGCTCGGCCACGAGGGGCGCTGGCGCACACCGCTGGGCTACGCCGGCGCTTTTCTGACCAATGCGCTGCGCCGACGCGCCATGGGGGCCTGGTTGGAGCGGGTGGTGTTCTCCGCCCCGGTGGCCGGCCCTGGATGCGGCGGCGGCCTGCCGGCGCTGCCGTTCGACCCCACGGACTACCGCACGCGCCAGGTGCCGCTGCTGGCGGACAACTTCATGCCCGCGCTGCAGGCCAGCTGCTCGATCCCGTTCGTGCTCCAGGCGGTGCACCACATTCCGGCGGCCCCACCCGGCGCGTACTGGGACGGCGGCATCACCGACTACCACCTGCACCTGCGCTGGCGCCCGGCGCGCGGGCTGGTGTTGTACCCGCATTTCCAGCGGCAGATCATCCCGGGCTGGCTGGACAAGGGCCTGCGCTGGCGCCACCGTCCCACGGCCGCGCTGGAGCACACCATCGTACTGTCGCCCGACCCGGACTGGGTGCGGCGGCTGCCCAATGGCAAATTGCCTGATCGCACGGACTTTCCGCGCTATGGCCTCCACCTGGCCGAGCGCATGCAGGCGTGGCAGACCGCCGTGCGCGAGGCGCAGCGCCTGGCCGACGAATTCGCCGCCTGGCTGCAGCGGCCCGATCCGGCCCGCGTCGAGCCGCTCTGATCGGGCGGCGGCCGTACAACCCAGCCCCGGGCGCCGCTCACATCGACGCTTCGAGTATCGCGCGGTAGTCGTCGCGGGTGGCCAGCCGCGGGCTGGTCTTGTGGCCGTGGTCGGCCATCGCCCTGTCGATGATGCGCTCGAACATCGCCGGCGTCACCCCCATGTCGGCCAGCCCGGCGGGCAGGCCAAGCGTCAGGTCAGGGTCCAGGATGGCGGCGCGGGGCAGCAGGTGCCAGCTGTGAAAACCCAGTTTACGCCCATCATCGACGATCAGGATCGCGCCGCGTGACAATTCGCCCCATGACCCCCTCCCATCCACGCCATTGGTTGACCCCCGCCATGCGTGGGGTGCTGGATCGCATGGCCCGCGCGGGGCGGCCGCCCATGCACGCCCTGACGCCCGAGCAGGCGCGGGTGTTTTACGAAGCCGGCGCCCACGTGCTGGACCTGCCGCTGCACCGCATGGCGCGGGTGGAGGCGCTGACCATCCCGGCCCGCGATGGCGCTGCGCTGGCGGCCGAGCGTGGCTGCGCGGTACTGCCGCCGGGCTGGGGCTCGATCCGAGGTGCATCGCCGTCGGCGGCGACAGCGCCGGCGGCACCCTGGCGCCGGACTTCGGCGGCGTGGCGCCGGCCTGGATCGGCTTGGCGGAGTGCGACCCGCTGGTGGACGAAGGCATCCAGCTCGCCGATGCCCTGCGCATGGCGGGTGTCCCGGTGGACCTGGAGATCTACCGCGGTGTGACGCACGAATTCATCAAGATGGGTCGCCTCATTCCCGAGGCCCTGCGTGCACATCAGGACGCGGCGCGCGCCCTGCGGCAGGCGTTTGGAGGCGCTGATGTATGAGGTCCGGGTGGCCCGTGCGGTACGGCGCGCCGCAACGGACGCCCCGCCGCTGTCTCCCTCACCCCGGCGGGGCTGTTCGTCGCACCGGCCGCGGCCGACGCCTCCCCAGCGTAAACTGCGCCATTTTGCTGCGGACGCCCGCCCCTATGAATGCTTCGGTCGACGTCTCTTTCTTCCCGCGCCACGCCAAGCCGCTGACCAGCTACAAGCCGTACTGGGCCAAGCGCTTCGGGGTGGCCCCCTTTCTGCCCATGAGCCGCGCCGAGATGGAGGCGCTGGGCTGGGATTCCTGTGACGTCATCCTGGTCACCGGCGACGCCTATGTGGACCACCCGAGCTTTGGCATGGCCGTGATTGGCCGCGTGCTGGAAGCACAGGGCTTTCGTGTCGGCATCATCGCCCAGCCCGACTGGCACAGCGCCGAAGCTTTCAAGGCCCTGGGCCGTCCCAACTTGTTCTGGGGGGTGACGGCGGGCAACATGGACTCCATGATCAACCGCTACACGGCCGATCGCAAGATCCGCTCCGACGACGCCTACACCCCGGGCGGGCAGGGCGGCCGCCGCCCGGACCGCGCCGCCATCGTCTACAGCCAGCGCTGCCGCGAGGCGTACAAGGACGTGCCCATCCTCCTGGGCGGCATCGAGGGCAGCCTGCGCCGCATCGCCCACTACGACTACTGGAGCGAGACGGTGCGCCGCTCCATCGTGCTTGACAGCAAATGCGACCTGCTGCTGTACGGCAATGCCGAGCGCGCCCTGGTGGAAGTGGCCCACCGCCTGGCCCGGCGCGAACCGATCGAATCCATCACCGATGTGCGCGGCACCGCCTTCGTGCGACGCGCCACGCCGCAGGGTTGGTTCGAAATCGACTCCACCGAGGTGGATCAGCCCGGCCGGGTCGATGCCCATGTCAACCCGTACCTGATGGTCTCCGAACAGGCCAAGGCCCGGGGCCAGACCTGCGCGCGGCAAGGTGATGTACAGCCCCCAGCCGACGCGCCCCAGGACGCGCCAGCGCAGCCACTGCATTTCGTGGCCCATCCAGCCTTGCCGCACCGGGGCCGCCCGCCGCGCGAGCGCACCGTCATTCGCCTGCCGAGCTACGAGCAGGTCAAGGCCGACCCGGTGCTCTATGCCCATGCCAACCGCGTGCTGCATCTGGAGACCAACCCCGGCAATGCCCGCGCCCTGGTGCAGGCGCACGGCAGCGGGCCGGCCGCCCGCGACGTGTGGATCAACCCGCCGCCCATTCCCCTGACCACGGCCGAGATGGACTGGGTGTTCGGCCTGCCATATGCGCGCAGCCCGCACCCCGCTTACGCCGACGAGCGCGGCCGCCACGACGGCCCCACCAAGATTCCCGCGTGGGAGATGATCCGCTTCTCGGTCAACATCATGCGCGGCTGCTTTGGTGGCTGCACCTTCTGCTCCATCACCGAGCACGAGGGCCGCATCATCCAGAGCCGCTCCGAGGACTCCATCCTCAAAGAGGTGGAGGAGATTCGCGACAAGGTCGCGGGCTTTACCGGCGTCATCTCCGACCTGGGCGGCCCCACGGCCAACATGTATCGCCTGGGCTGCAAAAGCCCCGAGATCGAGGCCGCCTGCCGCAAACCAAGCTGCGTCTATCCGGGCATCTGCGCCAACCTCACCACCGATCACGGCCCGCTGATCCGCATCTACCGCCGTGCCCGCTCGCTGCCCGGCATCAAGAAAATCCTGATCGGCTCCGGCCTGCGCTACGACCTGGCGGTCAAAAGCCCCGAGTACGTCCGGGAGCTGGTGCAACACCACGTGGGCGGCTACCTCAAAATCGCACCCGAGCACACGGAGCCCGGTCCCTTGTCCAAGATGATGAAGCCGGGCATTGGCAGCTACGACCGCTTCAAGCAGTTGTTTGACAAATTCAGCGCCGAAGCGGGCAAGGAGCAGTATCTGATCCCGTATTTCATTGCGGCCCATCCGGGCACCAGCGACGAGGATATGCTCAACCTGGCGCTGTGGTTGAAGAAAAACGGCTTCCGCGCCGATCAGGTGCAGACTTTCTACCCCAGTCCGATGGCCACGGCCACGGCCATGTACCACACCGGGCTCAACCCGCTCAAAGGCATTCACCGTGACGAGCGGGCCGAAGTCGTCGATGTCGTCAAGGGCGAAAAGCGTCGCCGCCTGCACAAGGCGTTTTTGCGCTACCACGACCCCAACAACTGGCCGCTGCTGCGCGAGGCACTCAAGCGCATGGGCCGCGCGGACCTGATTGGCAACGGCAAGCATCACCTCGTTCCCACCTACCAACCTCTGACCGGCGGAGCTTATCAGAGCCCACGGCGGGCCAATTCCACTCCCCCCGGGGGGCGGGCGCGGGCGGCGGCGGGATCCCGTCGCGCCTCCCAGCCGGCCAAGGGCCAGCTGCTGACCCAGCACACCGGCTTACCCCCGCGGGTCACGGGGGGCGAGTCCAGCGGCAAGCCCACGTAAGCCGCCCGATGGCACACCCGCAACGACATGGCCAAGTTGGGTGATGGGGTAGCGCGGCGGATCGGCCATCAACGCCAAGCCGACCGAGGCGGCTACGCACGCTACGCGATGCCCTGGATGGCCTTGGTCGGCGCACTGTGGCTGGCCGCCTGTGGCGGACCAAGACCGTCGGGTACGCCGTCTCAAGCCAGCACGCAAACCGTGACTGTGGTGTCGGTGCACGATGGCGACACGGTGCGCGTGCGTGACGCCAGGGGTCAAGAACAGACGGTGCGGCTGGCCACCATCGATGCCCCGGAGCTCGACCAACCCTACGGCCCACAGGCGCGCGAGGCGTTGCGTGAGCGAGCCTTGGGGCGCGCGGCAACCCTGGAGCCCCGCGGCCGTGATCGGTATGGCCGCACCCTGGCTGTGTTGTGGTTGCCTACAGATCCCCAGCCGCAGGACCTGGCCCTGTGGTTGGTGGAGCAGGGCTGGGCTTGGCATTACACGGCCCACGCGCGGGAGCAGCCCCTGACCGAGCGCTGGCGCTATGCGCTCGCCGAAGCCCTGGCCCGCAGCAGTCGAAAGGGCTTGTGGGCCCAGCCCGACCCGCAGCCTCCCTGGACCTGGCGGCGCGCGCAGCGCAGCCGCACGCCCGTGCTCGGGCATCGCAGACCCGACTCCCTTCCCGCCTCTGCACCGACAGGCGATTGATGGAGGCCACACGCGGACACCGTTGTGGGCGGTCGTGCCCCCTGCCGCTGTGCATCAGGCGATGAGATCGGTGGCGGTCGCTGGCCAGTCCCGTGCCCATTGCTGTGCGAGCCGACCATGGGCAGCCACCGCCTCGCCGACGGCGGCAGGCAGGTCGTCCGCGTCACCGTGGGCCAGCCGGGCCCCGATCAGACCGGCCAGCACATCCCCGGTGCCTGCGCTGGCCAGCAGACCATCGCCGCTGGCATTGACGAAGGGGGGCGCATCTGGCGCGGCGATGACCGTGCCGCTGCCTTTGAGTACGACAGTGGCGCCGAGCCGGTGCGCCAGTGCCCGGGCCGCGCCCAATCGGTCGGCCTGCACATGCGCGACGTCGGTGCCGAGTAGGCGCGCCGCCTCCAGCGGGTGGGGGGTGAGGACGGTGCACCAACCCGCGGCACGCCGCTGCGCCCAGAGGGCGTCCGGGGCCGTCTCGTTGAGACTGCCCTCGCGTGCCGCAGGGCCAAGGGCGTTGAGCGCGTCGGCGTCGAGCACCAAACGCGGCGCGCGGGCCAGCATCACGGGCAGCATCTCGGCCATCGACGCGCCTGCGCCGCAGCCGGCCACCACCACCGCTCGCTCCGGCAGGCTGGATGCCAGCACGGCCTGGGCAGTGCGCAGCATCAGTGCGGGTTGCCCGCTATCCCATGGCGGCAGGTTGGCCTCGCCGTTCAGCAGTCCGACATACACCCGTCCAGCGCCCGCGCGCAAGGCGGCGCGCGCCGCCAGCACGGCAGCGCCGGCCATGCCGATGCCGTCGCTGGCATTCGGCAACTGGCCGCCCACGACGACGACATCCCCCCGGCTGCCCTTGTGGCTGGCGTGCGCCTGGCGCAATGTCGGCACATCGGGCCAGCGCTTGGGCGCAGCCAGCCAGGCATCGGGCGCGTGGTGCGGGGCCGGGGCCACGCCCAGGTCGTCGAACCAAATCGCTTCGCCCGCACAAGCTCGGCCCAGCCCTGTGAACAACCCGGGTTTGAGGGTCAGCAGCGAGAGGGTGATGCGCGGTGCGCCAGGCTGCGGCGGCGTATCGATCCACCAGCGCCCGGTATCGCCATCCAGTCCGCTGGGCAGGTCCACACACAGGGTGGGTACCGGGCAGCCGTGCAACCAGCGCAGAATATCCCGCGCTGGGCCGTCCACGGGGCGTGACAGCCCCAGGCCAAAGACCGCGTCGATGATCAGATCGGCCGATGTTGCCGGCGGGGTAGGGGTCTCGATCACATCGACCCCGGCAGCGTGCGCCTCGGCCCAGGCCCAGCGGGCATCCTCCGGCATTCGGGCGGCGGGGCCCAGCGGCCAGACCCGCACGCCGGCACCAGGGGTGCCACGCAGATGGCGTTTCAGCAGGGCGGCGGCCAACCAGCCGTCCCCGCCGTTGTTGCCGCCCCCTGTCAACACCAGCACGCGACGTGCGTGGGGGCGCCAGGCTCGCGCCAGCCGCGCCACCGCCTGGCCGGCGCGTTGCATCAGCGTGTGCGGGGGGAGGCCCGCCGCCGCCTCCCGCTCGATGAGACGCGATGCAGCGCTGCCGTACAACGGCCACCGCCGGGCCGAGCCCTGCGCTGCGCTCGCCATGCCATCGCTGCTCGGTACGATACGCTCCATGCGTGCGCAGTATAGGGGGCAGAGAGAGCTTCCGGGCGAAGGCCCCGGGATCGGGCTATAATCCGGGAGTTTTGCTAATCGCCCCCATGAGGCGGTGTAGGTGAAACCATTCGCGAGACGGCCCCTCCGGGTGTCGGTGATGGCGGTTCATCTCGCCAGCCGATCCGGGCCGGCTTCAGACCCAACCTCAGGAACGAAAGACAATCATGTCCATTTCCATGCGCGAAATGCTGGAGGCCGGTGTCCACTTTGGCCACCAGACACGCTTCTGGAACCCCAAGATGGCCCCTTTCATTTTTGGCCATCGCAACAAGATTCACATCATCAACCTCGAAAAAACGGTCCCGCTGTTCGAGGAAGCCCGCAAGTTCGTGCGCCAGCTCACCGCCAACGGTGGCACCGTGCTGATGGTGGGCACCAAGCGCCAGTCTCGCGATCTGGTGGCAGCTGAGGCCCGTCGCGCTGGCATGCCTTACGTCGATCAGCGTTGGCTAGGCGGCATGCTGACCAACTTCAAGACCGTCAAGAGCTCCATCAAGCGCCTCAAAGACATGCAGGCCCAAAAAGAAGCGGGTCTGGACAGCATGTCCAAAAAAGAGCAGCTGCTGTTCAACCGTGAGCTCGAAAAGCTCGAGCGCGACATCGGCGGTATTCAAGACATGACGGCACTGCCGGATGCGATCTTCGTGATCGATGTGGGCTACCACAAGATCGCCGTGGCCGAGGCCAAGAAGCTGGGCATCCCCGTCATTGGCGTGGTAGATACCAACCACTCGCCGGAAGGCATCGATTACGTGATTCCGGGCAATGACGATTCCGCCAAGGCGGTCGCCATTTACGCCCGAGGTATTGCCGATGCGGTGCTGGAGGGTCGCAACGCGGCCTTGAATCAGGTCGTGCAGGCCGCGCACAGCGGTGACGACGAATTCGTCGAGGTCGAGGAAGCCTAAACCGTGGCCGCACGGTAGTCGAAGGGGCTGCGCGCCCCTTTTTTGTCACCGTGCGGACACACGTCAGAGATTACATTCGGGCGGCGTGTGCCGCCCACAGGAGCATTACGATGGCAGCTATCACCGCTAGCATGGTCGCGGAACTCCGCGCCAAGACCGA
>NZ_JARJMT020000163.1 GCF_029335975.1 Tepidimonas sp.
GGGAACAGCCCGATCTCCATGCCGATGAAGCCAAAAAACAGACCGGTGGCCGCCAGCGAGAACGCCACCGGAAAGCCAGTCAGCAGAAAGACCAGCAGGCCGGCGAACATCACCGGCACGAAGTTGTCGTGCAAAAAAACCGTCATCGCGTCACTCTCCGACTGGAGGCATCAGGACTTGGGGCGCCGCCACGGGCAGCGCGCTCGGCCTCGGCCGCAGCGATTTCCTTGGCCAGCAGTTCGGTTTCGCTCGGGCCCGTGTGATCCAGCGGATCGGGCCCGGCACCCACGAGAAACGCGATGCGTTTGATAAGCTCGCTGACGCTTTGCAGCGCGAGCAGCGTGAAGCCTGCCGGAATCAGCAGGTAGACCGGCCAACGCACCAACCCGCCGGCGTTGGAAGACACCTCGCCGCTGACCCAGGCCCGCTCGAACAGCGGCCAGCCGAGCTCGACCATCATCACACACAGCGGCAAGACAAAGATCACGATGCCCAGCACATCGATCCAGTTGCGCGCGCGCGCACCAAGCTTGCTGGAGATGAAATCGATGCGCACATGCGCGTTGCGCAGGAAAGCGTAACCGCCGCCCAACATGAAGACGGCGGCGAACAGGTACCACTGCACCTCCAGCCAAGCGTTGGAGCTGGTACCGAGGGCCCGGCGCACCGTGGCATTGCCGGCGCTGATCAGCGTAGCGGCAAGGATCAACCACATCGCAAACCAGCCAATGGCTCGATTCAGGGCATCGATGGCCCGCGTCAATCGCAACAACAACGTCATCGTGAACTCTCCAGCGCCGTGCCCACCTGCGGCAGCCAGTCTAGCCGACCATCTCAAGCCGGTTTACCGCACTCCAGAACGGAAAACCCCGCTTGCGCGGGGTTGCGCCCAACCCTGGGGCTGGGCTTGACGCCCAGCCCAGTATCTGCCGGGCTCAGAGCTTGGCAGCCTGCATGAAGCTGTCGAAGCGCGCCTCGGTAAAGCGGAACCACAGGTTGGCTTCGCGCTGGAAGTTGCGATAGTCGCTGTAGACTTTCTTCCAGTTGGGGTTGCTGGCGCTCAGCTCGTCGTACAGGGCCATGGCCTGCTTGAAGGCCTCATCCATCACATTCTTGGGCAGCGCCAATACTTTGACGCCGTTGGCGACGAGACGCTTGAGTGCCGCCGGGTTGCGCGCGTCGTACATCGCCTGCATCGTCACATGCGCATGGCTGGCTGCAGCCTCCACCATTGCCTTGTAGTCGGCTGGCAAATCGTTGTAAGCTTTCTTGTTGATGTAGAAATCGAGCTGCGCGCCACCTTCCCACCAGCCCGGGTAGTAGTAGTTCTTGGCGACCTTGTAAAAGCCCAACTTCTCATCGTCATACGGACCGACCCACTCGGTCGCGTCGATCGTACCCTTCTCCAGCGCCTGGTAGATCTCGCCGCCCGGAATGTTTTGCGGCACCGCGCCCATGCGGGTCAACACCTTGCCGGCAAAACCACCGATGCGCATTTTCAGGCCTTTGATGTCAGCGGGGCCCTTGATCTCCTTGCGGTACCACCCCCCCATCTGCGCACCGGTGTTGCCGCCTGGGAAGTTGACGATGTTGTACTGGTCGTAGAACTCGCGCATCAGCTTCATGCCGTTGCCATCGTAGAACCAGGCAGTGAGCTGGCGGCTGTTCATGCCGAACGGAATGGCGGTGCCAATGGCGAAGGTATCGTCCTTGCCAAAGTAGTAGTACGGCGCGGTGTGACCAGCCTCGACCGTGCCCTGTTGCACCGCATCGACGACGCCAAGGGCCGGCACCAACTCGCCCGGTGCATGCACGGAAACCTGAAATTTGCCGCCAGACATCGCGTTGACGGTTTTGGCGAACACCTCCGCCGCGCCGTGGATGGTGTCGAGCGACTTGGGAAAGCTGGAGGTCAAGCGCCAACGGATTGTGGCCTGGGCGTGCACCGCGGGCGCAGCCGCCGCGGCCAGGATGCCGGCCACGCCGGCGTGCTTGATGACGGAACGACGATCCATATCGGAAAGCTCCTTGGGGTTGAATGACTGTTGCCTTTGGCTGGTGGGGAAGCCAGCGGCGTTGCGGTGCCGACTATAGTGGACGCCTGCGGCCGCAACGCGAGTGTTTACCCTGAGAGGAGGATGTCAACGGGGAGTCTTGAATTTATTTCAAACACCCAACAAAGCGTCTCACACCCCACGCTCGCCCAGGCGTGTGCGCGCAAGCTGCCCCTTTCAAGCAGCAGGATACACCACCTCGAGCACCGGGCGAGCCACCAGGTGCGCGCCGAAGCGCTCGCGTACGCTGCGCTCGATTCCGCTTGCATCCAGTCCCAGCCGCGCCAACAGCAAGGCGGGGTCGCCGTGCTCGATGAAGCGATCGGGCAAACCAAGCGGCAACACCGGTCGCACCACACCTTCGGCGGCAAGCAACTCCATCACCGCGGCCCCGGCACCGCCGGCGATGGCGCCCTCCTCCACGGTGACGAGCGCGTCGTGGTCGCGCGCCAGCTCCAGCACCAGATCGCGGTCCAAAGGTTTGGCCCAGCGCATGTTGGCCACCGTCG
>NZ_JARJMT020000165.1 GCF_029335975.1 Tepidimonas sp.
CCCCACAGCCCCTCGGTCATGACTGCCGCGTTGCACGGCGCGCCCTCTGCCGCGCGGGCTGCACTGCGGCTGCTGCAGCGGCTGCGCCACGGCTTGCTGGAGCTGCAGGTCCCCGGCGGGCAAACACTGGTGTTCGGTCACACCGGTGCGGGACACGAGTTGCGCGCCCGACTGGAACTGCACAACTGGTCCGTTGCTGCCGCCGCCCTGCGCAGCGGCGATATCGGATTTGCGGAAACCTACATCGCGGGCGACTGGACCACCCCTGATCTGACGGCCCTGCTGCGTGTCATGCTAGCCAACCGGCAGGCATTGGACGACGTCATTCACGGCTCGTGGGGGGGCAGACTCCTCTACCGGCTGCGGCATCTGCTGCGCCGCAACACCCGCAGCGGCAGCCGGCGCAACATCCACGCCCACTACGACCTGGGCAACGCCTTCTACCGCCTTTGGCTAGACGATACGATGACCTACTCTTCCGCCTGGTTCGAGGGCGACGCGGGGCGCGATCTGGCCAGCGCACAGCGCGCCAAGATCGCGCGGGCGCTGCGCATGGCGGGGGTGACGCCCGGCGCGCGCTTGCTGGAAATCGGCTGTGGCTGGGGCACTTTGGCCGAGACGGCAGCGCGCGATTTTGGCGCCCGGGTGACCGGCGTGACGCTGTCGACCGAGCAGTTGACGCATGGCCAGCAGCGGCTGGCTGCCGCAGGCCTGAGCGACCGCGCCGAGCTGCGGCTGCAAGATTACCGCGACGTCGAGGACGGCCCCTACGATGCCATTGTCTCGATCGAAATGATCGAGGCGGTAGGGCGCGAGTATTGGCCGACCTATTTTGACACCCTGCAGCGGCTGCTGCGCCCAGGCGGTCGCGCCTGCATTCAGGCCATTGTCATCCGGGACGAACTGTTCGAGCGCTATTTGCGTTCCACTGATTTCATCCAGCAATACATATTCCCTGGCGGCTGTCTATTGAGTCCGACGGTCTTTCAGGAGCAGGCGCGGCGCGCTGGCTTGCAGGTTGTGGACACGCTGGCCTTCGGGCGCGATTACGCCGAAACCTGCCGCCGCTGGCGTCGGGATTTTCTGGCGCGCCGCGAGGCGGTGCTGGCGCTTGGCTTCGACGAGCGCTTCGTGCGTTTGTGGTCTTTTTATCTGGCGTATTGCGAGGCCGGCTTCGACGCCGGGGATATCGATGTCGTGCAGTACACGCTGGTCAAACCGTAACGGGCTTGGCTGGGGGATTGGGGTTGCCTGTTTGGTCGTTGCGCCCGCGTGGGCGAACGTATCTGGCGAAACGCCGCCTCCCGCCAGCGGCAGCCGCGCCACCGACCAGGCTGAGCTGCTGCCCGGTGCGGTTTCAGTGGGCAGGGGGACGCTGCGCTTCCTGGGGTTTGCAATCTACGACGCGCAGTTATTGGCCCCACCAGGTTGGCGAGCAGAAGCATTGGGACGCGCGCCACTGGTGCTGGAGCTGACCTACCGACGGGCCTTTCGCGGGGCAGACATCGCCCGCCGCTCGCTGGAGGAAATGCGCCGAGCCGGTCCCATTTCGGCATCGGACGAAGCGGCCTGGCTCGCCGCTATGCAACGGATTTTCCCCGATGTCGGGCCGGGAGACCGGATCGCGGGTCTGTGGCAACCCGCTGTCGGGGCCCGCTTCGTGTTGACCGATGCCAACGGCCGCCGACGCTTGTTGGGCGAAGTGGCGGATGTCCGCTTTGCCGAGCGATTTTTTGGTATCTGGCTGGCAGCCTCCACGTCTGAACCCGAACTGCGGCGCGCGCTGCTCGGCCCCGAGGTCGCGGTGACGATGCCATGAATCCCTCGTCACTGTCCATCGGCGACGGCTGGCGCTACGGCCTGCTGGGCTTGCCGTTGGCCTTCGCCGCGTTGCCGCTGTATGTGCATTTGCCTCATCACTATGCAAGCCTGGGAGTGCCACTGACCACTTTGGGTGGGGTGCTGCTGCTGGCGCGCGCCTTCGATGCGTTGACCGATCCATGGCTGGGCCGGTGGTTGGACGGCGTATTCCAGGCCGGGCCTTCTGCCGTCATGCGCCGAGCCTGGCTGATCGCGCTGATGCTGTGGCTGGGTCTGCTGGGCCTACTGTTCCCGCCGGCGGCCGCCCAGGGGCATCTGGCCGCCTGGGCGCTGGCCGGGGCCCTGGTCACGACGCTGGCCTACAGCGTGCTGGTCATCGCCCACCAAAGCTGGGGCACGCGCCTCGGGGGCGATGCGACACGTCAGGCCCGCATCGCAGCCTGGCGCGAGGGTTGCACCCTGGCGGGTGTGGTCGTCGCTTCGATGCTGCCCGCGCTGGCCGGTTGGACGGCAACCTTGACGGTGCTCGCGCTCGTCTTGCTCGCCGCCCTGCTGGCGTTGGGCCGCGGCCCGTCCCCAGCATCGCTCCCGCTTTCGAGCCCATCGGTAACTGCTCACAGGAGCGCCAAAGGTGCCGATTGGCGGCTGCCTTGGCAGCGCTCGGCGTTTCGGCGCCTGATGGCCGTTTTCGTGCTCAACGGATTGGCCAGCGCCATGCCGGCGACCCTGGTGTTGTTTTTTATCGCGGATCGGCTGCAGGCCTCCGAGTGGCAGGGGATGTTCTTGGCTGGGTATTTTGGGGCCGCGGCGGCCGGCATGCCAGCGTGGCTGAGCGCGGTGAGGCGCATCGGATTGGCGCGCGCGTGGTTGGCCGCAATGGGATTGTCGATCGCCGTTTTTGCCTGGGCCGCGCTGCTCGGCCCGGGCGACGCCTGGGCATTTGCCGCAGTCTGCGTACTGTCGGGTCTGGCGCTGGGTGCCGATCTGGCCCTGCCTGCCGCGTTGCTGGCAGGGGTGATCGCCGATGCAGGTGACCGCGGCCGGCATGATGGAGCCTACTTTGGCTGGTGGAACTTGGCCGCCAAAGGCAACCTGGCCCTTGCGGCCGGGTTAGGCTTGCCAGCGCTGGCGTGGTTGGGCTACACCCCGGGCACTCGCGACCCAACGGGGCTGCAAGCGCTGAGCCTAGCCTACGCGATATTGCCCTGCGTCATCAAGGCCTTGGCTGCATGGCTGTTGTGGCGCGGATGGGTACGTCCACCTCTATCCGATGTCCGCCCAACCTCACCCGGCGTCGCTCCCCCAAACTGATCCCCTAACCCCCTTGGAGTCCGTCTATGCGCGCGCTTGCCCTTCTCCGCCACTCACCGTTGCGTTTGCGCACGCGGCTGTTGGCCGCAGGCGCTGCCCTGCTGCTGGGCGGCTGCGCATCGCAACGCATCGAATCTTATGCTGCCGAACAACCAGCGCTGGATCTCAAAACCTATTTCGACGGGCGCCTGGTGGCACACGGCATGTTTCAGGATCGCAGCGGGCAAGTGGTGCGGCGCTTCGTGGTGGAGATGACTGGGACCTGGCAAGGCAACCAAGGCGTGCTGGATGAGCGCTTTACCTACAGCGACGGCAAAACCGAGCGGCGCATCTGGCGCCTGGTGGACGACGGCAATGGCCGCTATCGTGGCACAGCCGACGACGTGGTGGGCGAAGCCAGCGGCCAAGTGCGGGGCAATGCCTTCAACTGGCGCTACACCCTGCGCCTGCCCGTCGATGGCAAGGTGTACGAAGTGCAATTCGACGACTGGATGTACCGCATCGACGAGCGCATCGTCCTCAATCGGGCCGAAATGCGCAAATTTGGCATCCGGCTGGGCGAAGTAACGCTGGCCTTTACCCGACTGGCGCCATGAGCCTGAATCCGCCCCTGCGCGACTGGACCGGCCGGCGCGTCTGGATCGTCGGCGCCTCCTCCGGTATCGGTCGGGCCGTGGCCGAGGCACTGCATGCCCGCGGGGCGACGGTGCTGGTCTCTGCGCGGCAAGCCGACGCCCTGCAGGCCTTTGCCGACGCTGCCCCCAGGCGGCGCGCATTGCCACTGGACGTCACTGACCGCGCTGCCGTGGAGCAGGCTGCTGCCCAAGCCTTCAGCGAAGGTCCACTCGATCTCACCCTGTTCTGCGCTGGACACTACCGCCCCCAGCGAGCAACTGCTGTCGATACCGATGAGCTGCTGCGCCACCAGCGCGTCAACGTGGAGGGGGCGCTGCATTGGGTGGGTGCGTGTGTGCCACGCTTGCTCGCGCAGCGCTGTGGTCATCTCAGCCTGGTGGGCAGTGTGGCAGGCTATCGCGGCCTGCCACAGGCCCTGGCCTATGGTCCGACCAAGGCGGCATTGGCCAATTTGGCCGATGTGCTCTATCTGGACCTGCGCCCCAGCGGCATCGGTGTAAGTCTCATCAGTCCCGGCTTCGTCGCCACACCGCTGACCGCCCAAAACACCTTCCGTATGCCCGCGCTCATCTCGCCCGAGCAGGCCGCCGCCGCCATCTTGCGCGGTTGGGCGCGCGGAGCATTCGAGATTCACTTCCCTCGGCGCTTCACCGTATGGCTGCGGGCCTTGCGCTGGCTGCCCGATCGCTGGTATTTCGCCCTCATCCATCGAGCCACTGGTCTTTGAATCATGGAAGATACCCCCAGCTACGGCACGGCAGTACCGCTGAGCGAGCTCAGTGCCGACCCGCTCGCGCGCGTCGAGCAGTTTTTTCGGACGCTGACGCCGGCCTCGTTGTCAGCGCTCGACCGGGTATACACCGAAGACGCCTGGTTCAAAGACCCGTTTCACGAGGTACAGGGGGTGTCGGCCATCCGTGCGATCTTCGAGCACATGTACCTTCGGCTCGACGGGCCACACTTCGTCGTGCGCGATCTGCTGGGCGATGCGCATCAAGGGTTTGTCACTTGGGATTTTGTCTACCGCTTTCGCGGTGAGGCGCGCGATCGCTGCATCCGCGGCAGCACTCATCTGCGCTTCGCGCCCGACGGGCGCGTGCGTGTTCACCGCGACTACTGGGACGCCGCGCAGGAGCTCTACGAGCAACTGCCCGTGCTCGGCGGACTGATGCGCTGGCTGCGCCGACGTGCGGCCGCGCCCATCGGGCATTGATATCGGCCAACATGGCGGTACAGATTGTCTGGTTCAAGCGCGATTTGCGCGTGCACGACCATGCGCCTTTGGCGGCTGCAGCGCGGGCCGGCATGGTGTTGCCCCTCTACATCATCGAGCCCAGCTTGTGGCAGCAACCCGACAGCGCCGCGCAACACTGGGGTTTTATTCGCGAGAGCCTGATCGAGCTGGATGCCGCACTGCGCGCCACGGGCCTGCCGCATGCGGGCCTGCGGGTGGTGATAGGCGAGGCGGTTGAGGTACTCGAGGCCGTACGCCAGCAAATCCGCATCGGCGCTCTTCATGCGCACGAAGAAACCGGCAATGCCCACACCTTTGCGCGCGACCAGGCCGTGCGGCGCTGGGCACGCAGCCACGGCATCGCAGTACACGAAGCACGGCAATTTGGCGTCATCCGTGGCTTGCGTGAGCGTGAACGCTGGCTGCCGCAGCGCGAACAGCTGATGGCCGCACCAACGCTGTCCTGGCCGCCGCCGCGGCTGAGCTTTGCCGATTGGCCGTCGCCTGCCCAGACCGCCATGGACCTCTGCCAGGGCCCCATCGCATGGCGTTGGCAGACCGGGCGCTGGGTCGCTGGTCCGTGGCCGGACGCCACGGCGCTGGGACTGGATCCCTGGGAACCCCCGCACCGCCAGCGCGGAGGACGTCGCGCGGGCCACGTGACACTGACCGATTTTCTGGACGGACGGGCTGCACATTACCGTGGCGGCATCTCATCGCCGCTGTCAGCGCCGCAAGCCTGTTCGCGGCTGTCGCCCTACCTGGCCTATGGCGTGCTCAGCCTGCGCGAGGTGGTCCAAGCCACACGTGCTCGGCAGCAGGAGCTCGCGGCCCTACGCAACAGGGCCGAGGCCACCCAGCAACGCCGCCTCGCCGCGGGTCTGCGCGCTTTCGAAAGCCGGCTGTACTGGCACTGCCACTTCATCCAAAAGTTGGAAACCGAACCAGCTCTGGAATGGCAAAACCTTCATCGAGGGTACGACGGGCTCAGAGAGGGTGACTGGGACCCAGCGCGCTTCGAGGCGCTTCGACAAGGCCGCACGGGCTGGCCGCTCGTGGACGCCTGTGTGGCTTGGCTCCATGACTGCGGCTGGCTCAATTTCCGCATGCGGGCCATGCTGGTCTCGGTCGCAGCCTACCCCCTGTGGTTGCACTGGCGCGAAGTGGGCCTATGGCTGGCCCGCCTCTTTCTGGACTACGAGCCCGGCATCCACTGGCCGCAGATGCAAATGCAGTCGGGCACGACCGGTATCAACGCCACGCGGGTCTACAACCCCATCAAGCAGGCCCTGGACCATGATCCGCGCGGAGAGTTCGTGCGCCAATGGCTGCCAGTGCTGCGGCGCGTGCCCGACGCTTGGTTGTTCGAGCCCTGGCGCATGCCACCCGATTTGCAGCGGCGCTGCGGGGTGCGCATCGGTGTGGACTGGCCCCAACCCGTGGTCGATCTGGATATGGCGCTGCGCGCGGCCAAAGCACGCCTGCACGCACGGCGCCAGCAACCGCAGTTGCGCGCCGAGGCAACAACGCTGGCTCTGCGACACGGCTCGCGCCGCGGCATGCCAGGCGCCACAGCGCGCGACCCCAGCACTGGGATGGAGCGCGCTCGGGCACCCAACCGCTCGCCGGCATCCCGCCCTGCGGGGAATCGCTTGGCAAGGACGCCCCCACAACAGCTCGGTTTTGACTGGTAAGCGCATCACCATGCACCGCAAGCCCTTCTTGCCACAAAATTTGTCCTGTTTGCAACCGCCCATTCGCATGGCGGCGCAAATAGATAGGCGCGCCACTGGGAGCGGGTCACCCACTGTTCCGATCGCTGCAGGGGCCAGCGGGGCGCCGCGCCGGATGCGGAAAATCGGGGCAATGCATGAGTGCTGGCACGGTTATTTGGCTGGTACGAGCTGAGCTGCGACTGTATGATCAACCGGCCCTGCTGCGCAGCTTGACGGAGGCACGAACGCACGGAATGCCATGGTTGGCACGGTGGTGGGCGCCCCGCCGGCGCGATGCTGCGTGGGGCTTTCCGCGCATGAGCGAGCGCCGGCGCGCATGGTGGAACGTGGCCGCCAGCGCACTGGCTGCCACGCTGGAGCGGGCAGGCCATGCTTGTGGCAAACGGCGCCGGGTCATGAACTGGTCGATTGGTTGATGGCGCTGCCGCGGCCATGGCGAATACACACGATCGACCAACTCGCCCCGGAGGAGCGGCGCGATCTGCAGGCCTTGCGCCAATTGGGGGCAATCGTCATCACACACGGACACAACACGCTGCTCGAAGCGGCCGATCTGCCATTCCAAACGTCGGACTTGCCCGACGCATTTACCATCTTTCGCCAACGGCGCCAACGCCACGGCACGTCCGTGCGCGCCCCTGTGCCTGCACCCACAAACTGGCCACCTCCGCTGCCCCCCCCAACTGAGCCTACCCGCCGCGAGCGCGTGGCCGTCAGGGTTTGTGCGCGCTCTGCGCCGACGGCCGCCGCACTGAGACTGGATCCTCGCCACGGCCTGCCCGTCGATGCTGCGCTGCCTGATCCTTGGGCGGGCAAAGCAGCCGCGTTGACGCACCTGAAGCGCTGGTGGGGGTGAAAAGATTGGAGGCGAAGAAGTCGAGGAGACAAAAAGTCGCGTGAAGAGGCGTGATGAGGCGAAAAATGCCGTTAAATCAATGACTTAGGCATCATCGCCGCGCCGCGTCGCCTTGCACGCATTGCAGGCGCCAAAAAACGGGGGGGGTCACGCGCGCTTTTGTTTGGCCGTCAGTTCGCGGACGGCCTGGCGGAGCTCGGCTAGCTCTGCCTGCTGACGAGCGCGCGCGAAGAGTTCGTCCAATATCGCCTCCGCCTCCTCTGGTGAGGGGGCGCTCTCGACCAGCTCGATGAGCTTGGACCAGCGGCGGGCATGACGACCCGCGAGCGCATCGAGCGATGCGCTATCTTGTTGATTCTCCGTGGTTTTTTCTGACTTTGCCGGCAGCATCTCGCCTTCGCCGGTGAGTAGCCACGTCATGTTCACGCCGGTCTTGGCGATGGCAGCGAGAGCCGCAGAACCTGGGTCGCGTTCAGCATTCTCGTAGCCAACAATCGTCCGCTTTGGAATGCCGGAGCGGCGGGCGAACTCTTCTTGAGTCAGCCCGAGCGCGTGCCGCCATGCCTTGATGCGCTTCGCTATGTCAGACATGTGGACTTCCCCGCTTTCTCGTCAAGTGGGGAACGCGAAAGCGGGGAATTTCCCCACTTCCCCACTTTGAAGCGGGGACAAGTGGGGAACGTTTTATTCCACGATCGCGCTTGACAGGTTCCACGGTTGAGCTATATTTCTGCCATGATGTTGTCCAATCATGGCACAAAGCATGACACGCGTGAGAACCATTGAGGAAGCCCGCCGGGATCTGGAGCGGCGAGGCAAGAGCATCAAGCAGTTTGCCCGTGAGATAGGCGTGAGCGAGCGCATCGTTTATGGCCTTCTTCAGGGGCGCTTCATTGGTCGCCGCGGTCAGGCGCATCGAGCAGCGGTACTCCTTGGCATCAAGGATGGGGTGCTCGAATGAGTTACACACTTGAGCACCTGGCAGCCGCTCTCGACGTGACGAAAGACGCCGTGAAGAAGAGAGCCAGCCGAGAAGGCTGGCCCTATCAGGAGCAGACCTGTCGAGGCGGGCGGCGGCGGGTTTACCGAATCGACTCTCTGCCGACGGACGTGCGCCGGGCAGTGGAGCTTTACCAGGCGCAGCAGGCCGCGCGGATGAACGGAGGCGAAAGCGATGCAGTACTGCTACATGGACGAGGCCGACCGGCTGGTGGCGGTGGTGGAGCGGATGGGCAACGGCACGGCGGTCTCGCCGGTGCGGTGGCGGCTGCGCTGGGCGGTCCGGCAGGACGCGGCGGGGCTGGCGGATTCGGTGTACGGGGAACGCTGGGAGGCTGTGGCGCGGGTGCTGAAGATCTGTCCGCATGCAGCGCTGAAGGTGTTCAACCGGCGCGGGGAGCGGGTGCGCTGACCCCGCCCGCCCCCGGCGGCGAGCTCATCCAGGCGGGGGCGTGCCCTCTCCCCG
>NZ_JARJMT020000192.1 GCF_029335975.1 Tepidimonas sp.
TTTTTGGCTTGCAGCTCAAAGCGCAGCAGCCGGCATTCGATAGGGCCATTGAACAGTGGCACGCGCCGACTGGCTTGCAGCCGAAGGCGGCGGGGTAGGGCGCGGTCTGGCGTCAGCACCCCAGCGGTCCAGCCGCCGAAATGCGTCTTCCAGTGCGCCGCCAGCCGTTCGTAGAACACCTCCGCCCCCAGGCGGCCCACGACGCCCGCTGCCCCGATGCGTTCGCCATCTGGCGGATTGAGCAACAGCACGCCCGGCCGGGTCGAGGGCGGCAGGCGCTGCAGGGCGTCGCCCCCGCGGAACTCCACCGCCGCCCCGACGCCAGCGCGCTCGGCGTTGCGACGCGCAAAATCGACCATGCGAAACGCCACATCACTGCCGTAGGCCAGCGGAGGATGACCGGCGGGCCAGGGCCGTTCGTCCGCGCGCGCCTGCTCGCGCAGCGCAGTCCAGCGGACGGCATCGTAGGGCAGCAGCCGTTCGAACGCAAAGCGCCGTTGCCGCCCCGGAGCCTGCCGCAGCGCAATCTGTGCGGCCTCGATGATCAGCGTGCCGCTGCCGCAGCACGGGTCGTACAGCGGTACGGGCTCGCCGTCCGCGTCGGAGCCGGTCCAGCCGGTGGCGGCAATCATGGCCGCGGCCAGCGTTTCCTTGAGTGGGGCGTCGCCTTTGTCGGTGCGCCAGCCGCGTTTGAACAGCGGCTCGCCGCTGGTGTCCAGCGCCAGGGTCAGCCGATCGGCGCTCAGGTGGGCGTACAGGCGCACATCCGGGTGCGCCGTGTCCACGCTGGGTCGCGCGCCGCAGCGCGCGCGCAGCCGGTCGCACACCGCATCCTTGATGCGCAAGGCGGCAAAGTTGAGGCTGCGCAGCGGGCTGCGCTGGGCGCTTACCTCGACTTTGATGGTGCGCGCAGGGGTGAACCACGCCTCCCACGGCACGTCGGATGCGGCGGCGTACAGATCATCCTCGTGGTGATAGGCCCCTTCCCACAGGCGCAGCAGCACGCGCTGGGCGATGCGGCTGTGCAGGTTGAGGCGCAGCACCGTGTCCCAGTCGCCGCGCAGGCCGACACCCGCGCGGCCCACTTGCAGGGTGTCGGTGGCCTGGCCGGTCAAGCGGGCCACCTCGTCGGCCAAAAACGGGGCGCTGCCGCTGGCGCAGGGCAGAAACAGATCGAATACGGGCATGGGGTTACAGGGTCTTGCGCAGGCTAGCGTTGGGGATGCGCAGGGCCTCGCGGTATTTGGCGACGGTGCGCCGCGCGCATTCGATGCCCTGCTCCTTGAGCAAATCCGCGAGCTGGCCGTCGCTCAGCGGCTTGCGCGGATCCTCGGCGGCGATCATTTGCTTGATGAGGGCGCGCACGGCGGTGCTGGAGGCATTACCGCCGGCGTCCGTGCCCAGGCTGGAGCCGAAAAAGTACTTCAGCTCGAAGGTGCCAAACGGGGTAGCCATGTACTTGGCCGTGGTGACGCGGCTGATGGTGGACTCGTGCAGGCCCAGTTCGTCGGCAATGTCGCGCAGCACCAGGGGGCGCATGCCCACCTCGCCGTGCAGAAAGAAGCTGCGCTGCCGCTCGACGATGGCGCGCGCCACGCGCAATATGGTGTCGAAGCGCTGCTGCAGGTTTTTGATGAACCAGCGCGCTTCCTGCAGCCGCTGTTGCAGGTCGCCGCCGCGCTGGCCATGCAAGGCCTGCGCGTACAGGTCCGATACGCGCAGCCTTGGCAGCACGGCGGGGTTGAGCTGCACGTCGAACTGCGCCCCCTGCACGGTGACAATCACGTCGGGCACGATGATGTGCCGCTGCGCGTCCGCAAAGCGCCGGCCGGGCTTGGGCTCCAGGCGGGTCAGCAGCGCCAATCCCGCGCGCACGCTTGCCTCATCCAGGCCCGTGGCCTGGGCCAGCCGGCGCATGTCGCGCCGGGCGATCCATTCCATGGGCTGTTCGCACAGGGCCAGCGCGGCGCGCGCCTCGGGGGTATTGGGCTGCTCCCGGAGCTGCAGGCGCAGGCATTCGGCCAGATCGCGTGCGCCCACGCCCGCGGGTTCCATGTTTTGCAGCCAGCCGAGCGCACGGCGCAACAGGGATGCGATCTCCTCTTGTCGCGCTTGCTCGGCCGCAGGGTCGGCCGCCTGTACCTGCCGCCACAGCGCGGCCGTTAGCTCCTCCAGCGAGTCGCTCAGGTAGCCGTCGTCATCCAGCGATTCGATCAAAAAATACAGTGCTGCGCGCTCGTCGTCATTCAGATGCAGGGCCAGGGCCTGCCGGTGCAGGTGGTCTTGCAAGCGCTCAGTACTGCGCGCCCGCTCGGCGGCACTGTCCTCATCCTCGTCTGCTTGGCGCCCATCCCGATCGAAGCCCAACCCCTCCCACGACCCGTCGGTGTCATCCAGCGCAGATGATGATTCGTCGGCAGCGGTCGCTGGTCCTTCCGGATCGGCCGGCGCCGCTTCGTCATCCGCGCGCTCCAAAAAAGGGTTGTCGGCCAACATCTGCTCGACTTCCTGCGTCATCTCCTGGGTGGAGAGCTGCAGCAGCCGGATCGATTGCTGTAACTGCGGCGTGAGGATCAGGTGCTGCGAGATGCGCAGCGCAAGGCCGGGCTTCATACACGCTACAGACGCTACAGACGGAAGTGTTCGCCCAGGTAGACCCGGCGCACCTCGGCGTTGTCCACAATTTCGGCCGGCGTGCCGCGGGCGAGGACCCGCCCTTCGCTGATGATGACCGCTTGGTCGCAGATGCCGAGCGTCTCGCGCACATTGTGGTCGGTGATCAGCACGCCAATACCACGCGACTTGAGGAATCGAATGATGCGCTGGATCTCGATGACCGCGATCGGGTCGATGCCAGCAAACGGTTCATCGAGCAGGATAAAGCGCGGTTGCGCAGCCAAGGCGCGCGCGATCTCGACGCGCCGGCGTTCGCCACCCGACAGCGCCGGAGCCGGCGCGTCGCGCAGATGATCGACGTGCAGCTCCTGCAGCAGCGTATCCAGGCGCGTGCGCAGCATCGGCTCGGACAGGGGATGGCCTGCCTCATCGTGCTGCAACTCCAGCACGGCGCGGATGTTCTGTTCGACCGTGAGCTTGCGAAAGATCGATGCCTCCTGCGGCAGGTAGCCCAGCCCCAGCCGTGCGCGGCGGTGAATGGGCAGCTGCTCCACCCGTTGCTCGTCGATCCACAGCCGCCCTGCGTCGGCCCGCACCAGACCGACGATCATGTAAAACGACGTCGTCTTGCCCGCCCCATTGGGCCCGAGCAGCCCCACCACCTCGCCGCTGCGCAGCTGCAGCGAGACGTCGTGCACGACCGTGCGGCGGCCGTAGCGCTTGTGCAGGCCCTCGGCCCGCAGGCAGGAGACGGGCGTCGCAGTCACGGGCGGCGCTCCAGGCGGTCGCTTGGGGTCAGGGTGGGGGCGGGGGTGTCTGGAGCAGGTCGGGTG
>NZ_JARJMT020000091.1 GCF_029335975.1 Tepidimonas sp.
GCCTCGCCCAGCGAGACACCGATCTGGCGCGCGGTGCGCAGCAGGGGATGGTCCAGCGGCACCTGGCGGCTGCCGTGCACCACCTCGGACAGCGGGATGCTGCCCAGCCGACCGTTGTGCAATGTGACCATGCGATTGAACTCGGCCCGCATCACGAGTTGGGCCGCCTCGTTGCCAAACTGGGTGGCGAGCACGCGGTCGAACGGCGTGGGCGAGCCGCCGCGCTGCACATGGCCAAGCACGGTGGCCCGCACCTCCGACGCCAGCCGAGGCTGCAGCGCCGCCGCCAACGCATGGGCGACGCCACCCAACCGGATCGGGTCGGGACTGTCGGCGATGCGCCGCTGCACCGTCAGCGCGCCGCCGACGGGTTTGGCCCCCTCCCCGATGCAGACGATGGTGTAACGCTGGCGCCGCTCGCGCTCGCGGCAGACTGCGGCCACGGCCTCGATGTCGAAGTCGATCTCGGGCAGCAGAATGATGTCCGCCGCCCCGGCCAGCCCGGCCTCCAGCGCAATCCAGCCCGCATAGCGGCCCATGGTCTCGACGATCATCACGCGCCCATGGCTCTGGGCGGTGGTCTGCAGGCGCTCGATCGCCTCGGTGACGGTGGCCACGGCGGTATCGAAGCCAAAGCTGCGCTCGCAGCCGGGAATGTCGTTGTCGATGGTCTTGGGCACCCCGACGATGGGCAAGCCGCGCTGGGCCAGCCCGTGCGCCAGCGCCATCGTGCCGTCGCCACCAATCACGACCAGCCCTTGTAGTGCGAGCGCCTGCGCGTGCCGCAGCACGCGTGCGGCGGTCGCCTCGTCCTGTAGCGGGTTGGCCCGGTTGCTGGTGCCCAGGATCGTCCCCCCTTGCATCAAGATGCCGCTGACGCTCGCCCAATCCAACGGGCGTACGCGCGGCGTCTCCTCCATCAGGCCGCCAAAGCCGTCTTCGATGCCAATGACCTCGGCGCCGCACTGCCGCAATAGCGACTTGACGACGGCGCGAATGACGGCGTTGAGGCCGGGACAGTCGCCCCCGCCGGTCAGGATGCCGATGCGCAAGCTCATGAATCGCACTCCTTCATAGGTTCAAGGTTGCTCGCGCGGCCACAGCGCCCACAGCTGCAGCGGCTGCTTCAGACCGGCGGCCAAGGCATAGGCGCCTTCGCCCCAGCCGGCAAAAAAATCCGCCCGCACCGCCCCGACGATGGCGTTGCCCGTATCCTGCGCCAGCACCAAGCGCTGCAACTGCGCCACCGGCCCGCTGGAGACCAACCACAGCGGCGTGCCGTAGGGAATGGCCTCGCGATCCACCGCAACGGAGCGCATCGGCGTGAGCGCCACCCCCTGCGCCCCCCGCGGGCCGAACTGGGTGTCGAGGGCGGACAGCGCCTCCTCCCGAAAGAACACCACGCGCGGATTGCTCCACAGCAGCTCGTCGATGCGCTGCGGATGGGCCGCCGCCCAGGCGCGGATCGCCTCCCAGGTGCCGTCGCGGATCTCGCGCCGCTCCAACAGCCAGCGCCCGACGCTCTGGTAGGGATGACCATTGTGCGCGGCATAGGCCAGCCGCGCCAGGGTGATGCGGCCGTCCGGCTCGACGATGCGCAGCCGCCCCGAGCCCTGGATTTGCAACAGCAAGGCATCCAGCGGATCGGCCAGCCAGGCCAGCGCGCGCCCCTCCAGCAGGCTCTGGACCTGGGGATCGCTGTCGATCTGCTGGCGGCTGAACCAGGGGCGACCCGGCGCGGCCGCTAGGGTCGGCGGCGGGGCGTACAACGGCACCCGGTAGGCCCCCTGGCGCACGCGGCTGGCCTGCAGCTCCGGCTCATAGTAGCCGGTGAGCAGGCCCGGGCGGTTGCCTCCGTCGTGGGACAGCACCCGGTAAGGTTGCAGGCGCTGCATCATCCAGGTGTGGCGCTCCAGCGCATCGGCCAAGGTTAGGCGGCGCAGCTCGGCACACACGGGGCCCCAGGGCGGTGCCGGGCGCTCGCAACTGCGCAGCCAGGCATTCCAAGCTTCGTGCAAGGCGTCCCGGCCCCAGCCAGGCAGCTCGCTCCAGCGCACGGGCTGCCACAGGGCCGCGCCACGGCGCACCGGCGCAGGCAGAGGCGCGGCATCGGCCGCCTGCCATGCGGCGTCGCTGGGCGCGAGCACCGCCGGGCCCAGCCCGTCGATGAGGGGCATCGGGGCCACCACCGAAGCCGATGGCGGGGTCGGGGGAACCGGCGCGGGTGCCGGCGCCTCCATGGCCACAGGCGCACCGGGCGAACCGCCCCCCGTGGGCACGGCTGGCGGCACGCTGCCGCAACTCGCCAGCGTGCCTAGAATCCCCCAGACCAGCAGCCGGGCCATCCGTCCGGCGCCCCATTTCGCCCCTATTAATGTCGTTGCCGTCATGACCTTGTTGCTGCTCGAAGCGCTCGGCGCGCTGCTGTTGTTCGTCTTCATCGTGTGGTGGACCATGTTCGCCGGCCGAAAGCGCGGCGAACCCGCCGACTCGGGCTCGCCAGCCTCCCCCACCGATGCCCCTGAGGCCACCAACCCAAGCACACAAGCCCCCCGACCGGCCGAGCCGCCGCGCTGACGCCGCCCGCACACCGCCACCGCATGGCGTCACAGCCGCCGGTGCTGCAGCGCCGGCAGGCGGCGACGCACCTCCTCCAGCCGGGCGTGGTCCAACTCGGCCACGACCACGCCAGCGCCGCTGGCTTGCTGCGCCAACACCACGCCCCAGGGGTCGATCACCATGCTCTGACCCCAAGTCTGGCGGCCGTTGTCGTGCACGCCGCCCTGGGCGCTGGCGATGACATAGGCCTGGTTCTCGATGGCGCGCGCGCGCAGCAGCACCTCCCAGTGCGCCTGACCGGTCACATGGGTGAACGCCGCCGGCACCACCAGCACATCGGCCGCCAATTGACGGTACAGTTCCGGAAAGCGCAGGTCGTAGCACACACTCAAGCCCACGCGCCAAGTCGTGCCGCAGTGGTCGGTCAGCGCAAAGCTCACCGGCTGCTCGCCAGGCTTGAGCACGGCAGCCTCGTCATACCCCTGCTGCCCGTCGTGGAAGCGAAACAGGTGAATCTTGTCGTAGCGCGCCACACAGCGGCCCTGGGGGTCGTAGACCAGCGAGGCGTTGGCGGCATGCTTTGGATCATCGGTGGCCAGTGGCACGGTGCCGCCGACGATCCACAACCCCAACTGACGCGCAGTCTGGGATAGAAAGTCTTGCACCGTACCCGAACCGAATGCTTCGGCCATCAGCAGCTTGTCGGCGTCGCGCCGCCCCATCAGGCAGAAGTACTCCGGCAGCACTGCCAGCTCGGCGCCGGCATGGCGGGCCTGGTCCAGCAACTGCTGCGCCTGCGCCAGGTTGAGGTCGAGACTGGTGCCCGAGACCATTTGGATGGCGGCGACTTTCATGGGGTACGGTCCGGTTTGATGTCCGAGGACTCTGGGGAGGGTATCGTACGTCGGATACGTTCGACCTGGGGATCGGCCCAGGCGCCGGTGATGCGAAAGGTCTGCGTAGCTGCCGCCTGCAGGGGCTCGCGCAGCAGCCATTGCGCCAAAAAGCTGCCCAGCCCGGTGACGGGATTGATCATGGTCGCCACCAGCGAGGCGGTGCCCGCATTCAGCTCGGGCACCACCACGGCCGTCAGGTCCTGGGTCTCGCGCACCAGGTCGGCTTGCCCTTCGATGAGCACGGCCGCGCTGACGCCCTTCATCTGTAGGTTGTTGGTGCTGGCCACGCCGCGCGCGATACGGGCATTGCCGCGCACGAAATCGAAGGCAAACCCCTCGCTGAAGACATCGCGGAAGTCCAAGGTCAGCCGCCGCGGCAGGGACTGCAGGCTCAGCACCCCGAGCAGCTTGGCGATGCCTGGGTCGGCTTTGAGGAACTGTCCACGCTGCACATCCAGCCACAGCTCGCCCGACAAGCTCGGCAGATGCAGCCCCAGGGGCGAGCCCAACCAGCCGAGCGTGCCTTCCATGCGCCCCCGCCCACCGCGCAGCGTGCCCGCAAAGCCAAAGCGCTCCAGCAAGGCCCCTGCATCGTCAATGTCTAGCTGCATGCGCAAAGCAGTGCGGCGGGCGCTGGCCGCCTGCCCGGGGCTGGTCAGGGCTGCGACGGGGGCCCAGTTGCCCGATGCGCTCAGGCGCGCCTCGGGCACGGTCAGGCGCAGCGACTGCAACCGCCACTCGCGCGGCCCCTCGCTCCCCTGTGCAGCGTCGCGGTTGTCCGCCTGGACCTCCAGCCGCCCGAGCGGGCGGCCCGCCAGCTCGAAGGCATCGACCACGATATCCAGCGCGGGAACCGAGCGGGGCTGACTGGCCAGCCGCTCGACGTCGGCTGCGGCGCTGGGCGGCAGTTCCAGCCGCGCCAGCCGAGCCAGCAGCTGCTCCTGTGCACCGCTGCGGTACTCCAGGTAACCCTCCAGCTGGCGGGCCGCCACCGTCAGCCGCCACAGATCGCCCTCACGCGAGCCGCCAGCCGTCAGCGCCTCGAAGGTTCGGCCCGCGACCAGCAGGCGATCCAGCGTCACCCCCAGCCGGCTGGGCCAGTAGGCATCGCTGCCGCGCCAGTCCAGACCAGCCGCCGCGCTGGCGCGCGAGGACACAGGCACGGGATCTGGCTCCAGCAGCGCCTGCCACGCGTCGGCATCCAACTCGCGCAGGCGCGCCACACCAGACACGCCGGACACGGGCCAATCCGGCAGTTCGGCCCCCAACGCCAGCCGCCCTCGCCGCACCGTGGTGCGCGTTGCGGAATGCTCGCGCTCATATTCGGCGCGCAGCGGCACCGCGTCACCCGAGGGCTCCACGGTCAGGCGCAGGCGGTCGCGGGTGAGTTCGGCCGCCGCATCGGGGCGCGGGCGGGTCTCCAGCGCCACCTGGACGCGCCAGGCGGCATCCGCCGGTTTGGTCAACGGCGCCGGCAGCGCCACCCCCAGGCCCCGCAAATCGGTGTCCAACCGCAGATCCATGCCATCGGGCCCAAATGCCAAGCCCAGCGCATAGCGAGCAGCCCCTTGAGCGTGTGCACCCAGCCAGCGGGCCCAGCCCCATTCGCGGCTGGCCGCCAGCCCCGCAGCGCTTACCGTCCCCTGCCCCTGAAAACGCACCACCGCAGCACCGTCGCGGCGGCCCATCCCGCCGCTGAAGCGCAGTTCACCCCCCAGCACCCGCGCACTCGCCTGCGCCAAATCGAAGCCGTGCTCGGTAAAGTCGAGCACCCCGCGCACGCCTTGCAAAAGCGGCACATCCGGGCGCATTTGCACATCGTTGCCGGCCAGGCGCACCTGCCCGCGCACCTGCGTGCGGTCGGTGTCATTGAGCGGCATGCGCAGATCCAACGCCACCTCCAGCGCGCCGCTGGCCCGAGCAACGTCGAGTACGCTGCCGGTAAACTCGCGCAGTGGCGATGCCGCCACGAAGCCCAGCACATCGTCGCCGGTTCCCCGGATCAGACCCTTGACCTGTAGCTGCGGCTCATCGGCCATGTAGTCGGGAAGGGCCGCCTCGGCCTGCAGCACCCGCAGCGCCGGCTGTCCCGCGACGCTGCCGCCGGCGCGCAGGATCTGCAGGGTTCGGCGTTCGATCAGCAGCTCGCCGGCCGCGCGCTCCAACGCCGGCCAGGGGGCACTGCCTGCCGGCAACAGATGCCGAGGGGCGTAGTCGAGGGCCACATCGTTCAGTTGGGCCCGCACTTCGAAGACGCCCTGCCGAGCATCGGCAAAGGGAAAGTCCCACAAATCGCCATCGACGCGGAAGGTGGCGCTGCTCACCCGCCCGGCGCGAATCGCCGTCTGCAAATAACGGCGCGTGTCGGCGCCCACCGTCGCGGGCAGATAGCGCGCCACGCGCGCCGCATCGGCGCGCGTCAAGCGCATGTCCAGCGTCATGCGCCCAGGAAAGCGGTCCCGCGCCGCGCTGCGGTCGGGGTCGGCGGTGCGCCAGCGCACGCTGCCGCTGCCAGCGGCGTCGGCATTGGCAAAGCTCAGGCGGCTGACCTCCAGCGTGATCGCCGGACCCTCGACGCTCCAGCGGGCCTCGGCCGACAGCTCATCGAATGCCAGGCGCGGATCGTCGAACACCCCAGGAAAAACCAGCGCCCCGCGGCGCATCGCCAGCGTCGCCCGCCCGCCGCGCTCGTCCAGCGCGAACTCGGCATCGACTCCCTCCAGCCCCGGACGACCAAAGACGATCTCGCCCGGCGCAGCACGCGGCACCGCACCAGCGCGCAGTCCCAGCCCGCGCACCCGCCCGCGCGCCTCCCAGCGCTCGGGCGCGCCGGGCTTGGACGGGGCGCTCCAGCGCACCGACAGCCCCTCGGCCACGCCGGCCGGCTGTGTCTGCTCCGCCCAATGGTGGACCGCCTCGCCCAAGGGCAGCACGCGCGCCAGGCGCTGGACCACGCCCAAATCCAGCCGGTCGGAAGACAAGGCCCAGTGCCGCAGCCCCCCATCTGGTGCCAATTCATACTCGAAGCGCACATCCCCCCGCGGCCAGTCGCTGCCGTCGCCCGTGGTGATGGCCAGTCCCTGGGTGGCCCAGACGGTGGTGTTGCCGTCGCGCTGCAGCCCCAACCGTCCGCTCATGCGGGCCACCCGCAAAGGCTCGACCCGCGCTTGCGCATTGGGGGCCCAGACGGCATGGACATGGCTCCAGTGCACATCTGCAGTGGCGGCACGCCATTGCGCGCGGCGCACATCGGCCCACAGCCGCACGGCGCCAGTGGCGCGCAGCTCGCGCACGCCCCACAGGGCAGCCGTGTCCAGATAGGTCTCCAGGCGTTGCACGTCCAAGCGCGGCGCCAGCACGAACAATTCGCCCGACCACTCGCGCCAACGTCCGGGGTGGGTTTGCCAAAACGGCCGGGCAAATCGGCCCCGCACGCTCAAGCGCTCGCCCCACTCGGGCGGCGGCGTGGCATCGAGCCGAAACTCGTGCCGCAAGCCGGGGTTGCGCACCACCAGGTCCACCGCCGTCAGCGCCAGCGGGGGGGCGTTCGGGCGTTGCTCGTCGATCCAGCGCAACACCCCGGCGCGCAGGGCAAATTCGCGCTGGCCAAAGAACCAATCGGCGGCGGGGCTGTCGTCGCCTGCACTCGACAGCTCCAGGCCAGCGACCTGCAGCCGGCCGTCGGCCAGGCGGCGCACCTCGAGCGTCGGGCCGTCGATCACGAGCTGGTCGAAGCCGAGGCGCCACAGCGAGGCCACCGACAGCGCCGCCTGCACCCTGGGCAGGTGCAGGGCTTCGTGGCCGCGCGCATCATGCAGGCGCACATCGCGCAGGGTCAGCGTGGCGCCCCCGGTATCCGTGGCGGCCTCGATGGCCCCGACGCTCACGCGCACCCCCAACGCGCGTGTGGCCACCGCTTCGAGGGCTGGCCGCCAGGCCTGCGCGCGCGGCACAATCCAAAACTCCAAAGCCACCCAGGCCACGATCAGCAAGGCCCAGGCCGTCACCGCCAGCCCGAGCGCGACACGGGATGCCAGCGCCAGCATCAGCAGATGCCAGGGGGGGCGGGAAAGGGTTGGGGTTGGAGTCACACGAAATTATGATATCGAGCGTTTGCGTTGGTTCGGCGCGGGCCGATCACAGTCGCTTCGTGCAACGCGTGCGCCGTCGCTACGACGGCGAGCGCGCCTTGCTGCCCCCAGGCGCTCCCACGGCCGACACCTTGCACACGGCCCTGGGTGCTCTGCGCGAACGCGGGTATGGGCTGGATGCCGCCCTGCGGGTGCTGCGTCATCTGGCGCTCGAACGCCTGGCCGTGCTGGACTGCGAGCAAGCGGCCTCGCTGGAGGTGATCACCCGCAGCGTCACCGCCTTAGCCGAGCTGGCGCTGGACGAAGCCGCCCGTGCCGCCTGCGCCGAGCTGGATGCCCTGCACGGCCAGCCCATGGCCCCCGAGGGCGAGCCGCCAGGACCCTTGCCGCTCGGTGCCGCAGGCGAACCATCCGAGGGGCGCCGTTGCGCTTGGTGGATCGTGGGCATGGGCAAGTTCGGCGCGCGCGAGCTCAATGTGTCCAGCGACATCGACTTGATCTATGTGTACGAGGGCGAGGGCGAGACCGCCGGCAATGCCGAGGGGCGCAACCGCATCAGCAACCACGAGTATTTCGCCAAGGTCGTCAAGCGCATCCATGCGCTGGTGGGCGATGTGACCGAGCACGGCCAGGTATTCCGGGTGGACCTGGCCTTGCGGCCCAACGGCAATTCGGGGCCGCCGGCGGTGTCGCTGGGTGCGCTGGAGGATTATTTTCAGGTTCAGGGCCGGGAGTGGGAACGATTCGCCTGGCTGAAAAGCCGTGTGGTCGCACCCGCCGAGAGCGCCCACCGCGATGGCACCGGGCAGTGGCTGCGGCCGATCGTGCTGCCGTTCGTTTTCCGCCGCTACCTTGACTACGGCGTATTCGAAGCGCTGCGGCGGCTGCACCGCCAGATCCGCGAACATGCGGCGCGCCGCGCCGCCGGCCATCCGGAGCGTGCCAACGACGTCAAGCTCTCGCGTGGCGGCATTCGCGAGATCGAGTTCATCGTGCAACTGCTGCAGGTGGTGCGCGGCGGACAGTTCCCGGAATTGCGCACGCGTCCGACGCTGCAGGCACTGCAGCGCGTGGCCCAGGCGGGCCTGATGCCGCTCGACAAGGCGCAGCAACTTGCCGAGGCCTACGTCTTTTTGCGCCGGGTCGAGCACCGCATCCAGTACCTGGACGACCAGCAGACCCATGTGTTGCCCACACGCGACGACGACCTGGCGTGGATCGCCGCGACGATGGGCTATGCCGACACGCCGTCATTCCTGGGCGCGCTGGACGCCCACCGCGAGGTGGTGGCGCAGGAGTTCGACACGCTACTGGGCGGCGACAGCCGCAGCGCCGGCTGCCACGGCAAAGGCTGCCATGGCGCGGCGCGCGGCGCGGGCGACGACCTCGGCGCGCTGCTGCCCCAGTGCCCGCCGGCGCTGGCCGACCGCCTGCGTCCCTGGATCGACCACCCACGCGTGCAAGCGCTGCGCGACGAGGCGCGCGCGCGCCTGGTCCGGCTGGTGGAGCGCACGCTGGCCTGGATCGACGAGGGTCGCGCCACCGAAACCGCAGCGGTGCGGCTGGCCGACTGGATCGAGCCGCTGCTGCGCCGCGAAAGCTACCTGGCTTTGTTGCAGGAGCGCCCCGCTGTCCACGAACGGCTGCTGAGGGTGCTGGGCTCGGCGCGCTGGCCGGCGCGCTACCTGCTGCGCCACCCAGGGGTCATCGACGAACTGGCCAGCACCGAGCTGTACCAGTCCCGCTTCGATGCGGCCGCCTTTGCAGCGGACCTGCAGGCGCGCCGCTGGTCGCTGCACAAAACCGGCGAGGACGATGACGAAGCGCTGCTGGATCTGCTGCGCCGCGCCCACCACGCCGAGATATTCCGGACGCTGGCGCGCGACATCGAGGGGCTGCTGACCGTGGAACAGGTGGCCGACGACCTGAGCGCGCTGGCCGACACCGTGTTGCAAATCACCAGCCAGTGGTGCTGGCAACGCCTCAAGGGCCGCCACCGCGACGAGCCGCGCCACGCCATCATTGGCTACGGCAAGCTCGGCGGCAAGGAGCTCGGCTACGGCAGCGACCTCGACATCGTTTTTCTCTACGATGATGACGATGAACGCGCCCCCGAAATCTATGCCGCCTTCGTGCGCAAGCTGATCAACTGGCTCACGGTCAAGACCGGCGAGGGCGACCTGTTCGAGATCGACACCGCGCTGCGGCCCAACGGCAACTCTGGCCTGTTGGTGACCAGCTTTCAGGCTTATGCCAACTACCAACAAAACCGCGGCAGCAACACCGCCTGGACCTGGGAACACCAGGCCATGACACGCGCGCGCTTCGTGGTGGGCAGCCCCGACCTGGGTGCGCGCTTCGACGCCGTGCGTGAGGCCGTCATCACCGCGCCGCGCGACCCTGCGGCGCTGGCCGCCGAAATCCGTGCCATGCGCCAGCGCCTCTACGACGCGCACCCGGTGCGCGCCGACCGCTTCGACCTCAAGCACAGCCCCGGCGGCATGATCGATGTCGAGTTTGCTGTGCAGTACCTGGTGCTGGCGCACAGCGCGGCGCACCCAGCGCTGCGCGCCAACGCTGGCAACATCGCGCTGCTGCAGCGCGCCGAGGCCGCCGGCCTGCTGCCCGCTGGCGTCGGCCACGCGGCCGCCGACGCCTACCGCCACCTGCGCCAGCTGCAGCACCGCGCGCGGCTGGACGAGGCCAGCACCCAGATCGACCCCGCAGACGTGGCCGCCCAGCGCGATGCCGTGCTGGCATTGTGGGCACAGGTATTGGGTTATATCTAGGCCAGTGATCCACCCATGTCTCTGTCGCCCATGAAAACCCAGCCCCGCCTCAACACCCTGGCCGCCATGGCACTCGCCATTGCTACCCTCGCACCGATGAGCATCCCCAGCCACGCCGCCCCAAGCACGCCGGCCAACGCCCCATGCCCGAGCATCCTGCAACACCGCTTCGACCGGCTGCAGGACGAAAAACCGCAGGATCTGTGTCAGTACGCCGGCCAGGTGGTGCTGGTGGTCAACACCGCGAGCTACTGCGGCTTCACACAGCAGTACAAGGGGCTGGAGGAACTCTACCGCCGCTACCGCGACCGCGGGCTGGTGGTGCTGGGTTTTCCGTCCAACGACTTTGGCCAACAAGAGCCCGGCAGCAACCAGCAGATCGCCGAGTTTTGTGAGAACACCTTCGGCGTGCAGTTCCCCATGTTCGCCAAGAGCCATGTGCGCGGCCCGCAGGCCAATGCCCTGTTCCGGCAACTGGCCGAGCGCACCGGCACAACGCCGAAGTGGAACTTCTACAAGTACCTGATCAGCCGCGACGGCCGCACCGTACTGGCTTACAACAGCCTCATCGGACCAGACAGCGAGTCGCTGCGGCGGGACATCGAGCGGCTGCTCGGCTCCTGAGCGGGATCAGTGGGCCAGCGGCAGCGATGTTTCTGCGGCATCCACCCGGCGCGCGCCATTGAAGCGCCGCGCCCAGTAACGGTCGTTCATGTCGCTGATCTTGACGCGGTCGCCCTTGCTGGGGGCATGGATGAATTTGCCGTCGCCCAAATAGATGCCGACATGGCTGAACGCTCGGCGCATGGTGTTGAAAAACACCAGATCCCCTGGGCGCAGATCGCTCTTGGCAATGGGGATGGTGGTCTGCGCCTGCTGGGCCGCGCGGCGCGGCAGCACCAGGCCGAGCGTGTTGGCATAGACATAGCGCACGAAGCCGCTGCAGTCGAAACCGGTCTCGGCACTGTTGCCCCCCATGCGGTAGGGCACGCCAATGAGCCCCAGCGCGGTGTTCATGAGCTGGCTGGCCACCAGTCCCGTTTCGGTGCCAACCGTTTGCCACTGGTCCAACAGACCCCCTAGCGGCGGCACGGCGTCCGAGGCGATGTCCGGATCAAGGGGCGCCGCAGGGACGGCAACGGTCAGCAGCGCAGACAGGAGGAAGACGGCAACACGGCGCATAGCTCCACATCCTAACAGAAGCGTATGACGATCCGGGATACAGCGCGATTTAGCGTGCGGCGGCACAGCCGGCGGCCACGGCAAACGCCAGACGCTGCAGCGCCAGCCACGGATCGGTCGGCCAGTCGGGGGCGGTCAACCCCTTGACGATGCCATCCACCGTCTGTGCCTCGGCCAGCCAGCGCCCAGTCTGTGCCGCCCGCAGGTGGGGCAGCAGGCGCTCGTAGCGTTTCTCGCGCGGGCCCCAGACGCGCTGCTCGCGCAGCACCAGCGGCAGGGGCTGCCCGCGGTCCATGGCCTGCCGCACCCGGTGCAGGGTACGCACCTCCTCCGCCAAAGCCCAGTGCACCGGCACGGGGGCCACCCCTTCGGCGCGCAGGCCCTCCAACATGCGCTGTACCCGCGGCAGCGCCCCGTCCAGCACCGCTTCGGGCAGCCGGAAGGGATCGTAGCGCGCCACGTCCAGCACCGCCGAGCGCACCTGCTCGAAGGACAGCTCACCCGGCGGGTACAGCAAGCCCAGCTTGGCGACCTCCTGATGCGCCGCAAGCAGGTTGCCCTCCACCCGATCGGCCATGAAGGCGAGCGTGCGCTGCCCCTCCTCCCCCGCGGCGACATGCTGTCCCTGCTGCTGCAGGCGCTGCGCGATCCAGTGGGGCAATTGCGCGCGCTCCACCGCGTCCACCCGCACCGCGACGCCATGCGCCACCAACGCCGCCCACCATGTGCTCTTGAGGGCAGCGCCGTCCAGCCGGGGCAGCAGCACCAGGGTGACGGTGTCCACCGAGGCGGCGGCGGACTCGGCCAAGCGCTGCAATGCCTCGGCCCCGTCCTTGCCCGGTTTGCCAGACGGAATGCGCACCTCGATCAGGCGCTTGTCGGCAAACAGGCTGAGGGCCCCGCCGGCCGCCAGGATGCCGCTCCAGTCCGTGTGCGCACCCGCCACTGTAAAGACGCTGCGCTCGACATGCCCTGCCGCGCGCGCCGCGGCGCGGATGGCGTCCGCCGCCTCCTGCACCAGCAGGGCCTCGTCGCCGTGCACCACATACAGCGGCGCCAGGGCACGCTGGAGCTGGGCGGGCAATTGGGCGGCACCGATCTGCATGATGGAATTCTAGGCGGCGTGCCACACTATCCGCTTGATCTCCACTCACACTGTCCGTCATGAGCACGATAACTTTCCCCCCCGTCACCCTGGTGGGCGCCCCCACCGACATCGGCGCCGGCGCGCGCGGCGCGTCCATGGGCCCGGAAGCGCTGCGTGTTGCCGGCCTGCAAGCGGCGCTCGAGTCCCACGGCCTGCAGGTGCAAGACCGCGGCAACCTGAGCGGCCCGACCAACCCCTGGCGCCCCGCTGTGCAGGGCTACCGCCACCTGGACGAGGTGGTGGCGTGGAACCGCGCGGTGCACGACGCCGTGTACACCGAACTCACGCAGGGCCGCCTGCCCATCCTGCTGGGCGGCGACCATTGCCTGGCCATGGGTTCCATCAGCGCCGTGGCGCGGCATTGCCGCGTCACCGGCCGCAAGCTGCGCGTGCTCTGGCTGGACGCGCATGCGGACTTCAACACCTCGACGCTCACGCCCAGCGGCAATCTGCACGGCATGCCAGTGGCCTGCCTGTGCGGCTTTGGCCCCGAGGCGCTGGTGCACCTGGGCGGCGGCGGCCCGGCGCTGCAGACGCAACAGGTGCGCCAGATTGGCATCCGCAGCGTCGATGCAGGCGAAAAGCGCTTCGTCCACGAGCAGGGCCTAGAGGTGTACGACATGCGCTACATCGACGAAATGGGTATGCGCCACACGATGGAACAAGCCCTAGCGGGTCTGGACGCCGACACCCATCTGCACGTCAGCTTCGACATCGATTTTCTGGACCCCGACATCGCGCCCGGCGTGGGCACGACCGTGCCCGGCGGCCCCACCTACCGCGAAGCCCAGCTGTGCATGGAGATGATCGCCGACACCGGCCGCCTGGCCAGCCTGGATGTGATGGAGCTCAACCCCGCGCTGGATGTGCGCAACCGCACTGCGCTGCTGGCGGTGGATTTGATCGAGAGCCTGTTTGGCAAAAGCACCCTGATGCGCGAGCACCAGGTGCGCAAATCCACGTCTGCAGCCTAGTCTGACCAGACTGCAATCTCGCGCGACGCCCACTCCACCCTGCCGCGGCTGGCCAGGCGCGCCGTCGCCCCGCCCCGGTGCGACAGACCGGCCCTCAGTTCAGCGGCGGCACAGCCGCCAGCCGCACCAACACCTGGCGCGCGAGGGCCACGCGCATATCGTCGAACAGCAAGGCCTCTTCGGCCTCTTTGCCGAGCACCACGGTTTCGGAAAAGCTCTGCTCGCGCTCTTGGAGCAACTCGGTCGGCGGGATCAGTTCGCGTCCCGTCGCTGTGCGCAAGGCGAAACGGAAACGGCGCCGCAGCGCCAGCTCGCGCACCTGACCGGCGGCCGTGGTGCCGACCACGACCCGCTCGCGCTGATCCTGCAGCACCTGCAACACCACATCCGCGGCAGGCGCCGACCCTGCCCCCGGTGCGCGCGGCGCTGCGGCGTCGAGCACCGCCACCCCCGCCGCCTGGAGCTGGGCACGCAAGCTGTCGAGCACGTCGGAGTCGGCCGCCGCCTGCAGCCGCAGCGTGCGGAACGCAAAGCGCAGACCCGTTCCCCGCAGCTGGAAGCCGCAGCCCGCCAAGGCCGTGGCCGCCAAGGCCCCGGCCGCCAGCCCGCGCACCCAGGCACGCCGCGTCTGCACCGTCAGACCACCACGTTGACCAGGCGCCCTGGCACCACCACCACCTTGCGGGCGGGCTGGCCGTTGCTGAATCGGGCAAATTCCGGTGAGGCCAGCGCCGCCGCCTCGATAGCCGCCCGGTCGGCATCGGCTGCAACCGTCAGGCTGCCGCGCAACTTGCCGTTGATCTGCAGCACCAGCTCCACCTCGTCGCGGCGCAGCGCGCCCTCGTCCACTTGCGGCCACGGCGCATCGAGCAGATCGCCCAGCGCGCCGGCATAACCCAGCGCATGCCACAGAACGTGCGTCAGGTGCGGGGTGGCCGGGTACAGACAACGCAGCAGGATGCCGAAGCCCTCGATCAGCGCCACGCCGCCGCCGGGCTCGTCCGCCGGGTCGAACGCCTCCAGCACATTGAGCATCTTCATGCAGCCCGACACCACAGTGTTGTACTGCATGCGCTGGTAGTCGTAGTCCACCTGCCTGAGCAGGGCGTGGATTTCGTGGCGCAACGCTTTGGTGCGCTTGCCATAGGCCACATCGGCCAGCGATGCTGCGCCCTGCGCGGCCTGCGTCGCCCCGGCCCAGTCGGCCTGCGCCAGCCGCTGGCCAAACGCCCAGACGCGCTTGAGAAAGCGGTGGCTGCCCTCCACCGCGGCATCGTTCCATTCCAGCGTGGCCTCTGGCGGCGCGGTGAACATGGTGTAGAGCCGGGCGGTGTCGGCGCCGAATTTTTCGATCAGATCCTGCGGATCGACGCCGTTGTTCTTGGACTTGGACATCGTGCCGACGCCTTCGTAGTCGATCGGCGTGCCGGCGGGCAGCACACCATCGGCGCTGGCCACATCGCGCTTGAGGCGCGCACCGACGATCTTGCCACCCTCGTCCAACACATGCTCCACATCATGCGGCCAGAAATATTCCTTGGCCCCTTTGGCGGTGCGGCGGCTGTAAATGTGGTTGAGCACCATGCCTTGCGTGAGCAGCCGCTGGAACGGCTCGTCCACCGACACCAAGCCCAGGTCGCGCATCACCTTGGTCCAGAAACGCGCATAGAGCAGGTGCAAAATGGCGTGCTCGATGCCGCCGATATACTGGTCCATCGGCATCCAGTAGCGGCTGCCTTCGGCCACCATCGCATCGGCGTTGGTCGGATCGCAGTAGCGCATGAAGTACCAGGATGAATCCACGAAGGTGTCCATGGTGTCGGTCTCGCGCCGCGCCGGCTTGCCGCACTTCGGGCAGTCCACTTTCAAGAACGCCTCGCACTTGGCCAGCGGATTGCCGCTGCCGTCCGGGATCAGATCTTCCGGCAACACCACCGGCAGGTCCTGGTACGGCACCGGCACCGGTCCGCAGTCCTCGCAGTGGATGATGGGGATCGGCGTGCCCCAGTAACGCTGGCGGCTGATCCCCCAGTCGCGCAGCCGATAGGTCACCTTCTTTTCGCCCAAGCCCTTGGCCGCCAGCAGCTCGGCCACCTTGTCCACCGCGGCCCGGTACGGCAAGCCGTCCAGCGGCCCAGAATGGACGCAACGGCCGCGCTGCTTGTCGGCGTACCACTCGGCCCAGGCCTCGGGCGAGAAGGTCTCGCCCTCCACCGCGATGACCGGCTGGATCGGCAAGCCGTATTTCTTGGCAAACGCGAAGTCGCGCTCGTCGTGGGCGGGCACGCCCATCACCGCGCCATCGCCATAGCCCATCAGCACGTAGTTGCCGACCCACACGGGCACGGCTTGGCCGGTCAGCGGATGCGTGACCACCAGGCCGGTCGGCATGCCCTCCTTCTCTTTCAGCGCCAGCTCGGCCTCGGTGGTGCCGCCGAGCTTGCAACGGTCGATGAATGCGGCCAGCTCGGGGTTGTTGCGCGCCGCATGCGCCGCCAGCGGATGCTCCGGCGCCACGGCGCAGAAGGTCACGCCCATGAGGGTGTCGGCGCGGGTGGTGAACACCCACAGCCGCCCGTCCTGAATGAGCTCACCGCGCTCGTCGCGGATCTCGTGCGGGAAGGCGAAGCGCACGCCCTCGCTCTTGCCAATCCAGTTTTCCTGCATCAGGCGCACGCGCTCGGGCCAGCCGGCCAGATAGTTCGGATCATCCGGGCGGGCCACGGCCGACAGCAGCTCCTCGGCGTATTTCGTGATGGCCAGGTAATAGCCGGGGATCTCGCGCTTTTCCACCAAGGCGCCGGTGCGCCAGCCGCGTCCGTCGATCACCTGCTCATTGGCCAGCACGGTCTGATCGACCGGATCCCAGTTGACCACCTGCGTCTTGCGATACGCGATGCCCTTTTCCAGCATCTTCAGGAACAACCACTGGTTCCACTTGTAATAGTCGGGCCTGCAGGTGGCGATCTCGCGGCTCCAGTCGATGGCCAGGCCCATGGCCTGCATCTGCCGCTTCATGTAGGCGATGTTGTCGTAGGTCCATTGCGCTGGCGGCACACCGTTTTTGAGTGCGGCGTTTTCCGCCGGCAGGCCAAACGCATCCCAGCCCATCGGCATCAAGACGTTGTAGCCCTTCATGCGCAGTTGGCGCGCCATCATGTCGTTGATGGTGTAATTGCGCACATGGCCCATGTGCAATTTGCCACTCGGATAGGGCAACATGGAGCAGGCGTAGAACTTGGGCTTGGGCTGGCCCTGGGCGTCGGTGGCGTGTTCGTGGACGCGGTAGGCGTCGTGTGCAGCCCAGTGGGCCTGGGCAGCGGCTTCCACGTCGCGGGGGGAGTAGGTCTCTTGCATGGCAAACGGCGTCAACGTGTCCGGCCGCGCCACCCACCGCCGATCGGGGCGGACGCAGCCAGGCCGCGGGTCTGATTGGTCAGGGATTGTATCGGCCGCACCCGGGCCGCTCAGCTCAACACCTCGGCCAGGAACCCCCGCATCGCCGCCCAAGAACGCACATCGGCGCGGGCGCTGTACACGGTGCCGAAGCCAGGGTCGTTGGCCTCGGGGTTGGTAAAGGCGTGCATCGTGCCCCCATAGGCGTGCAGCTGCCAGTCGGCCCCAGCCTCGGTCATTTCCTTGGCAAAGGCCAGCACCGCCTCCGGCGTGACCATCGGGTCATCCCAACCGTGCAACGCCAGCACCTTGGCGGTGATGCGCTGCTGCGCCGTATTGCCTGGCGGGGTAAAGAGGCCGTGGAAGCTGACCACGCCGCGCAGCGGCAGGCCACAGCGCGCCATGTCCAGCACGCTGAGGCCACCAAAGCAAAAGCCGATCGCTGCCAGCCGATCGCGGTCCACCTCGGGCTGCGCCGCCAGCGCCTGCAGCGCCGCACCCAGCCGTGCCTGCAGCAGCGGCCGGTCTTGGACCAGGGGCGTCATCAGCGCGGCATTTTCCTCGCGCGTGGTGCCGCGTCGGCCCTTGCCATACACATCCATCGCGAAACCGACGTAACCCAGCCCGGCCAGCGCGCGCGCTTTGTCATCCTCAAAGGCGGTGCGCCCAGCCCAGGCGTGCGCCACCGCGACAGCGGGCCGCGGCGCATCGAAGGCGTCATCCCATGCCAGCAGGCCCTCGCAGGTGAGGCCGTCGTGTGTGTACTCGATGGTGCGGGTCTGGATCGTCATCGTGCTTGCCTCCTCGTCACAAGGTTGACCCGGTCTGACGCTGCGCCCATGGCGCTCATCGCAGCCCGAGCACGTCGAACATGTCGTACAGACCGTGCGCGCGCCCCGCCAAAAAACGCACCGCGCGCAGGCTGCCCTGGGCGTAGGTGGCGCGGCTGCTGGATTTGTGGGTGATTTCGATGCGCTCGCCTGTGCCCAGAAACATCACCGTGTGGTCGCCGACCACGTCGCCGCCACGCACGGTGGCAAAACCGATCGCGCCGAGCGGCCGCTCACCGGTGTGGCCAACGCGCTCGTAGACCGCGCAGTCCTGCAGTCGCCGCCCCTGCGCGGCAGCGATCACCTCGCCCATCAGCAGCGCAGTGCCACTGGGAGCGTCCACCTTGTGGCGGTGGTGCGCCTCGACGATTTCGATGTCGAAGCCGGTGGCCAAGGCGCGCGCGGCCATGTCCAGCAGCTTGAGCGTGACGTTGACCCCCACGCTCATGTTGGGGGCCAGCACAATGGGGATGCGCTGCGCCGCCTCGGCGATGGCGGCCTTTTGCGCCTCGGCCAAGCCGGTGGTGCCGATGACCATGGCCGTGCCGTGGCGCACACATGCGGCCAGGTGCATCATCGTCCCCTCGGGGCGGGTAAAGTCGATCAGCACATCGCTGACGGCGACGGCGGCATCCACATCGGCGCCGATGGCCACGCCCGCGATCTGCCCCGAGAAGGCCGCGGCATCTTGCCCCAAAGCGGGGCTGTCGGGGCGATCGAGCGCAGCCGACAGCACACAGTCATCGGCGGCCTGCACGGCCTCGATCAACACGCGGCCCATGCGACCGCTGGCACCGGCGATAGCGACGCGATGGGGGGGGGATACAGTCATGGCAAGGGATCAGGGCAGGGGATTCAGCGCGGCTCGAGCGGCGGGTAACTCGGCATCGCAGAGGGAACAGATTCAGGGGCGGGTGCGGGGGCGAGTGGCTCGGGACTGACGGCGCGAGAGGCGGGTGCCTTGGCCTCGAAGGCCTTGAGCTGCGCCTCGGTCGCCTCGAGCGCCGGGGGTTGCGCAGCCTTGCGGCGCACGTCCAGGGAGGAGACGAACGCCTCCTCGGTGGGCAGCTCGTCGGCCTGCACCCGCTCCAGCCGGTCGCCCTGAAAGAACACACTGACCACGCGGCGCTGCGGGGCCTGGCCCTGGCGCTGGAAGGTAAAGACGTAGTCCCAGCGATTGGCGTGAAAGACGCTGGCCACCAGCGGCGTGCCCAGAATGGCTTGCACCTGTTCGCGCGTCATGCCGGGCTGCAGGGCTTGCACCTGCTCGCGCACGACCACATTGCCCTGCAGGATTTCCATGCGATAGGGGGTCACCAAACCGCCGAGGGTGGACAGCCGCGCCGTGGCGCTGTCCAAAGCGCCACAACCAGCCAGGGCCAGCAGCGGGGCGATCCAGGCGGCCCGGCGCACCAGGCGCCGCGGGATCGAAAGCATCGGAAGGGCGGCAGGTTTCATGGCGTGGGACGAATGGGCACACAGACACGCAAGACTTGGTGCGTGGTTATATCATTGGGGCCATTGTAGTAGCGCGCGACCCAGAGCCGCCCCGCATCCACACTTGCACGCATGACCGGCATCGATGAACTCAAAAACACGGGGCTCAAGGCCACGTTGCCGCGACTGAAGATCCTGGAGATCTTCCAGTCGGGGCGCCAGCGCCACATGACGGCCGAGGACGTCTTCAAAGTGCTGCTGGACGAGCAGTCCGATATTGGTTTGGCCACGGTGTATCGGGTGTTGATGCAGTTCGAGCAGGCCGGCATCCTGGTGCGCAGCAATTTCGAATCTGGCAAGGCGGTCTACGAGCTCAACGAAGGCCAGCACCATGACCATTTGGTGTGCTTGGACTGCGGCCGGGTGGAGGAGTTCTACGACGCCGAGATCGAGCGGCGCCAGCAGGCCATAGCGCAAGAGCGCGGCTTTGCGCTGCAGGAGCATGCGCTGTCGCTGTATGCCCACTGCCAGCGGGCCGATTGTCCCCACCGCGGTCGGTCTCGGCGGGGCTAACCATGCAAACGGCCCCGGATCAGTCGTCGCGCAGCATGGCGGCGCGCTGGCGCTGAACAAATTCTTGGTAGGTGTCGATGCCACGCAACTGCAAGATGGCATTGCGCACAGCGGCTTCGACCAGCACGGCGATATTGCGCCCCGCCACCACCGGAATGACGGCCTTGCGGATGGCCACCCCCAGCACATCTTGGTAGATGGGCTCGCTGGGCAGGCGCTCGTAGTCGCGCTCCAACGTCGCTTGGCGCACCAGGTGTACGATCAGGCGCAGGCGCATCTTGCGGCGCACGGCCGTCTCGCCAAAGATGGCCTTGATGTCCAGCAGGCCAATGCCGCGCACCTCCAGCAGGTTTTGCAGGAGTTCGGGGCAGCGGCCTTCGACGATGGTCTGGTTGACGCGATAGACATCGACCGCGTCGTCGGCCACCAGCCCGTGCCCGCGCGAGATCAGCTCCAGCCCCAGTTCGCTCTTGCCCAAGCCGGATTCGCCAGTGATCAGCACGCCCAGCCCCAGGATGTCCATGAACACGCCGTGCATCGTTGTGCGCTCTGCGAAATGGCGCGACAGATAGGCGCGCAACACGTCGATGACGAAAGCCGCCGAGGCCGCGGTCGCAAACAACGGGATGTGGGCGCGCTCGCACATCGCCACCAGTTCGGCGGGCGGGGTCTGGTCGTCTGCGACGACGAGCAGCGGCGGCTCCAGTGTGACGATGCGCGAGACCCGGCGCCGACAATCCTCCGCCGTTGCGTTGTGCAAATACGCAACCTCGCGCACGCCCAGCACCTGGGCGCGGTAAGGGTGGATATAGTTGAGATAGCCAACCAGATCGGCCCCCGAGCGCGCCTCGGCGACCGCCTTGTCGTCGAAGCGTCGCTCCGACGCCGTCTGGCCCGCGACCCACTGCCACTTGAGGGTCTCGCGGTGATCCTCGAACAGGGCGTCGGCGCTGACAGCACTGGGTTTCATGTCGGCAAGCCGGCGGCGCGCGGCCGCCGTATAAGATCAAGCGGCCGCTTGTGCAGATTGCCAGCCCGCGATCAGGCCGTGCAAAGTGGCAGCGTTGTCGGCGCGGCGCAGTTTTTCGCGCAAGGGCGCGTCGCTCAATAACTCGGCGATTTCGGACAGAATCTCCAGGTGCTTCTGGGTGGCTGCCTCGGGCACCAGCAAAAAAATCAGCAGGTTGACGGGCTGCTCATCGGGCGCGTCGAAGCCGATCGGCTGAGCCAGTTGAAATACCGCCGCCATGGGTTGCTTGAGCCCCTTGATGCGCCCGTGCGGGATAGCCACGCCATGCCCGAGCCCAGTGGAGCCCAGGCGCTCGCGAGCAAACAGGCTGTCGGTGACGAGCGCGCGGTTGAGTCCGTGCAAAGATTCGAACAGCAGGCCGGCCTCCTCGAACGCGCGCTTCTTGCTCGTGGCCTCGACAGCCACGAGCACGTGTTCGGGCGGCAGGATCGCAGACAGTCGGTTCATCGGAATGTGCCTCGAAACGAGGGGGCCATTATGCCCCTATCGTCGCCGGGCTGCCGTGGCTGGAAAACGACAAACCGCTTGGGTAGGGACCAAGCGGTTTGTGGCAGGCCAGCAACAGCCGCTCAAAAACACTCAGACGACTTCACGCTTGAGCGGCAAATGGTGATGCTCCTGGGCCTTGTCTTTGTAGCGCAGCACCTGTCGATCGAGCTTGTCGGCCAGCTCATCGACCGCCGCGTACAGATCGGCATGCGTGCTCTCGGCGTAGATTTCCTTGCCTTTGACATGGATGTTGCACTCGGCCCTCTGGCGCTGATCCTTGTCCTTGGCCTTGTCCACGGACAGCAGAACACGGATGTCCACCACCTGGTCGAAATGGCGCGAGATGCGCTCTAGCTTGGTGGACACATAGTCGCGCAGCGCAGGGGTCACATCCAGATGGTGTCCGCTGATGGTCAGGTTCATAGAGAGCCTCCTTTTGCTCCTGAGAAACGCTCGGCAGCCGACGCACGGGCTGCGGGAACAAGCCAAGCTTGATCCCATCCCTACTATGCCTGTTTGAAGCCGGTGTGACAAGGGCGGTTTGCAGCCGCCCAACGCGCTGCCAACACCCCGCGGGGCGCGCGCAGTGCGATAATGTGCTGTGTCTGTATTGTTGGAGTTCCGCCGTGGAAAGCAGCCCTAGTCGCGTGCTTTCGACACCGGATCGCCAGACCTGAGCCCCTCGCTGACACGTCAAGGGGGATCCGCAGCGGCTCTGGCGGCCGGTGATCGAAAGCACCCCCCGATCACCACCGCCCCATTCTCGCCTGTCGGAAGCGCCCCATGCTCAACGTCTTCACGCTCGTCAACGGCCGTTTGTTCCAGGAAGAAATCGACTCGCTGGAAGACCTGGCCCGCTTCAAACCCATTTGGGTCGACATGGAGTCGCCCTCTCCCGAGGAACGCCGCTGGGTGCGGCAGCACTTCGGCCTATCCATCCCAGAAGATGCCATCGACGACGACATCGAAGAGTCGGCCCGCTTCTTCGAGGAGGACAACGGCGAGCTGCATGTGCGCTCGGACTTCCTCATCGACGACGGGGACGACCCGCGCCATGTGCGGGTGGCTTTCATTCTGAACGACCGCAACCCGGCTCTCAAAAGCCACGGGGTGCTGTTCTCCATCCACGACGAAGATGTACCCGTCTTTCGCCTGCTGCGGCTGCGCGCGCGGCGCATGCCGGGCCTGATCGACGACGCCAAGGATGTGCTGCTGAGCCTGTACGACACCGATGCGGAGTACTGCGCCGACACGCTCGAAGACATTTACGAGGACCTGGAGCGCATCAGCACCAAAGTGCTGTCGGGACAGGTAACGGATGACATCGCGACTGAAGTGCTGGCCGCCATTGCCCGCCACGAGGATATGTCGGGCCGCATCCGCCGCAACATGATGGACACGCGGCGCGCGGTCAGCTTCATGATGCGCTCGCGCATGCTGTCGGCCGAGCAGTTCGAGGACGCGCGTCAGATTTTGCGCGACCTGGACTCGCTGGACAGCCACACCGCCTTCCTGTTCGAGAAGATCAACTTTCTGATGGATGCCACGATCGGCTTCATCAACATCAACCAGAACAAGATCATCAAGATCTTTTCGGTGGCGTCGGTCGCGCTGCTGCCGCCGACGCTGATCGCCAGCATCTACGGCATGAACTTTCAGTACATGCCCGAGCTGAACCAGCCCTGGGGCTACCCGGCCGCGCTGGCGCTGATGGTGGCCAGCGCCGTAGGGCCGATGCTGTACTTCCGCAAGCGAGGCTGGCTCAAGTAATCCCCAATCCCAGTGGCGGTGAATATGCACCGCAACGGTGTGCCTCTTGGGCACCGTGGGGCAGCAT
>NZ_JARJMT020000017.1 GCF_029335975.1 Tepidimonas sp.
GGGGATTGCGCAGCCGTGATGGGGGGGCGCGGGTGGGACCGGGGGGGGACTGCGGCGGTGGGCGCCGTGGGCGCGCTCGCATCGGTGGCCCAGCCCTTGCCGCCAGCGGTCGAGCAGGCCCTGACCCATGCCCGCGTGCCCGCTTCGGCGCTGGCCGCCGTGGTGGCCGATGCAGAGCCCGGCGGGCGGGTGCTGTTGGCCTACCGCGCCGATGTCCCGGTCAACCCCGCCTCGGTCATGAAGCTGGTCACTACCACGGCCGCGCTCGACCTGCTGGGGCCTGCCCACACCTGGCGCACGGCGGTCTATGCGGACGGGCCGGTGCGCGACGGTGTCTTGGCCGGTTCGCTGTTTCTGCGCGGCGACGGAGACCCAAAGCTCGTCACCGAGCGCCTGTGGCTTCTGCTGCGGCGCGTGCAGGCGCTGGGCATCCGTCACATCACGGGCGATATTGTGCTGGACCGCAGCGCTTTTGCCCTGCCGCCGCATGATCCGGCCGCCTTCGACGGCGAGCCGCTGCGCCCCTACAACGCGGCGCCCGATGCCCTGCTGATCAACTTTCGCGCGCAGGTGCTGACCTTCGTGCCCGACCCAGGCGCAGGGGTGGCGCGGGTGGCGCTGGAGCCGCCGCTGGCCGAGGTAGCCGTGCCCGACACGGTGCCGCTGAGTGACGGTCCGTGCCACGACTGGCGTGCCGCCCTGCAGGCCGATTGGTCAGACCCCCGCCGGCCGCGTTTCGCGGGGCGCTACCCGCTGGCGTGTGGCGAGCGCGCTTGGCCGATCGCCCACCCCGAGCCGGACCGCCTGGCCGCGCGCGCGGTAGCCGGGATGTGGGCGCAGTTGGGCGGCGGGCTGGGCGGACGGGTGCGTGACGGCACGGTGCCGCCCGGGCTCGCGCCGCGGCTGCTGTTCGACTCCGTGCCGCTGGCCGATATCGTGCGCGATGTCAACAAATTCAGCAACAATGTGATGGCCCAGCACCTGCTGTTGACCTTGGCGCGCGCGCCCAGGCAGCCTCCGTTGCGGCCAGATGCGACCGTGTCATCGGTCCCCGCAACATTCGAAACGGCGCGTGCCGTGCTGCGGGACTGGTGGGTCACGCGCCTGGGGGCCGATGTGCCAGTGCCTGTAGTTGACAATGGCGCGGGGCTCAGCCGCGGGGCCCGGGTTACCGCCAACGCGCTCATGCATTTGCTGCAGTGGGTGTATGCCAGCCCCTGGATGCCGGAGCTGATGGCCTCGCTGCCGGCCGCGGGGGTGGACGGCACCCTGCGCCGCAGCGCCATGGGGCGCGGGCTGGCGCATCTGAAGACCGGCAGCCTGGCCGATGTGCAGGCGCTGGCGGGCTATGTGCACCTGCCCGATGGTCGGCGGCGGGTGTTGGTGGCGATCGTCAACCACCCGCAGGCGCGGGCTGCGCGCCCGGCAATCGATGCCCTGGTGCAGTGGGCCGCGGGGCAGCCTTGAACGCCACGAATACCGCAGGTGCCAGGGGTGCCGCGCACAGGCATTGTGCTCACGGGCGGGGCCAGGGTTCGATTTCGATGCGGCCGGGGCCATTGGTGCCGGTGACCTCCAGCTACCGCTGTGCGGCGATCACCATCTCGGCGGCCAGCTGGCGTAGATCACCCGCCAGCACCAGGGCGCTGGGCACGTCTGCGTCGGGCAAGACGATCAAAAACTGACCCGACCCCCAGTGGGCCATCACCTCGTGGGTGCGCAGGCGCGGCGCGAGCCGCCGCGCGACGTCGCGCTCCGCTTCGGCCAGGGCGGCGCGGGAAGCGGGCGGCTCGTCCAGGGCGATGACCAGCACCGTCACGCTCAACCCCCGCCGCTCGGCCAGGGACAGCGCACGCGGCAAGTGGTCCAGCACCGCGGCGCGGTTGAGCAGGCCTGGACTCGCCTCGCGCAGCGGCAATCCAGGTCATCACGGGGGACGTCAAGTCCCGTATCGCAGCGGGCTGCCCGGGGCCTATCGGTAAGATGAAGCCGAGTCCACCGGGCCAATGGTCAGGTGCACCTCGCCCACCCCGGCGACGCGGCCGTGCAGGCGGTCTCCCGGTTGCACGGGCCCCACCCCCTCGGGGGTGCCGGTGTAGATCACGTCGCCCGCTTGCAGGTGGTAGAACAGCGACAGATCGGCGATCAGCTCGCGCAGGTTCCAGATCAGCAGGCCCAGGTCGGCGCGCTGGCGCACCGTGCCGTTGACCTGCAGCACGATCTCGCCCCGTTCTGGCACCGTCCCGGGCATGGGCATGACCTCGCCGCAGACGGCTGAGCCCTCCACATCCTTGCCCAAGCACCATGGGTGCCCCTTGTCGCGCAGGCCCAGCTGGACGTCGCGACGGGTCATGTCCAGCCCCGCCGCGTAGCCGTAGACCAGTTCATGCGCGCGCTCGGCCGGCACACGAAAACCGCCCCGCCCAAGCACGGCCACCCACTCCATTTCGTAATGAAAGTTCTGGGTTTGCGGCGGGTAGGGCAGTGTGGCGCCGGAATCCATCAGGTGGACGGGGGATTTGGTGAAATAAAAGGGCCGCGCGCTGGCCTTGTCGATGCTGACGCCCATCTCCTGCGCATGGGCGTGGTAGTTGCGGCCGACGAAGAACAGGCGGTTGACGGGCAGGCGGGCATCGGTGCCGCGTACGGCCAGCGATGCGGGCGCTGGCGGGGTCCACAGGTAAAGAGCGGTCATGGGCGAAACGTGAAGTGCAAAGGGTCAGGGCCGCATTGTGCGCCGGGCGCAGGGGCGCATTCCAGCCCCCGCTGGATCCGCAGGGGCAACAGCGGGCCGCTGTCGGCAGTGCCCCTCGCAGCGCTCGGGGGTCGGTGCGACAATCGGGTCCATGAACGCGACCTCCGTTTCCGAACTGATGGGGCGGCTGGGCCAGCAAGCCCGCATCGCCTCGGCGGCGATGGCCCAGGCCAGTGCTGCACGCAAAAATGCCGCCCTGCGCGGCTTGGCCGCCCTGCTGCGGGCCCATGTTGATCCCTTGCAGGCCGCCAACGCGCTCGACGTGGAGCGGGCCCGCGCCGCGGGCCTCAGCGCCCCGATGGTGGACCGCCTCAAGCTCACGCCCCAGGCGATCGAGACCTGCGCCCAGGGCTGCGAGCAGCTCGCCGGTATGCCGGAGATCATCGGCGAGATCGTCGGCCTGCAGCAACAGCCCAGCGGCATTCGCGTCGGGCAGATGCGCGTGCCGATCGGCGTCTTCGGCATGATCTACGAGAGCCGCCCCAACGTCACCATCGAGGCGGCGAGCCTGTCGATCAAGAGCGGCAATGCCTGCATCCTGCGCGGCGGCTCGGAGGCCATCGACAGCAACCGGGCGCTGGCCGCACTGGTTCAACAGGCGCTGGAGCAGGCCGGGTTGCCGCGCGAGGCGGTGCAGCTCATCCCCACCACCGACCGCGAGGCGGTGGGCCGCCTGATCGCGATGCCCGAGTATGTGGACGTCATCATCCCGCGCGGCGGCAAGGGCCTCATCGAGCGCATCAGCCGCGAGGCCAAGGTGCCGGTGATCAAGCACCTGGACGGCAACTGCCACACCTATGTGGACGATCCCTGCGACCTGGAGATGGCCGTGCGCGTCACCGACAACGCCAAGACGCAGAAATACAGCCCCTGCAACGCCACCGAGAGCCTGCTGGTGGCGCGCGGGGTGGCGCCGGCCTTCTTGCCGCGCATCGGCGCGGTCTTCGCCGCCAAGGGGGTGGAGATGCGCTGCTGCCCCGAGGCCAAGGCGCTGCTGGCTGGCGTGCCGGGCGCGGTGCTGAAGGACGCCACCGAGCAAGACTGGTCCGAGGAGTATCTCGCGCCGATCATCAGCGTCAAGGTGGTGGCCGGGCTGGACGAAGCGATCACCTGGATCAACCGCTATGGCAGCCACCACACCGACGCGATCCTGACCACCGACCACCGGCACGCGCAGCGCTTCCTGCGCGAGGTCGACTCCAGCAGCGTGATGGTCAACACCAGCACCCGCTTTGCCGACGGCTTCGAGTACGGGCTGGGCGCCGAGATCGGCATCTCCACCGACAAGTTCCACGCCCGCGGCCCGGTCGGCGTGGCGGGGCTGACCTCGCTGAAGTACGTGGTGCTGGGCGAAGGCGAGGTGCGGGGTTGAGGGCCATGGCCAGCAAATATCGCATCGTCGTGGGGCTCTCGGGCGGGGTGGACTCCGCCGTTAGCGCCTGGCTGCTCAAGCAGCAGGGGCACGAGGTCGTTGGCCTGTTCATGAAGAATTGGGAGGATGACGACGACGGCGAGCACTGCACCAGCCGGCAAGACTGGCTAGATGCGGCCAGCGTCGCCGACGTGATCGGCATCGATGTCGAACATGTCAACTTTGCCGCCGAGTACAAGGAGCGGGTGTTCGCGGCGTTCCTGCGCGAGTACGAGGCCGGCCGCACGCCCAACCCCGACATCCTGTGCAACGCCGAGATCAAGTTCAAGGCTTTCTTGGACCACGCGCTGCGATTGGGGGCCGAAAAGATCGCCACCGGGCACTACGCGCGCGTGCGGACGGTGCAGGCCGCCAGCGGCCGTGTGCTGGACGACGACGAGGCCGCTCGCCTGCCGGCCGGGGCCCTGCGGCATGAGCTGCTCAAGGGGGTGGACCCGGGCAAGGATCAGAGCTACTTCCTGCACCGGCTCACACAGGCGCAGCTGGCGCGCGCGCGGTTTCCGCTCGGACATCTGCACAAGCGCGAGGTGCGCCGACTGGCCGCCGAGATCGGCCTGCCCAACGCGCGCAAAAAAGACTCTACCGGCATTTGCTTCATCGGCGAGCGGCCGTTTCGCGCGTTCCTGCAGCGCTACTTGCACGGTACGCCGGGGCCGATCGTCGACGACCAGGGGCGCGAGATCGGCCGCCACGTGGGCTTGAGCTTCTACACGCTGGGCCAGCGCCAGGGGTTGGGCATAGGCGGCGTGCGCGGGCGTGATGCGGCCGCACACGGCATGCATGCGCCGTGGTTTGTGGCGCGCAAGGACGTCGGCCGCAACGCCCTGTGGGCAGTGCAAGGCCATGACCATCCGTGGCTGCAATCGCACTGGCTGCGCGCCGAGGACGCGAGCTGGATCGCCGGTATACCCCCAGCGCCAGGCCGCTACGCCGCCAAGACCCGCTATCGACAGCTCGACGCAATGTGCACGCTGGTGGCGGCGCAAGGAAGCGCCGCTGGCTTCGAGCTGCGCAATCCTGCGCCGCAGTGGGCCGTCACACCCGGGCAGAGCGCCGTGCTATACGACGGCGAAGTGTGCCTGGGCGGCGGCGTCATCCACACCGCCGAGGCGACGCAGCAGCCGCTGCCGGCATGGACGGCGCGACCATCCAGCCACCGCTCAGTCCGATCCGAGCGTCCGGATGGCCGTCATGCTCACTCCTGCTCCATCTCCAGATAGGTGCGGTTGGCCAACTGCGGCAGCCAAACCTCCGCATGCTTCAGATGTCTGAACGCCGCCGCATCGAAGGTGCGCACGGCGGTCGCCAAGTCCACCCCATCGGCCACGGCCTTGCCCATGTGTGCCCGCAAGGCACGCAGCAGGTCACCGGTGTCGCGCTGTGCTTGCGCGAGCGTGGTGACCCGGCCATGCCCCGGCACCACCACGCGGGGCCGCAAAGCCTCCAGCGCCTCGAACGAGGCCAACCACGGCAGGCTGCGGCTGACCGCATGCATGCCGAGCACCCGATCGACGTAGACCACGTCGCCCGTGAAGACCACCCCGGACTGTGGCAGCCAGACCATGCTGTCGCCCGGTGTGTGACCGCCACCCCGATGGATCAGGTGCACCGCTACCCCGCCCAGGTCCAGCCGGGTGTCCGGCTCGGTTAGCCAGCGGGTGGGCAGCACCGGCTCGGTGCCATCGAGCTTGTCCTTCAGCACCGGAGCCAGCGCGCGCAGATGCTCGGGGCCGCGAGCCAGCATGTCGGCGCGGGCGTTGGCGTGGGCGATGATCTCGGCGCCGCGGTCGCGGAAATAGCCATTGCCTAGCCAGCGGTGATCCTGACCGCCGGTGTTGATGACCCAGCGGATTGGCTGCGGCGTAACGCGGCGCGCGGCTTGCTCGATGCGTTGCGCTGTCAGCCGGGTGGCCCCGCTGTCGATGAGCAGCGCTCCCTCGGGCGTGACCACCAACCCGAGGTTGGCGTTGAGGGCCTCGTTTTCGTAGGTGCGACCTTCGATATCGCCGACATAGGCGTACACCCCGGGGGCCACCGGCTCGAAGACGATGTCCAGCGCCTGGGCGGCGCCCCCGGTCAATGCCAGTGCCAGCCCCATAACGATCGCCATGCCGCGCTGCGCGAGCGCCGGCAGCCGCTTACGGATGTCCACGCTAAACATGATTGCAATGCTCCCGGGATGATCTGGAGACCGGCCGACCTTGGGCGCGAAGCGGCAAGACCGGCAAGGGAGGCCTCATCGGCCCGCGCGCGGCGCCTGCGCCGCCTCAGAACGGAATGTCGTCATCCATGTCCTCGAAGCCGCTGGCCGCCGGCGCAGGGCTTGTCTGAGGCGCGGAACGGCTGTTCGGTGCGGCAGTGCTGCGCGCCGGAGCCGCCGCATGCGCTGCGGAGCCGCCCTCTTCGGACGGCATGCCCATGCCCTCTCGGCTGCCCAGCAGCTGCAGTTCGGTGGCGATGATGTCCACCGTGTTGCGCTCGATGCCGTCCTGCCCCGTGTACTTGCCGTATTTCAGCCGGCCCTCGACATAGACGGGCCGGCCTTTTTTCAGGTATTCGCCGGCGATTTCGGCCAGCCGGTCGTAGAAGGTGACGCGGTGCCACTGGGTGTCTTCGACCAGCTCGCCAGAGTTGCGGTCCTTGCGCCGGCTGGACGTGGCGATGCTGACGTTGGCCACCGGTTGGCCAGACGGCAGATAACGGATTTCGGGATCTCGGCCGCAGTTGCCGACCAGGATGACTTTGTTGACCGATGCCATAGAGGTGTCCTCGTGGTGGGGCGGATTGCACGAATGGGATCGATTGTGCCCCAATCGCCTCGATGGCCCTATCCCCTGGGTGGGGGATGAAAGCCATCAGGTTTGCGGCTGCGCCGAGGATGAGGCAGCGGGGGGGCGCAGCCCCCAACTGAGCACCAGCCACAGCGCGCACAGCGCAGCGCCCAAACCCAAGACGCCCGCCGCTCCGCCATGGCGCATCAGCCAGCCACCCAGCGCACCGCCCGCAAACAGCCCCAGCGACTGTAGTGTGTTGTAAACCCCCAGCGCGGCCCCACGCGCATGTGCCGGTGCCAGCCGCGACACCAAGCTGGGTTGGCTGGCTTCCAGGGTGTTGAAGCCCAAAAAAAACACCAGCAGACAGGCGCCCGTGATCAACGCGCTGCTCGCCTCGTGGCTGGCGGCCCACGCCAGCCCCCCTTGGGCGAGCACCAGCAGACCGATGGCGATGCGCAGCACCGCACCCAGGTGGCCGCGCCGTTCCAGCCGGAACAGCAGCCCGCCCAAGATCAAAAACGACGCCAGCAGCGCGGGCAAATAGACTTGCCAATGGTGCGCTTTGTCGATCCCGGCACCCACCAGCAGGCCAGGCACAGCCATCCACATCGCCATTTGCACCGTGTGCAGGGTCAACACCCCCACATCCAGCCGCAGCAAGTCGGCGTGACGCAGCACCGCGCGCAGTCCACCGGGTGCGGGTGCGGTGAGTCGGGCGGGCTCAGCTGGCACCACCCATACCACGACCGCCATGCCAGCCAGGGTCAGCCCCCCTGTGAGCCAGAACAGGCCCCCCAGTCCAATCGCCGCAGCCAGGGGTGGGGCGGCAACCAGCGACAGGGCAAACATCAGCGCGATACTCACCCCCACCAGGGCCATGGCCTTGGTGCGCACGGTATCGCGCGTCAGGTCGGCCAGCAGCGCAGTGACGGCGGCCGATATCGCGCCCGCGCCCTGGAGCGCACGGGCAAGGATCAGCATGTCCAGCGTCGAGGCGGTTGCCGCCAGCACGCTGCCCAGGGCAAACAGGCCCAGCCCTCCCAGGATGACGCGTTTGCGGCCCCAGCGGTCCGACGCCAGCCCCAACGGAATTTGCAGCAGTGCCTGTGCCAAGCCGTATATGCCCATGGCCAGCCCGACGCGCGCTGGGTCGTCGCCTCCGGGCAGCCGGGCTGCCTCAAGCGCAAAGACCGGCAGCACCAGAAACAGCCCCAGCATGCGCAGCGCAAAAATGCCCGCGAGCGCCAAACTCGCTCGGCGCTCGCTCGGCCACATGCGATCAGGGGGGGAGGACGAAGGCGCGGAATCCACGTTGACGGGCAGGCTGCGATGGGACGACAAAGCCCAAGATTGTGCCGCACCTCACTTCGACGGGGGCGTCGGCGGGTTTTTCTGCAGGGGCGGTCGCAGATCAGTCGCCCGATGCCGACGACGCGGGCCGACCATCGGCGCGCTCAGAGCGCAGGGCGCTGCGGTAGGCGCCGCAGCCCAGCACCAGCCCATGATCCAGGGGCACGACATAGGATGCCTTGGCGCGCACCTGGCCAGTGACCGGGTTGACGATGTTGTACTCGACCCAGCCGCCGCCTTGAGCGACGCGGTGGCGCACATCGGTGAGGAAGGCCTCAGCGTCGACGCCTGGGGCATCATGCACCCGCGTGCCCACCTTGGCGCGATCCAGTCCCATGACCCGGTAGGTGCCAGACTCGTCGAGCACGAAGATGTATAGGTCGCGATCGATGAAGGGGCCGTTTTTGTCGTGAAAATCTTCGGCTGCGCGCTCGTAGCCGACCGCGCGGATATGCGCCAGCGCCTTTTGCACCAATTCGTAGGCTTCATCCGCCGTGCCCTGGCGCAGCTTCATGTGGTGCACGGCCTCATCCAGGTCGCGCGTGCGCTCCATCAGGCGGTTGGCGCGGTGTGTGGTGCGCTCCACCATGGCGGAGTTTTCATACGTCACTTTGTCCAGGTCGCCAACCGCCGCCACCACTTCCGCCAGCGCCGTGCTCTGCTGGCGGCTGGCGTCGGCCATGACACCGATGCGCGCGGCGATATCGCGGATGCCGCGCACCAGCACATCCATCGCCTCGTTGACCGAGCGGATTTCCTGCACGGTGCCCTGCACGCGCTCAGCCGATTCGGCGATCAGCTGGCGCACTTCATTGGCGGCTTCTTGACTGCGCTGAGCCAGCCGACGCACCTCGGCCGCCACGACGGCGAAGCCCCGGCCAGCCTCGCCTGCGCGTGCGGCTTCCACCGCGGCGTTGAGCGCCAAAATGTTGGTCTGAAATGCGATGCCGTCGATGGTGCCGATGATTTCGGTCATGCGCTGCGAAGTGGCCTGCAGCGAGCCCAGCCCGCCGACCGTATGCCGCATCAGTTCACCGGCGCGCTCGGTTTCGCGGTTGAGTTCACCCGTCAGGTGTCGAATATCCTGCGCGCTGTCGGCGTTGGACTGTACCGTTTCGGCCACCGCGCGCACGTTGCTGGTGGCCTGCTCCAGGCTGGCGGCCTGCGTTTGCGTGCGGTCGGCCAGTTGCTGGCTGTCCTGCACCAGTTGCAGGCCCACATGGCCCAGCACGGCCGCGGCGCTGCGCACATCGGCCACCAGTTCGGATAACGCCTGCAGCATATGGCGCAGGCGCTGGCTCATGTCGGCCATCTCGTCGCGGCCGGGCAGCACGGCGTCGCTGGTCAAATCACCTTCAGCGGCGCGGTCGATGGCATGGTTGAGATGTCGCAGCCCGTCCACCGTCGCGCGGTAGAACGACGCCACGCTGTAGGCCAGCAGCAGCAGCACCAGCGTGCAGCCGGCGGCGACGATGACGCTTTCGCGCTGGAGCCGGTCGCTGCGCCGGGCCCACTCGGCGTCGACGCTGTCGGCCAGCTCGCGCTCCAGCGTGGCCAGCGCATCGATGGTGCGGGTGGCCAGCGCGTAGAACTCTTGTTTGTCCACCGTCATCGCCGCGGTCTTGAGATGGGCGGCGGTGGTGCGTACCAACTCGTCCGTCGCGCTGCGAAAGGGGGCCCAGCCGGCGGGGACTTTTGCCCCGCGGCGCTGCAGGGCATCGGCCCGCTCCTGCAGAGCTGGCAGCAAGGCTTCGATCTGATCGGCGGCCGCTGCTTGGCGCACCATGTTGGAAATGATGACGGCATCCGTCATCGCGTCCGGATCGAGCAACATCGCCGTGGCGCGGCCGCGCAGCTGACTGGTCAACTCGCGTACCGGCGGCAAACCCTCGAAGGCCAACGCAGCCCGATGCGCCGTCAGCGCGTCGGCGTCTCTTTGCACGCCCGTCGCATCGCCGATCCAACCGCTCAGGCGCTGCAACCGGGCCAACGCCTGCGTGGCATCGGCATGGCGCACCGATGGGGTGCGCTGGCTGTCCTTGAGCAAGGCGTCCAGCTGCTCGCGCAGAGGATTCCACAGGCCATCGGTATTCCATTCCGGATGGATTTGCAGCCGCTGTTGAACCATCTGCAAACCCTGTACGGCCCGCTGCCCCGCCTGATCCTGGACGCTTTTGAGCGAAGTTTCGCCAGCTGCGACGACGTCGGCCGCGTCACGCCAGTCTTGCAAGGTGAGGATGAGGGCCTGCACCTCGCGCATGGCAGCCACGCCGTTGCGAGCAGCTTCGGTGGTTTTCAAGGCCCGCCAGTTGTCGGCCAACAGCAAAAAGGCCACGACCAGCATGGGTATCGAAACCATTGCGGCCATCCCGATCATCTTGACCGGCATCGACAGCCGCTGCAGCAAGGCCACTGCGGGAGCAAAAACGTTGTTGCTGCGCATGTCGATGAGTATCGCTCAGAAACTGGCCCACAGTGCTGCGAGAAACCGCCGAGGCGACGCGCTTTTTTTCATGGCACCGCAGCTGCTCAGACCAGCGCTGCGCGCATTTGGTCGATGACGGCTTTGTAGTCGGGTTTGCCGAAGATGGCGCTGCCCGCGACAAAGGTGTCGGCGCCGGCATCCGCGACGCGGCGGATGTTGTCGGCCTTGATGCCACCGTCGACCTCCAGCCGGATGTCTTTGCCGCAGACCTCGATGCGGCGGCGCGCCTGCTCCACCTTGCGCAGCGCGCTGTCGATAAAGGACTGGCCGCCAAAGCCTGGGTTGACGCTCATGATCAGGATCAAGTCCAGATCCTCGATCACCCAGTCCAGCACATCCAGCGGTGTAGCGGGGTTGAACACCAGCCCGACTTGGCAGCCGCGGGCTTTGATCGCCTGGATGCTGCGGTGCACATGCGTGCTGGCATCGGGGTGAAAGCTCACCAAATCGGCTCCTGCGTCGATGAATGCACCGGCCAGTGCGTCCACCGGCTGGATCATCAGATGCACATCGATCGGCACGCGCTGTCCGTCAGCGGTGCGGGCGTGCGGCCGCAGGGCCTGACACACCATCGGGCCGACGGTCAGGTTGGGCACGTAATGGTTGTCCATCACGTCGAAGTGAATCCAATCCGCACCGGCGTCGATGACGGCGCGCACCTCTTCACCCAAGCGGGCGAAATCAGCAGACAAAATGGACGGGGCGATGCGATAACGGTTCATGTTGATGGTCGTGCGGAGGGGTCGGGAGATGGGCAGCGTTATACCGCCGTCTTTATTGTGGCGCGATTCCTCACGGTAACGCTACCATACGCGTATCTCTGGAGTATCCGATTGCCGATGACCGATGCCAGCCTGCTGCCGCCCACCGACTTGCTGTCGCCCGATCCACACGCCGGTCGAGTCGCGCTGCGAACATGGTTGCGGGACTGGGTGCGTTGGCTGCGCGGGCCCGCGCCGAATGTACGCGCTGCGCTGGCCCGGCTGGAAGCCTGGCTGACTGCGTTGGAGGGCGACCCGGCTGCGCGGAATCGACTGGCACAGGCTTGGCAGAGCGGGTCGGCGCAAGGGTTGGATTGGGCAACGCTGCTGGCGGACGAAGGCATCGCCCGCCGACCCGAGTTCTGGGCCGAGTTCGGCCATCGGCTGCGGCGGCGGCTGTTGCCGGTGTCGCCCGAGACGACTGACGCATCCGAGTGGTTTGGCTGGGTATTCGACGACCCCCTGGATGCGCGCTGGCTGGCGGCGGTCCCCGCGCGGCAGGTGCGACGCTTGGCGGGTTTGCTCGCACCCGCAGATGGTCAGGCAGCCTTGGCGGCGACCCTGTGGCGGCCTGCGCTGCTCGATGCCCTGGGTGTTTGCGTCGCTCATGTGGTGGTGGCAGGTTTTGAGCCCGAATTGCGGCACCGCATGTCGGTGTCGGCGCAGCGTGGGCGCGCCTTCCACGATCTGAGCCGCCGGCTCGACGCGCTGCGGGATGCGTGGGTCACCCATGGGCGGGATGACCCCGCCACCCGCGCCGCCTTGCAGGCCCTGCGCAGCGGACTGGACGAATGTCGCCGTGCGGCCTACACCGCCTATGCCCATCTGGACGAGCACGGCATCTCTACCGCTGTCGTATTCCGCCTGCGCCAGCTGCGTGAGCGCGTGCTGCGCGCCAAGCGCTTGCTGGATGCGCTGGCCAGTCCCAACGAGGAGCGGGCAGCCCTACACCTTCTGGCACGGCTGGTGCGCGCCAGTCACGAGGCGCGCCGCATCGGCCCGCTGGTGGCGCGCACATCGCAGCAATTGGCGCAGCGTGTGGCCGACCGAAATGCCGAGACGGGCGAGCATTACATCAGCCGCAACCGCGCCGAGTACTTCGCGATGCTGCGGCGCGCGTTGGGCGGCGGCGCCGTGCTCGGTTTGACGACGTGGAGCAAGCTGGCGCTCGGCGCACTGGGGCTGAGCGCCTTTTGGGGGGGGCTTTTGGCCGGACTCAACTATGCAGCATGGTTCGTGCTCATCATGCTGCTGCACTGGACGGTGGCCACCAAACAGCCCGCCATGACCGCCCCCGCGCTGGCCGCCCGGCTCAAACATCTGCACAGCCGCGAGGCGGTGCTGCGCTTCGTCGACGAGGTGGCGCACCTGCTGCGCTCACAGGTGGCCGCCATCGCGGGCAACCTGCTGGCGGTCATTCCGGCGGTTTTGCTGTTGGATGCCGCTGCGCGGCTTTGGCGTGATGCGCCTCTGATCGATGGCGTCAAGGCCGAGCAGATCTTGGCCGATCATCAACTTTGGGGGCCGACCCTGCTGTTGGCGGCCGGCACAGGGATATTGCTGTTTGTCAGCAGCCTGATCGCCGGCTGGTCGGAAAACGCCTTTGTGCTATATCGGCTCGACAGCGCCTTGGCGCACCACCCAGCGTGGAAGCGCTGGTTGGGCCCAACGCGCGCCCGGCGCTGGGCTGCTTGGCTGCGGGCGAACGTCTCGGGGTTGGCAGCCAATGTCTCGCTGGGCTTGTTGTTGGGGGTGGTGCCGGCGCTGCTGGGGTTTTTCGGTGTCGGCTTTGATGTGCGCCACGTGACGCTGGTCACCGGGCAGATCACTGCGGCGGTAGCGTCCCTCGGGCCCGATGCCTTGCTGCGTGTGGACGTCGTCTCCGCCGCGCTGGCGGCATTGCTCGTCGGCCCCATCAATTTGGCGGTCAGCTTCTCATTGGCGTTTCGGTTGGCGCTCAAAGCGCAGGGCATCAACGCCGTCAATCGCCAGCGCATCCAGCAGGCGCTGGTGCACCGCTGGCGCAAAGCACCAGGCAGTTTTTTGTGGCCACCGGCGCACGAAGCGCCGCCGCGCACCTGAGGGCAGCGAAACGGCTCACGCCAAGGATCGATGTGCAATGGGTGAGTTCGATCTGATCCGAACCCACTTCTGGCGTGCCGCCATAGCGCGGCCCGATGGCAGTGGCGTGCGGCTGGGCAATGGAGACGACTGCGCGCTGTTAGCGCCGGGGCAGGGTATGGAGCTGGCCGTCTCCACCGACATGCTGGTGGCGGGGCGGCATTTCCTGCCGGACGTAGACCCCGAGGCCCTGGGTCACAAGGCGCTGGCGGTCAACCTGAGTGATCTGGCAGCCATGGGCGCACGTCCGCTGGCCTTCACCTTGGCGCTGGCGCTGCCGCGCGCGGATCCACCGTGGCTTGCTGCGCTAGCGCGTGGCTTGTTTGCGTTGGCCGATGCGCATGGCTGCGCGCTGATCGGGGGGGACACCACGGCCGGGCCGCTCAACCTGTGTCTGACCGTGTTTGGCGAAGTGCCCGCATGGCAGGCCAGCCGGCGCGATGGCGCGCAGATCGGAGACGATGTGTGGGTCAGCGGCACGCTGGGGGATGCGCGGCTGGGCTTGGCCGTGCTGCTCGGTGAGCGTCCCGCACCGCCGGGTGCCGAACATGCCCGCAGCCGGCTGGAGCGGCCCACGCCCCGGATTGCGCTGGGGCTGGCGCTGCGCGGCATCATCCATGCGGCGGTGGATGTCAGTGACGGTCTGTTGGGCGATCTGGGGCACGTCCTGGCTGCCTCGGGTGTCGGTGCGCGGCTCGATGTGGAAACCCTGCTCGGCTCGGGCGCGGTGCACCCGGCCGTGCGCGCCTTGCCTCTGGCCGAGGCGCTGCGTTGTGTATTGGCGGGCGGCGACGACTACGAGTTGGTCTTTACCGCCTCTCCTGAGCGGCGCTCGGCCGTGCAGCGCGCGGCCGAGCAGGCAGCCACCCCGGTGACGCGCATCGGCTGCATCGTCGCCGCAGCGCCTGCCACGCATGTGCTCTCGCCAGGGGCGGGGCGCGTGCAACTGTGCGATGCGCAGGGACAGCCGTATCCGCTGCCGCCCGGCCTCGCGCTTGGGGGCTTCGACCATTTCGCTACCATGGCGGTATGAGCGCTGCCGCTGATTCCCCCCAACCGTCCACCGGTGACGATGTCCCGCCGCGCAACGCGGCGTCGGTGATCCTTGTCCGTGACGGGGCGCCGGGCTTGGAGGTACTGCTGCTGCGACGGCATCCGAACGCCCGGGTGCTGGGCGGGCTGCATGTGTTTCCCGGCGGCAAGGTTGACGCGGAGGACGCCGCGCCCGAATGGGCGGCTTTGTTGGACCAGGCGCCTTCTGGATTGCCGGCGCGCCTGGGCGAGCCCGCGCTGACGCCCGCGGCTGCGCAGGCGCTGTTCGTTGCCGCCGCCCGAGAACTGTGGGAGGAGGCCGGCATAGCCTTGGCGGATGCCCCGCTGCCCCGCGCTGCAGGCGAGCCCGCCGGAGCCGAACCTGCTTGGCGAGCACGATTGGCCAAAGCGGGTGCGCGGCTGACCACAGCGGCACTGCGACCCTGGTCGCGCTGGATCACGCCACGCCAGCCGCCGGTGGGCACGCCGCGGTTCGATACCCGGTTTTTCCTCGCCTGCCTGCCCCGCGGCGCGCAGGTTCGGTATGACGCCTTCGAGATGAGTGACAGCGCCTGGATGACGCCGCGCGAAGCGCTGAGCCGATACTGGGCGCGCGAAATCGAGCTGCTCCCTCCCCAGCTCATGGGACTGGCGCACTTGGCCCGGCACGCCGATGTCGCTTCGGCGTGGGCTGAATTGGCCGACCGAATCCCCCCATGTATTTTGCCGGAGCCGTTCCTCGATGGCGAGCACCGTGCCCTGTGTTATCCCGGCGATGAGCGCCACCCGGTGCGCGCGCGCGCGCTGCCTGGGCCGACCCGGCTGCGGCTGGTCGATGGCCGATTCGAGCCGTTCGACGGCTTCGAGGGGTGGTTCCGGTGAGCGCGCTCCCCCCTGCCAGCACGCCCGCCGTGCCCTCGGCGCGCTTCATGTTCGCCCGGCTGTCGCACCTGATCGCGCTGGGTTTTGGGGCCGGTCTGTCGCGCAAGGCGCCAGGCACGGTGGGTACCTTATGGGCATGGGCGGCATTCCTGCTCATCGACGCATGGGCGGCCCCGAGCGATCGGGGCTGGGGGCTCATCGTCGGCGCGGGGGTGCTGCTCGGCTGGTGGGCCAGTACCGCCACTGCGCGCCGCGCGGGCATGGCCGATCCTGGCTTCGTCGTCATCGACGAAGTGGTGGCCTTCTGGCTCGTGCTGTGGATGGCCGCGCCGCACGGGCTGTGGGGTCAGACTGTATGTTTTGCGCTGTTTCGGTTTTTCGACGCGGCCAAGCCAGGGCCGGTTGCGTGGGCCGATCGCGTCTGCAAGGGCATGGGGTGGCGCGGGGGTTGGGGCATCATGTTCGACGACCTGGTGGCGGCTTTTTGTACCCTGCTCGTCATTGCGCTGTGGCGTTTCGTCATCGGGGGATGAGGCGGTGAGCGCGCCTTCGGCCCCCGCCGCCCCGCCCCTGTGGCTGCCCCCTGCGGTCTGGCCTGTGCTCGCAGCGTTGTCGGCTGCGCTGCTGGCGCGCCGCTGGCGCATGGCCACGGCAGAAAGCTGCACGGGCGGGCTGGTGGCCGCTTGCTGCACATCGCTGGCAGGCTCCAGCGACTGGTTCGAGCGCGGCTTCGTCACCTACTCCAACGCCGCCAAGGTGGCCGATCTGGGGGTGGACGATCGCCTGATCGCCACCCACGGCGCGGTGAGCGAACCGGTCGCCCGGGCCATGGCGCGCGGGGCTGCCGCCGCTGCGCAGGTGCAGGCGACGCTGGCCATCACCGGCATCGCGGGGCCCAGCGGGGGCAGCGCCGCCAAGCCGGTCGGCACGGTCTGGTTTGGCTGGTGTGTGGATGGGCAGGTCCAAGCGCAGTGCCAGCGCTTCGACGGCGACCGCGCCGCCGTGCGGGCGGCGGCGGTCGAGTATGCGCTGGCCGGCTTGTGCGCCCGGGTCGCCGGGGCGGCCTGAGGCCCCTACGCTCCGCCGGCGGCTCAAGCCGCCGCGCAGCAGCGCTTGTATTTTTTGCCGCTGCCGCAGGGACAGGGGTCGTTGCGGCCGGGTTCGGCCGCCTTGCGCACCGTCTCGATCGGCGGGCCCATCGAGCGCGCGATGTCGTGCAGGTCGTACACCGCCCAGATGGCGTCGCCAAAGCGTTCGATCCGATCCGCGCTGACGGTGGGCAGCCATCGCTGCGTTCGGCCAGGCCGTCTGGCATGCTCTCTGGCCGCTGGAAGTCGTCATTCGATAGCGGCCGGAGCCCAGAAGCGTCCGGATTGTCGGTCGCGTTCATGCCCCGAGGCTAGGGCACCTTCCCGGGTGGGCGGCCGCAAGACGCAGCCAGCCAGCATCACATCCACCCCCGCGCCCGCAGCGTGTCGTTGACCAGATTGCCCATCAGCGCATTGGTGCGGGGAGTGCCGTGGAAGTTGTCCGAGAACACGTAGCGGTTCCACCAACCTGCGCCAGCACCGGCTGGTGCGGTGGCGGCCAGCGATGCCTCGGAGCAGGTCTGGATGCTGTAAGTCGGCAAGCCCTGGGCATCGGTCCCAGTGGGGGGGCATGCGGGCGTGGTTGTGTTGCTCAGGCCGTAAGCCGCCGGGGAGGTCAGCCACTGGTTCAAGGCGCCGAAGAAGTCGACCACCGCCACCCGCGATTCGGTGGCAAAGCGCTGGGCCAGCCGGCCGTTGTAGGCGCCCACCCAGGCGCGGGCCGTCGTGGCGATCTGCTCGGCCACGGCGGCCCCCGTTGCACCGCCGCCACTGGATTGGGCGACGGCCGCCAGCAGCGCCAGGAAGCGCGGCGTGCGCGTCACATCGGGCGCGTTGAGCACGACCACCCGTTTGGCCCCCTTGGCCAGCGCCTGCGTCTGCAACGTGTCGGCCAGTTGATCGGCCAACGCGGCCATGTAGAGTCCGCCCGCCTGGGCCAGCCCGGCGTTGCCTGCGGCAGCAGCCTGGGCGACCTGCGCGGGGCTGAGCAGCTCGCTCAGAAGCGCCAAATACGCGGCCCCGCCATCCGCCGAAGCGCCCAGGTAAGCCCCGATCAGGTCAGCGGCATCGTTGCCACCGCCCACGACCAGCAGTACCTCCCGTTCGCCATAGGCGGAGGCGCCCAAATCGCGCAGTTGCTGCTGGATGGACAGCGCAGTGGTGTCTCCGGCCTTTCCTGGCACGTTGATGCGTGCACCCCCGACCGCATGGCTGGTACAGTGTGTCGCCGCTGGGTTGGCCGCGACGGTATTCGGCCCGGTGGCCGTGTAGCGCGCGCACAGTGGGCCCACGTCTGCGGCATCGGCTACATGGTCGACCCAAATCCGCGTCTGTGCCAGGGACGGGCCCTGCACGGTGAATTTGAACCCGAAGGCCCCGGCATCGGCCAGGCTGTCGCCGGCCACTTTGATGGCCGTCACATCGGAGCCGCTGCCGAGGCAGCCTGCCATGGCCGCCGTCGCGGCGAGGGTGACCATGCGCTGGATCCAGACCGGTGGCATATTGAGCTCCTTTTTAATATAGAAAAACGCACCTTAATGCACTTGGCTTTGCGGGAGGATACGGGTTTGCCCGCTGCCTTTGTCGGATATGCGACATCGTTTTGCAGGAAACGCGAAACATTTCCCCGCAAGTTCGTCTCGATGCCCGAGACCTGCCCCCTGTTTCCCGTACCACGGGTTTGGAGCATTTGCGTGGAGTGGATGAACTTTACTTTTGGGTCCTCTAGGTCACGCGGGCCGCGTCGTTAGCCATCGACGTGGCACGCAGTTTCTCGAGGGCCCGTACGTAGCGCATCTTGACGGCCGACAGCCCATGGCCAGTGGCTGCGGCGATCTCGGTGAACTCCAGCCCGACGAGTAGGCGCAGCAGCACCACCAGGCGATCCTCAGGCGTCAACTGCCGCAGCAGCCGCTGCGCATCTACACTGGCCTGCACGGCAGCGATCGGGTCACGCGGGTCGATCGGCTCCGGCGTATCCTCGTCATCCAAGGGAACCGATGCGGGACGTGCATCCAGCCGCCGCTGGTAGTCGAAACAAACGTTGGCCGTCACACGCCAAAGCCAGGTCGTAAAGGCCGCCTCGGCGCGAAAGCGTGGCAGCTCGAAAAAAACCTTGAGCATCACTTCCTGCGCCAAATCCTCGGCGTCGGCGTCGCTGGCAGCGAAGCGCCGCGCCAGTTGGCGGATGCGTGCGCCGTAGCGCTGCATGAGAGCCTCGAAGGCGGCCGTGCGGTAGGGCAGTTCGGCCTGCGCCTGAGCCACCAGGGTGGCATCGCTGGGTTCCTGCATGGTCGCAGCGACGTGACGCAGAGATCAAGATTGGCGCTGGACGATGACGTCTTGATTGAGCAACCGCGAATGAGCCACGCTCAGCTCGCGTCCGTCGTCGAGCACGAGCAGCGTCTTGAGCGTGCCCACCTCCCGCACGGTGGCTTGCAGACCGTTCCATTCAATGCGGTCGCCTTCGCGCAGCCAATCGCGCACATACACACCACTGACAATCTCGCCTGAAAGCGTGCGCGTGCCCAGCCCCAGCGACAAGGCCACGGCCACACCGAGGGCGGCGAGCACGATGCCAATGATTTCCTGCAGCAGCACGATGCGAATGTCGAGCTGATCGATGGCCAATAGCACCACCAGCGCCGAAAGTACGCCCATGGTGATGCGGCTCAAGCTGGGTGCGTACTCGACCCCGGCGCCATCTGCTGCGCGGCGCACCAGCTCGCTCAGCCAGCCCGCCGCCATCAGGCCCAGCACCAGCACGGCCATGGCCGCGACGAACTTAGGCAAAAAAAGCATCACCTGCGTCACGGCCTGACCGGCCGCGGCCAACCCTATGGCATCGGCCGCCGAGATGGCGAAGGCCAGCAGGATGAAGGCGAAGGCCAGCGAGCCGACGAGGGCCGAAAGCGGCCGCTCTAGGCCCCATTGGCGGGTAAGCCTCGCTAGACCCGAACTTTCAGCCAGTCGATCGGCCCCCAGACGGACCAGTAACCGGCGGATGACGGCGGCAGCAATCTTGCCCAGTACATAGCCGACCAGCAACAACGCCAAGGCCCCGGCCAAGTTCGGGGAAAGCGCGGCCAGACGGTGATACAAAGCGATCATCGGATCGCCCATCCAGGTGAGGGTTTGATTCATCGTTTCCATGGCCGGACTCCTATCAGGACTGGAAAGGGGTGGAAGGAGGCAACGCGCGGTGCCAGCGCACCATGAGGGGGGCAAACAGCCGCGCCAGTGCCAGCCAGATGCGGCCCAGCAGCTGGGTCAGCACATGGCGGGCGGCCAGGCGGCGGCGTGCGCGCCGCAGCACCGGAGCCAGGTCGGGCGGTGGCTGCAGCTCGGCCCGCAGGGTAGCTGCCAACTGCGCCTCGAAACGTTGCGTGGATCCAGACATAAGGCTCCTTGAAGTTGAGAGCGGTTGGTATTTGCTTGGACGGATGCGCGGCAGCAAACGTCACATGGCACGAACGCGTCTATGTCGGGCGCGGCCGATGTGTGACCTTGCCCCCGGAAAAACGCACCCTTTGCTGAGTGGTTCAACGCGAGCAAGGAGTACGGAAATGACGAAGACCGTGCGGGCGTGCTACACGCTGGAGTGCAAAGCTGTACGGCTGGTCAGCGGCGGGCAGAGCATTGCGGCAGCAGCCAGGTCGCTGGGCGTGGTGGAGCGGACGCTGTTCAACTGGGTCAAGGCTGGCCGACAGGGCAAGCTCAAAGGCGCTGACAGCAAGGTCGTGAGCGCAGAGCAGATGGAGATCAGCCGGCTGCGGGACGCGCTGGCGCGCGTCAAGATGGAGCCCGACCCGGTCTGAGCGAGCAACATCACCTGCATCCACACGGACGAAGGCTGGCGGTTCCTGGCGGTGGTGACAGCCGGGCTGATCTTCCACAGCGACAGAAGCAGTCAATACGCCAGCCAGGACTTCAGGGACGTGCTGACGGAATACGGCATCACGCCC
>NZ_JARJMT020000047.1 GCF_029335975.1 Tepidimonas sp.
ACCAGACGCTTGAGCACATGCCGGTGGTGGGCATGCCCCAGCTCGTGCGCGAGCACGGCATCGATCTGGGGGGCCTCTAGGCGTTGCAGCAGGGTGTCGAACAGCACCACGCGCTTGGCGGGGCCAAATCCGGTGAAATAGGCGTTGGCATGCGCGCTGCGCCGGCTGCCGTCCATCACATACACCCCTGCGGCGCGAAAGCCACAGCGGGCCAGTAGGGACTCGACGCGCTCACGCAAGCGGGCGTCGGCCAGCGGCTCGAAGCGGTTGAACAAGGGAGCGATGAAGCGAGGGTAGAGCAGCAGCAACGCCGTATTGAAGGCCATCCAGGCCAGCCAGGCCCACAGCCACCAGGCCGAGCCCGCGGCGTCGTAGAGCCACAGGATCAGCGCGGCCAGCGGCAGACCCAAGGCTGCCGCCACGGCTGCGCCCTTGAGCCCGTCGGCCACCCACAAACCCAGCGTCATCTGGTTGAACCCGTGGGCGGCTTCCACGCGGAAGGTGCGCCACCACGCCAGCGGCAGCTCCAGCAACGCCCCGATCGCAAAGAAGGCCCCGATGAGCGCAACCTGCTGTACCAGCCCGTCCCCCAACCACTGCAGCAGAATCTGATTGAGCCAGTCCAGCCCACCGAGCAGGGTCCAGCCGACCAGGACGACCGAGCTCCAAACCGACTCGGCCAGTGCCAGCCGCGTCTTGTCGATCGTGTAAGCGGCGGCTTTGGCGTGCTGCTCGGCGCTGACATGCGCGACGAATGCCTCGGGCACGCGGTCGCGGTGGTGTGCCACATGCCGGATTTGGCGCGCATACAGCCAAGCCCGCAGCAGCAGGCTGGCCACCAACAGGGTCACGAAAGTCCAGCTCCAAAGCAAGTGCGCAGGCAGTGTGATGTGCATATGCGCAGTCTAGCCAAAGTCGTGTCGGCATGTCGGCGACAATAGGCGCTATGACCAGCTCCAACACCTTGCCCGAACCGTTGTCCGCCGAGGCCCTGACCTTGCCCAAGAGCGACCAGAATCTGGTCTGGATCGACTGCGAAATGTCCGGCCTGGACCCCGAGGCCGAGCGCCTGCTGGAGGTGGCCGTGGTGGTCACCGGCCCGCATCTGCACCCGCGCATCGAGGGGCCTGTGCTGGTGATCCACCAGAGCGACGCCGTGCTCGACGCCATGGATGCATGGAACAAAGGCACGCATGGACGCAGTGGCTTGATCGACAAGGTCAAGGCCAGCCAGATGACCGAAGCCGAGGCCGAGCAGCTCCTGCTCGACTTCATCGCGCGCTATGTACCCAAGGGTGCATCGCCCATGTGCGGCAACAGCGTGGGGCAGGACCGGCGTTTTCTGGTGCGCTACATGCCGCGGCTGGAGGCGTATTTCCACTACCGCAATTTGGATGTGAGCACCCTCAAAGAGCTGGCGCGGCGCTGGCGGCCGCAGGTCTACAGCGCGTTCAAGAAACAACAACGCCACACAGCCCTGGCCGATGTGCATGAATCCATCGACGAGTTGGCGCATTACCGCGAACACTTCCTGCGCCTGTCGGCCTGAGCGGACCGCCGGGGCGGTGCGGTTCGGCGCCGAATCCGAGCCGCATCGCGCTGCATCCTCAGACCGCACGAATCTGTGCCATAATGGCTTTTCCGACGCCATTCGGTGCCGGTTTCTTTGTTGCATCTGCTGCTTGCCGGTCCGTGGAAGGATTGATTCGTTGGTAGTCGATGTGATGACAACCTGACGGATCCCAACCATGAACCCTTCGATCCCTGCAGCCGTTGGCTGCGATGGTGGCTTTGCCGCGCTCGGCCTGGTCGATTCCCTGCTGCGTGCCGTGGCCGACCTAGGCTATGTGCAGCCCACCCCCGTACAACTGGCCGCCATCCCGCCGGCCCTGGCTCGCGATGCGGACGGCGCTGACCTGATGGTGTCCAGCCAGACGGGCAGCGGCAAGACCGCCGCGTACTTGCTCCCTGTGCTCGACGCCCTGTGCCGACAGGTTGCGGCCGAGCCCGTTCGCGAGTCTCGCCGCAGCAGCCGCGGGCCTGGGCGCGCGCCCCGTTTCGAGCCGGCGGCACCGCAGGCGCTGGTGCTGTGCCCTACGCGAGAACTGGCCCAGCAGGTGGCGCACGACGCCGTGGACTTGCTGCGCCACACGCGTGGCGTGCGCGTGGCGACGGTGGTGGGTGGCATGCCCTACGCGGTGCAACTGCAGCGCCTAGCCGGCGCAGCCGTGGTGGTCGCCACCCCGGGGCGCCTGCTGGATTTGCACCGCGGTGGCCATCTGCGGCTGGACACCGTGCAGCACGTCGTCCTTGACGAGGCCGATCGCATGCTGGACCTGGGCTTTGCCGAGGACTTGGCCGAAATCCACCGCCTGACCGAGGGTCGGCGTCAGACGCTGATGTTCAGCGCCACCTTCGCGCCGCGCATCCAGGCGTTGGCCGCGCGCATCATGCGCGCGCCGCAGCGCGTTGCGCTGGAGACGCCGCAGGACCGCCATACCCACATCGAGCAGCGCCTGTACTGGTGCGACAGCCCCTCGCACAAACGCCGCGTGTTAGACCACTGGCTGCGCGACGAGGCGATCGAGCAGGCCATCGTGTTTGCCAGCACACAAATCGAATGTGATGAACTGGCGCAAGACCTGCAGCAGGCGGGCTTTGCCGCCGTGGCCCTACACGGGGCCCTGAGCCAAGGGCTGCGCAATCGTCGGCTGCAGGCGCTGCGGCAAGGACAGGTGCAGATTCTGGTGGCCACTGATGTGGCCGCGCGCGGCATCGACGTGCCCAGCATCACCCATGTCTTCAACTACGGCTTGCCAATGAAGGCCGAAGATTATGTGCACCGCATCGGCCGCACGGGTCGGGCCGGGCGCCGCGGTTTGGCGGTCACCATGGCCGAGCCGCGTGATCGCCGCCGCATCGGCGCCATCGAGGCCTTCAGCCGTCAACCGATCCCGGCCCTGACGATCCCGGGCTTGGAGCCGCAGCGGCCGATCGACACCCCGCGCCAGGCGCGCCGGGCCGACGGCCATCGGGGCTGGGGCAAGCGCTCCGAGGCCCCCCGCGCACGGCGGGCAGAACCGGCTGCGCGCCGCGCGCCACGCTGAGCCTCGACAGCGCACCTTCGTTCTCACATCAGCAGATGTTCGCCGGCGTTTTCGCCGCCCAAGACGACATAGTTCACCTTGCGCAGATCGACCAAGGTGCGCCCGCCGGCGTAGCTGATGGCGCTTTGTAAGTCCTCTTGCATCTCGCGCAGGGTGTCGGCCAGCTTGCCTTTGATCGGCTCGAGGATGCGCTTGCCTTCGACGTGCTTGTACTCGCCTTTGTTGAAGTCGCTGGCCGAGCCGTAGTACTCCTTATAGAGCTTGCCGTCCACCTCCACCGTCTGGCCGGGGGACTCCTCGTGGCCGGCGAAAAGCGAGCCGATCATGACCATCGCGGCGCCAAAACGCACGCTCTTGGCGATGTCGCCATGGTGGCGAATGCCCCCGTCGGCGATGATGGGCTTGGTCGCCACCCGCGCGCACCACTTGAGCGCCGAGAGCTGCCAGCCACCGGTGCCAAAGCCCGTTTTGAGCCGCGTGATGCATACCTTGCCCGGCCCGATGCCCACCTTGGTCGCATCCGCGCCCCAGTTTTCCAGGTCGATCACGGCCTCGGGCGTGCCCACGTTGCCGGCGATGAGGAAGGTTTGCGGCAGTTTTTGCTTGATGTGCTCGATCATCCTGCGCACGCTGTCGGCGTGGCCGTGGGCGATGTCGATGGTGATGTAGTCGGCGCCCACGCCTTCGGCCGCGAGCCGGTCGATCACCGCATGGTCAGCCGGCTTGACCCCAGAGCTGATGGACACGAACAGGCCCCGTTCACGCATGCGCTTGGCAAAGGCTACGCTGTCCAGGTCGAAGCGGTGCATGACGTAAAAATAGCCGTTGGCGGCCAGGTATTCGCTGATGCGCTCGTCCAGCACCGTCTTCATGTTGGCTGGCACCACCGGCAGCTTGAAGCGTCGGCCACCAAACTCCACCGAGGTGTCGCATTCGCTGCGGCTTTCCACGCGGCATTTGCGCGGCAACAGCAGGACGTTGTCGTAGTCGAAAATTTCCATGGGCAAGGCTCCGATGTGGCTGTGGGGTAAGCGGCGCGTTGTGGCAGTGCGCGGCCCAATGGCTGCGAGCGCTTGATGGATAGCCGGTCGGGCCCGAAGCCGCCAGCACAGGGCGGTGGACACAAAAAAACCAGGCTCCCACGTTTGGCCCGGTGCTCGATTCTATGCCAGCCGGCTGGGGCACAATAGCCCTGTGGGGCATTGCCGCCCCCTTGGAGCGCGTGCGGATGAATCCCTCCACCCTGATCGGCATGGTCGCCAGCGTTGTGTTGCTGGGTGTCCTGATCCTGTTTGCAGCCGACGATCCTTGGCTGTTCATCGATGTGCCAAGCATCGGCATCGTCCTGGTGGGCACCATGGCAGCCACCTTCTTGAGCTACCCGATCGGCGAGGTGCTGCGGGTCTTCAAGCTCATCCGAACCGTCATGCGCAACGAGCGCCTGTACACCGAGCGCGACATCGAGGAGCTGGTGGACATCTCGCGACTGTGGATGCGCGATGATCCGGTGTTGGTCGAAAAGGCGTTGCCGCGCATCTCCAACCCCTTCCTGCGCACAGGGGTGCAGCTGGTCATCGACCGCATCCCGGAGGAGGACATCCTAGACCTGCTGCAGTGGCGGATTTCGCGCATGAAAGCCAAGGAGGCGGCCGAGGCGCAGCTCTTTCGCGTCATGGCCAGCTACGCGCCCGCTTTCGGCATGATCGGCACCCTGGTTGGGCTGATCAATCTGATGGACGTGGTCGCCAGCGGGGATCTGGTCGTGATCGGCAAGCACCTGGCGGTGGCCCTGATGACGACGTTTTACGGCATTTTGCTGGCCAACTTGGTGTTCAAGCCCGTGGCCGTCAAGCTGGAGCGCCGCACCGAGCAGCGCATCGTGCTCATGAACATGGTGTTGCAGGGCATTTCGATGATGTGCGCGCGCCGCAGTCCGTCGCTGATGCGCGAGACGCTCAACTCCTTTGTCGAGCACCGCGAAGACGAAATTCTCGATACCTCCCCAGGGTCAACCCCGACCGGTAGCAGCGCCAGCGCCCCGCGCTCGCCCAGCCGG
>NZ_JARJMT020000055.1 GCF_029335975.1 Tepidimonas sp.
ACTCGGGGGCGTCGCGAAAGTAGGCCAGCGCATCCTCGGTCACATCGCCCCCCTGCAGGCGGGCGACCTCCTGATACAACAGGCGGGCCTGGCCGATGAGATCCAGCGTCTGGTTGGTCAGCGCCAAATCCTCCTCTAGCACGGGGCCAACGCCGCACCACTGACTGTTGCGTTGGCCCAGCACCAGGGCATTGTCGCCCAGGTGCAGCAGATAGTCGACCAGCACGGTCGTGTCGGTGGCCACGGCGTCCATCACATGTGCCCCACTTCTTCGGGAATCTCGTAGAAGGTCGGGTGGCGGTAGATCTTGTCGGCCGAGGGCTCGAAAAACTCGCCCTTGTCCGAGGGCCGGCTGGCGACGATCGCCGCCGAGGGCACGACCCAGATGCTGACGCCTTCCTGGCGGCGGGTATAGATGTCGCGCGCCATCTGCAGCGCGTGCTCGGCATCGGCGGCGTGCAGGCTGCCGCAGTGCTTGTGCTCGAGGCCCTGCTTGCTGCGCACAAAAACTTCCCACAGCGGCCACTCTTTGAGGGCCGGCGTGGCTTTGGCAGTCGCATCCGCGCCCGCGGGGGTGACGGGTTGGCTCATTGGGGGGGCTCCTTCGGTCGCTCGGGTCGATGACGGGGTGCCAGCGCTCAGGCAGCGGCCTTGAGACCGCGCTCGCGGCGCTTGCGGGCATGGGCCAGGGCAGCTTCGCGCACCCAGGCACCGTCCTCGTGCGCCTTGACACGGGTGGCCAGGCGCTCCTTGTTGCAGGGGCCGTGGCCATTGACGGTGCGCCAGAACTCGTCCCAGTCGATCTCACCGAAGTCGTAGTGGCCCCGCTCGGGGTTCCACTTCAGCTTCGGGTCGGGCAGCGTGACGCCGAGCACCTCGGCCTGCGGCACGGTGGCATCGACAAATTTTTGGCGCAGCTCGTCGTTGCTGATGCGCTTGATACCCCAGCGCATGCTCTGCTCGCTGTGCACACTGGCGCTGTCGGGGGGGCCAAACATCGCCAGGCACTTCCACCACCAGCGGTCGACGGCGTCCTGCACCATGCGGCGCTGGGCCTCGGTGCCGCGCATCATGGTCAGCAACAGCTCATAACCCTGGCGCTGGTGGAAGCTTTCCTCTTTGCAGATGCGGATCATCGCGCGCGCATACGGCCCATAGCTGCAGCGGCACAGCGGGATTTGGTTCATGATCGCCGCTCCGTCGACCAACCAGCCGATGACGCCGACGTCGGCCCAGTTCAGGGTCGGGTAATTGAAGATCGAGCTGTACTTGGCCCGGCCTGACAACAACTGTTCGATCAGCTCGGCGCGGCTGACGCCCAGCGTCTCGGCCGCCGAGTACAGATACAGGCCGTGGCCGCCTTCGTCCTGCACCTTGGCCAGCAAGATGGCCTTGCGCTTGAGGCTGGGCGCACGGGTGATCCAGTTGCCCTCCGGCAGCATGCCCACCACCTCGCTGTGCGCATGCTGGCTGATCTGGCGGATCAGCGTGCGGCGGTAGGCTTCGGGCATCCAATCCTGCGGCTCGATGCGGCCATCGGCATCGATGCGCGCCTGAAAGGCATCCAGCTTGTCCGCCGGCTCGTCCGGCTGGATTGGCTGGACCTTGGCCGCAGCCGGGTCGGGAATGCTCAATGCTTGGGTATACATAGTGGGTCTCCGGTGGCTCAAAGGGCGGGGTCAGACCGTGCGGGGGCGCTCGTCCTGCACCCGTTTGGCCTTGCCGGTCTGGGTGCGTGGCAGCGCATCGGCGTCGAGCACCGTCACGCGGGTGCTCACGCCAATGAAGGTCTTGATGCGGTGCTGCAGTTCGCGGCCGATCGCGGCGCGCTCGGGCTCGCTCAGCCGGCCGCTCAGATGGCGCTGCAGCTCGCAGCGCACCTCCAGTTGGTCCAGGTGACCGTCACGGGTCAGCACCAGCAGATAGTTGCCCGATAGCTGCGCATCGCGCAAGATCTGCTCCTCGATCTGCGTTGGAAATACGTTGACGCCGCGCAGGATGATCATGTCGTCGGTACGACCGGTGATGCGGCCCATGCGGCGGAAGCTGCGCGCCGTGGGCGGCAGCAGCCGGGTGCGGTCGCGCGTGCGATAGCGGATGATGGGCATCGCCTCTTTGGACAGCGAGGTGAAGACCAGTTCGCCCTCCTCGCCATCGGGCAGCACCTCGCCCGTGTCGGGGTCGATGATCTCGGGATAAAAATGGTCCTCCCAGATCACCGGGCCATCCTTGCTCTCGATGCATTCGTTGGCCACGCCCGGCCCCATCACCTCAGACAGGCCGTAGATGTCCACCGCATCCAGCCCGAGCTTGCGCTCGATCTCGGCGCGCATGCCCTCGCCCCAGGGCTCGGCCCCGAAAATACCCACTTTCAGCGCGATTTGCTCCGGCGCGATGCCCTGCCGCTCGAACTCCTCGGCAATCACCAGGGAATAGGAGGGTGTGACCATGATGATGTCGGGCTTGAAATCCATGATGAGCTGCACCTGGCGCTCGGTTTGCCCGCCCGACATCGGGATGACGGTGCAGCCCAGCCGCTCGGCGCCATAGTGCGCGCCCAGTCCGCCGGTGAACAGACCATAGCCGTAGGCCACGTGCACGATGTCGCCCGGGCGGCCACCGGCGGCGCGGATGGAGCGCGCCACCAGACTGGCCCAGGTGTCGATGTCGCGCTGGGTGTAGCCGACGACCGTCGGCTTGCCGGTGGTGCCGGAGGAGGCGTGGATGCGCACCACGCGCTCGCGCGGCACGGCAAACATCCCGAACGGGTAGTTGTCGCGCAGGTCAGTCTTGGTGGTAAACGGAAACTTGGCCAGGTCCGCCAGGGTGTTGAGGTCGTCGGGGTGGACGCCGGCGGCGTCGAACTTGGCGCGGTAATGCGGCACATTCTCGTAGGCGTGGCGCACGCTCCACTTCAGCCGCTCGAGTTGCAGCGCCGCGATTTCGTCACGGCTGGCCGTCTCGATCGGCTCCAGGTCGCCAGGGCGCGGGGCTTTGACAGGCATCGTTGAGGTCTCCTCTGTCCTTGTGCTGTTGCGGCTGAACGTCTCAGGTGCGGCCATCGGCCTGCTGCAAGCCGGCGATCACCTCGCCGCCGAGCCGGTGGCTCTTGCCGCGAAACAGTGCCACCGTGCGTCCGCCGCGCACACGCACGGTGACGTCATACACCCCCGTGCGCCCGGTCAGCGAGCGTTCGATGGCCTCGGCCTCCAGCACCTCGCCCTCGCGCGCCGGCGCCAGAAAGTCGATGTGACACGCCGACGCCACCGTGTTGTGGTTGTAGCTGTTGCAGGCATAGGCAAAAGCGCTGTCGGCCAGCGTGAAGATCAGCCCGCCGTGGCAGATGGCGTGGCCATTGACCATGTCGCGCCGCACGGGCATGGACAGCACGGCCCGGCCCGGGGCAATCGCATCGAGTCGCATGCCCAGCGCCTGGGTGGCGTGGTCGCGCGACCACATGGCAGCCCCGACCGCTTCGGCCAAGGCCTGCGGATCGGCGGGAAGAGGGGCGACGTCGACGCTCATCGTGATACAAAAATCGTGACCTAGGCTTGTATTCCAGTATCACGGAAAGCCGCTCCGGCGCACATCAGGGTTTACCCGAAACCCTGCGGCTCGGCCCAGCGGTGCGACCGCGCCCTCACCCCAGGCGCGGCGTCCCCAGGGAGCACTCGTCCTCCTGGGTCTCGAAACGCTGCCACAGCCAGTTGGCCGCAGCGGGCACGCAGCCATCGGCCCATTGCAGCCGCTCATCCAGGTGCTGCTCGGCCGGGGCCAGCAGCAGCCGGTACAGGCGCCGACAGACGTGGCGCGCGCGCTCGCCGGGCCAATCGCGCGGCAGCAGCTCCTCGGGCAACTGGGGGTCGCGCAGCAGCAGGCGCCGCCAGTCGTGAATGAGCAATGTGCGCCCCAGAAAGGCGGGCGCGGGCGCGGGGGCGCCATGCGCCTCCAACTCCGCCACCAGCGGGGCATACCGCGCCACGAAGGCCACGTAATCGCCCGCCAGCGCCTCCAGATTCCAGGCCTGACGCACCAGGTCGCGGTCGGGGGCGGTGCCGCGCACGGGCAGGCGCTCGGCGCGCAGGGGCAGCAGGTCAACGCGGTGTTCGCTCAGCCCGTCGGCCTGCAGCGCCTCAAAGGTCGCGCCCACGTCTGCGCTGGGGTGGACGAAGATGCCCCCGGGCAACTCGCCATAGCCCTGCCAGAACAGCGACCGGCGCAGGCGCTCGCGCTCGCGCGGCGACAGCGCACCGGTGACGAGCAGCAGCCGCCAGTGCAGATCCCAGCGCGGGGCGCGCGCCGCATAAATCTGGCGCGACGCCTCCTCGAAGCGGGCGCGGCCGGCAGGGGTCAGCATGTAGTCGGTGCGGCGGCCACAGGCCTGGTTGACCAGCCAGCCGTCCTGCACCAGCCGGTAGACGGCCGTGCGCACCAGGCGCTCGTTGATGCCGAGCGGCTCGAGCAGCTGGATCAAGCTGCCCAGCCATAGGCGCGCACCGCGCGGCAGGACGGCATCGCCAAAGACCGAGATAATGAGCGAGCCCGCGTGGACACGGTCCAGGCGGGCAAAGGACTCGATGCGCGCCAGCAATGCGCCGAAAGCAGGTGAGGCGGGCACGGCCGGTGCCGCCGCGGAACGAGAGCGGGACATGCCCGCGATGGTAGCGCCGACCCGCGGGGACGTCAGGCGTCGGCGCGCAGCGCGCCTTCGGCGCGGCCCTTGCCGGCGCGCGCCGGCGGCTTGCACAGCCCGCACACATAGTGACGGGCATTGACGTAGGGGTCGGCGACGAAGTGCCCGCCGCAGCAGGTGCACCGGGTGCGAATCAGCATGCCCGCGTCCATGAATCGGCTCAGCCGCCAAGCACGGGTGAAGCTGAGCAGCGGCTCAATACCACAGACCTGCATCTGCTCCTCGTACTGGCGGTAGGCCTTCATGATGGCGTCGATGTCCTCCAGCGCCACGGTCTTGAGCAAGGACTGGCGGATGTTTTCGAACAGCGAGGCGTGGATGTTGGGCTGCCAGGCCAAAAACCAATCCGTGGAAAACGGCAGCTGCCCCTTGCTCGGCGAGCGACCGGTGATCTCCTTGTACAGCCGCAGCAGCTTCTCGTACGACAGGTTGGTCTCGCTCTCGAGCACCTGCAAGCGCGCGCCCAGCCCGATCAGGGCGACGGCGCGCTCGATGTCGCGGCTTTCGTGGACGATGCTGCGGATGGGCGATTTACGGGCGGCAGTGGTCATGGCGGGGCTCCGAGCGGACATGGGTTCACGAGGTCAGAAAGCGCGCGAGCAAGGCTCAGACCTGGGCCAGGCGACCGGCCATCAGGATGCTGGCGTGCAAGCGCTGCGCAGCCTCGCCCACCGAGCGCTGGGGAGCATGGCTGCTGGTCAGCAGCTTCCAGACCATGTCGTCGTCGGCCTGGAAGCGGCACAGCAGCGTGTTGTGGCTGGCCAGCTTGACGATCTGTGCCGGCGACAAGGCAGCGATCAGGTCGGCCGACTCTTCGCTCAAACCCAGGCGGAAGGTGGCCTCGGCTTTGTCGGCGCGGATCAGGCGCTGCGCGAGCATCAGATAGGTCAGATTGGCCTCGCGGATGTCGGCCAACAGTTGTTCGCGGTCGGTTTCGTTCAGGGCAGCGGTGGCAGTCATGGCAGCTCTCCTTTCATCGGTTGGCGCGCCCCGGGCCGAGGGGTTTAACACAGCCCGAAAAGCGTCGGTTCGTTGAAAAGGATTGTGAAAACCGGCCACCTTTGCTTGAATCGGAAACCGTCTGCTCGCGATGTCGGTAAGTCGGCGCAGCGTGTCAGAAAATGCCTGACACGCTGCCGGCGCCGACACCTACAGCGACGCCGCGCGCTGCATGCGCTCGCTCTTCCAATACACGTCGTCGCCCCCATGCATGCGGTTGAGTACCCGCGCCAGCACGAACATCAGATCGCTCAAGCGGTTGAGGTACTGCCGCGGCGCGTCGTGGATGGCCTCTTCCTGCCCCAGGGCGACCACACTGCGCTCGGCGCGGCGGGCCACGGTACGGCAGACATGCGCCTGAGCTGCGGCGCGCGTGCCCGCAGGCAGGATGAACTCTTGCAGCCGGGGCAATTGGGCGTTGTAGCGCTCCAGGGCTTCGTCCAAGGCCAGCACCGCCTCGGGCTTGAGCAGCTCAAAGCCCGGCATGCTCAGCTCGCCGCCCAGGTTGAAGAGCTGGTGCTGGATCTCCACCAGCAGCGCACGCACCTCGGCGGGCATGTCCTCGCACAGCAGCAGTCCAAGGTGGGAGTTGAGCTCATCCACATCGCCCATGGCATGCACCCGCGCGCTGTTTTTGCTGACGCGCTGGTTGTTGCCCAACCCTGTGGTGCCGCCGTCGCCGGTGCGGGTGGCGATTTGCGTGAGTCGATGGCCCATGACCTACCTTCCCTTCATGCTGGATCCAAACCGATAATCGCGGCATTATCGGCAACCCGCCCGGCGCTGTCCCGCCGCCTCTGGAGAGCCCATGAACGCCCCCCTCCCTCTGCTGCCCGATGTGCAGCCGCGACCGCTGCCGGCCGATGCCCTGGCCGCGTTGCAGACTCGGTTTGGAGCGCGCTGCACGACGGCGCTGGCCGTGCGTCAACAGCACGGCCGCGATGAGTCGGCTTACACCCATATTCCGCCACCGGCGGCCGTGGTCTTTGCCGAATCGACGGCCGACGTCGCCGATGCATTGCGCATCGCCTCGCGGTGGCGCGTGCCGGTCATCCCGTTTGGCGTCGGCTCGTCGCTGGAGGGGCATCTGCTGGCCGTGCAGGGTGGCATCAGTCTGGACCTTGGCCGCATGAACCAGATCCTGGCCGTGCGCCCCGAGGATCTCAGCGCCACCGTGCAGCCCGGGGTGACGCGCCAGCAGCTCAATGAGGCCGTCAAACACCTGGGGTTGTTCTTTCCGATCGACCCGGGCGCGGACGCCTCCATCGGTGGCATGGCTGCCACCCGCGCCAGCGGCACCAACGCCGTGCGCTACGGCACCATGCGCGAGAATGTGTTGGCCCTGCAGGTGGTGACGGCCGGCGGCGAGGTGCTGCGCACGGGCACACTGGCGCGCAAGAGCAGCGCAGGCTACGACCTGACCCGCCTGTTCGTCGGCAGCGAGGGCACCTTGGGCGTGATGACCGAAATCACCGTGCGGCTGTACCCGTTGCCCGAAGCGCTTTCGGCCGCCATCTGCTCCTTTCCCAGCGTCGAGGCGGCGGTGCGCACCACCATCGCCATCATCCAAATGGGCATCCCGATTGCGCGCTGCGAGCTGCTGGATGCGCGCACTGTGCGCGCCGTCAATGTCCACAGCAAGCTGGGCTTGCGCGAGGCGCCGATGCTGCTGATGGAGTTCCACGGCTCGCCCAGCGGAGTGCGCGAGCAGGCCGAAATGGCCCAGGCGATCGCCGACGAACACGGCGGCCAGGCCTTCGAATGGGCCACCACACCCGAGGCGCGCACGCGGCTGTGGACGGCGCGCCACAACGTCTACTTTGCCGGGGTGCAAAGCCGTCCGGGCTGCCGCGCCATCACCACCGACGCCTGTGTGCCGATCAGCCGGCTGGCCGACAATGTGCTGGCCGCAGTTGCCGAAGCGGACGCGGCGGGTATCCCCTACTTCATGGTCGGACACGTGGGGGACGGCAACTTCCACATGGGCTATCTGATCGACCCGGATGACACCGCCGAGCGCGCCGCGGCCGAGCGCCTCAATGCGGCGTTGGTCGAGCGCGCCCTGGCCAGCGGCGGCACCTGCACGGGCGAGCATGGCATCGGCCTGCACAAAATGGATTTCCTGCGCGCCGAGGTCGGCGACGGCGCGCTGGCGCTGATGCGCGCGATCAAAGCGGCGCTGGATCCGCACGATATTCTCAATCCGGGCAAAATCTTGGGGTCATGAGCACCGATCCGTCTGCGACACAGACACCGCCCCTTCCCCCCGCGCGACAATCCACCTTGCGTCGCTGGGCTGCGGCCTTGCTGCGCATCAGGAAAACGTCGCTGCTGGTGGGGCTGGGCTTCGTTGTGATGTTGGGCTTGCAGGGGGTCCTCATCCACCACGGCATCACCCGTCTGCAGGAGATCGGTGCGGCGATGGACGGGATTGCGCGCGTCGCCGTCCCGGCGGCCCAGCTGGCGCAGGACATGCAAAAAGCCGCGCAAAACCGCATCATCTACATGCTGCGCATGCTGGCCCAACCCGATCCCTTGGAGCGGGAGCCAGATGCACAAGTTTTCGAACGCGAAGGTCTGGCTTTCGGGGCCGCCCGCGACGGCTTGGCAGCATTGCCGCTGGATGCGTTCGAGCGTCGCCAAATGCAGACGCTGCTGGAGCACGCGGTCTTGCTCAGCCGCTCGCAGCGCGCCGTGGTTCAGGCCCTGCTGGAAGGCCGCGACGAGGACGCCCGCGCACAGATCCAGGCCGAGGGCGTTTTGGAGCGGCAACACGATCTCGTTGCGGCATTGCGCGAGTTGGCAGCCGGTATGTGGCTCAGAGCAACCCAGACCGTGGATCACGCACATCGTCTGCAGTCCCAAGCCGAGCAGGTGGTCTTGGGGCTGGGGGTCTCGCTGTTCATTCTCGGGACAGTCATCGGCGCAGCGGTGACCCGCACCACGTTGCGCGCCGAACGCATGCTCAATGCCGAGGTGGAGCGCAATCGCCGTGCCGCGTGCACCGACACCTTGACCGGCTTGCACAACCGGCGCGGGTTCGAAGAAGCCCGCAAAGCGGCGTTGGCCGATGACCGCTGCTCGCCCCCCTGCGGTCTGCTGCTGCTGGACCTGGACCATTTCAAACCCATCAACGACAGCGCGGGCCACGACGCAGGTGACGCCGTTTTGCAAAGAGTGGCTGACATTCTCAGCAATGCCGTGCGCCCGCACGATGTGGTTGCCCGCTTGGGCGGAGACGAATTTGCCATTTTTCTGTGGGATGCGCCTGCGGGCGTGGTGGATGAAGTGGCGCAACGCATCGTCACCACGCTGGGCGATTTCACATTCGAATGGAAGGGGCAGCGGTTTCGGCTGGGCGCCAGCGTCGGGGCCGCCGTGTTCGATGCGGCCACCGCCAAGGACTGCTGGACGGCGGTGCTCAAAGCGGCTGATCAAGCCTGCTACGAAGCCAAACGGCAAGGCCGCGGACGCTACGCTCGGGCCGCTGCGGCCGGGGCGTGGGATTCGCCCACGGCATAAACCCACAGCGGCCGACCATCCGGGCAAACCAAGGTCGCGTGGGCTGGCCAATCCGGCACGGCGAACTCCAAGCTGACCAGCCAGCTGCCGGCGCGCATCTCGGCGGCGGCTTTGGCGGCAGCGCGTGGCATGGTTTCGGGCCGTTGGAACAGATAAATCAGGTCATAGCGCGACCAGTCTTCGGACCAGAAATCTCCAGGCCGCACACGCGCGCCGACCGGGGATCGCAGTCGCGCCAGCATCGCCAGTGGCCACGCGCGCTCCACACCGTACAACTCGGCGTCGGGGAAGACCCGCTCCAGGGCACGCAAGCCGTCGCCGGCACCGCAGCCGGCATCCAGCACCCGTGCGCGCGGTGGCAACCAGATTACGGCGGCCAAACCGAGCAGCGCATCCGGCGGGGTCGGAAAAAGCGGCGCATCGCGCCAAGCCCGCCATGGGTAGAGCGCCAGCACTGCCAACAGCAGCAGCCCCCAAACCCACGCCGGCGGCAGCGGTACCACGCCCGCTGCCAACACCCACGACAGCGGAAACCCCAGCGCCATGATCATGCGCCGCATTGGCGTGCCCCCGTGCCGCACCGCCCACAGCATGGCCAGCAGGGCGGTGATGCCAAAGGCTTCGGCCACGGGCCGCTGCAGACCTATGCGCAAGGCAGCGAAGCCAGCCCAGGCCGCCAGCCACAGCATCAGCGCCGGCAAGGGCCAGCGGTCGGGCGCAGGTGTGGCGCGGTGCGGCTTCACCCGTGCAACCCGCGCAGCCGCTCGATCAGGCCATTGAGCTCGTCGAGCGAGCCAAAGGCAATCGCCAGCTCGCCTTGCTCCTGCACGCGGCCTGCGCGCTTGACGCGCTTTTTCACCCGGACTTCCACCTCGGCGGCGAGCAGCTCGGACAGCTCCTCCTCCACCCGCCGCACGTCACGCGATTTTTCAGCCTTGGGGCGCGGCGGGGCGAGCGCAAACTCTGCCGCCAGGCGCTTGACCAAGGACTCGGCCTCGCGCACGGACAGGCTCTTGGCGGCAATCTGGTGCGCTGCGGTGATCTGCGTGGCGCGGTCCAAACTCAGCAGGGCACGCGCATGACCCATATCGAGGTCTCCAGCCATCAGCATGGTCTGCACCGGCTCGGCCAACTGCAACAGGCGCAACAGATTGGTCGCCGCACTGCGCGAGCGGCCAACGGCCTGGGCCGCTTGCTCATGGGTCAGACCAAACTCCTTGATCAGGCGCTGCAGGCCCTGCGCCTCTTCCAGCGGGTTGAGGTCCTCGCGCTGGATGTTTTCGATGAGCGCCATCGCCGCAGCCGCCTCATCGGGCACCTCGCGCACCAAGACGGGCAGCTCCTCCAAGCCCGCCAGGCGCGCCGCCCGAAAGCGCCGCTCGCCCGCGATGATTTCGTACACCGGCCGCGCGCCACGTGGGCCGCCCCCGGCAAAGGCCTGCCCCGCTGGGCTGGCATGCCAGGCCGCCAGCCGCTGCGCCCCCACGTCGTCCGCCAACCGCCGCACCAGCACCGGCTGCATCACGCCCTGGGCGCGGATGCTCTCGGCCAGCTCGTACAGCGCCCCTTCGTCCATGCGTGTGCGGGGTTGGTATGCGCCGGGCACCAAATCGCTCAAGCGCAATTGTCGGGGCGCTTCGGCGTCCAGTGTTTGGGCTTCGACCGTTGGGCCGAGCAGCGCCTCCAGGCCACGGCCCAGTCCTTTGGGTTTTTTGTTCACCATCGTTCGTATCCGTCTGTTGCAGGGGGTCGAATGCGGCGTGTGGCATCGCGGCATGGGTCGATCTCGCCCACCGCATCGAGCCCGCCCAGCGGGGTGGCTGCCCGCACTGCCTGATCCAACCGGGGTCAAATTCGCTCGACGCGCGCCACCATCTCGCGCGCGAAGTCGACGAACGCTTTTGCGCCACGAGCCGACGGGTCGAACACCACCCCGGGCAGACCGTAGCTCGGGGCCTCTGCCAGCCGCACATTGCGCGGAATGACCGTGTCGAACACTTTGTCCCCAAAGTGTCCTTTGAGCTGGTCGCTCACCTGCTGCTGCAGGGTGATGCGTGCGTCGAACATCACCCGCAACAGCCCGATCAACTTGAGATCGCGATTGAGGTTGGCATGCACCTGTTTGATGCTATTGACCAGGTCGGACAAGCCCTCCAGCGCGAAATATTCGCATTGCATCGGCACGATGACGCCATGCGCGGCGCACAGGCCGTTGAGGGTGAGCAGACTCAGCGACGGCGGACAGTCGATGAGCACGAAGTCATAGTCGTCGTGCACCGCCCGCAGGGCGTCGCGCAGCCGATGTTCGCGCCGCTCCAGCGGCACCAACTCGACCTCGGCGCCGGCCAGTTCGCGGTTGGATCCGAGCACATCGTAGCCTGCCGCCTGGCTGTGTCGAACGGCCGCAGGCACGGCAGCGCTGCCCAGCAGCACCTCGTACACCGTAGGAACCAAAGTGCGTTTATCCACCCCCGAGCCCATGGTGGCATTGCCCTGTGGATCCAAATCCACCATCAGTACCCGCTGCCCCACCTGAGCCAACCCCGCCGCCAGATTGACCGTGGTCGTCGTCTTGCCGACGCCGCCTTTCTGGTTGGCAATGCAGAACACTCGCGCCACAGTCAGGCCTCCATCCCCACATTGCGCCGGGGGGTGGCGATCGACCCGCCGAAAATTCGCCCCCGGCCGGTAGCCAGCGCCCGCGGTCCTGGCCTGGTAATGGTCCAGCAGACCCAAGCGGCGATGGCGAAGGCGCCGCAATCGGCAACACCCAACATGGCTGATCCTGCACTTGGAATAAGAAGGGGGTGGCGCCGTATGCACCACGCACAGTCTGAAAGTTTACGGGGATTCCGCATGCGTGGGGCGCATCCAGATCAAGCAGCGCTCCGCACTCAGCTTCGGCACACTCAACGGTTCCACGTGAAACACTTCGACATCGGCCGGCAACGCGCTGATTTCTTCAAAGGGGACCCGACCCTTCATTGCCATCCATACGCCATTTGGGGCCAAGGCCGATCGTGAGCTGGCGACAAAGTCGGCCAGCGACGCATAGGCACGCGAACAAATCACGTCGAACGGCTCGGCCAGTGACTCGACACGGGCATGTACCCCGCGCAGATGAGGCAGACGCAGGCTGACCGCCACCTGACTTATGAAGGCCGCCTTTTTGGCCACGGAATCCACACACGTCACCTGTAGATCTGGGCAGGCGATGGCCAGAACGGCGCCCGGCAGCCCGCCCCCGGAACCGACATCGAGGAGGCGAACCGAAGTCGCTGACCGTTCGCCAGAATTCCGGACAGATACGGTCGGCAGCCCCAGATGGCGGCGCAACGGCGCGACCACCGCCAAACTGTCGAGCAGATGATGGGTCAGCATCTCGGCCGGGTCTCGCACAGCGGTCAGGTTGTAAACCCGGCTCCATCGCGCCAGGGCGGCCATATAGTCCAACAACTGGCGCACTGCCGGATCCGACAGGACCAAGCCCAAGGCCTCCAACCCCTCCCGCAGGGCAGGCTCTAGGGAGTCCAGGCTCATGCGGCGCGCACCTCGGCAGGCGCGGCCTCTAGCGCATGTTGCATCTCGACCGGCCTGTCAAAGCCCTTGAAGCGCCCGCGCTTCAGATGGATCAGCAGCAGCGAGATCGCCGCCGGCGTGACGCCCGAAATGCGCGCTGCCTGACCCAGGGTCTCGGGCCGGTGTTTTTGCAGTTTTTGTCTCACCTCGATGCTCAGCGCCGCCACCTGCATGTAATCCAGATCGGCAGGCAACTTGAGATGTTCGTATGCAGCCGCCCGCTGCACCTCGTCGCGCTGACGCTCGATATAGCCTGCGTACTTGGCGCCGATTTCCACCTGTTCCACCACCGGGGCATACAGCTCGGCCAGCGCCTCATGCGAAACAGCGGGCTCGGCAAACCGCCCCCCCTCCAACGACATCAGCGCCGCATAGCTGACTCCCGGTCGGCGCAACAAATCGAACAGGCTGTACTCATGGTCGATGCTCTTGCCCAGCACACGCTCAGCCTCCGCCGTCGAGACGATGCGGGGATTGACCCAGGTGGACTTCAGGCGCTCGGTTTCACGTGAAACCGCATCGCGCTTGCGGCAAAAAGCATCCCAACGGACATCGTCCACCAACCCCAGACGGCGGCCGGCCTCGGTCAAGCGCAGATCCGCGTTGTCCTCGCGCAGTTGCAGCCGGAACTCGGCCCGGCTGGTGAACATGCGGTACGGCTCGGTCACACCTTTGGTGATCAGGTCGTCCACCAGCACACCTAGGTAGGCCTCGTCGCGCCCCGGCACCCACGGCTCACGTTCCAACACCTGCAGCGCGGCATTCACCCCGGCAAACAGGCCTTGCGCGGCGGCCTCCTCATAACCCGTGGTGCCGTTGATCTGGCCGGCAAAAAACAACCCCCGGATGGCCTTGGTCTCGAAGGTCGAGCGCAACGCCCGCGGATCGAAGTAGTCATACTCGATCGCATAACCGGGGCGCAGGATATGCGCGTTCTCCAGGCCCGCGATGGAGCGCACGAGCGCATATTGGATGTCGAACGGCAAACTGGTCGAAATCCCGTTGGGATACACCTCGTGCGTATCCAGCCCCTCCGGTTCCAGGAAAATCTGGTGGCTGTCCTTGTCCGCAAAGCGATTGACCTTGTCCTCGACGCTGGGACAGTAGCGCGGCCCGACGCCTTCGATTTTGCCGGTGAACATGGGGCTGCGATCAAAACCGCTGCGGATGATCTCGTGCGTGCGCGCATTGGTGTGGGTCACCCAGCACGGTATCTGAGCAGGGTGCATCTCGGGCCGACCCAAGAAGCTGAACACTGGCACCGGTTGCCCCTCGGTATCGGAGCCCGGCATGCCATCGCCGGGCTGCACCGTGCAGCGCGACCAATCGATGGTGCGGCCATCCAACCGCGGCGGCGTGCCCGTCTTGAGCCGCCCCTGGGGCAGTTGCAACTCCTTGAGGCGCGCAGACAGACGGATGGCCGGGGGATCGCCCGCGCGGCCGGCGCCGTACTGTTGCAGACCGACGTGAATTTTTCCGTCCAAAAAGGTGCCGGCAGTCAAAACCACCGCGCGGGCACGAAAGCGCAGCCCGAGCTGCGTCACCGCGCCGACCACACGATCGCCCTCGACCATCAAATCGTCCACGGCTTGTTGGAACAGCCACAGATTGGACTGGTTTTCTAGTCGGCGGCGAATGGCGGCCTTGTAGAGCTTGCGGTCGGCCTGCGCACGGGTGGCGCGCACCGCCGGCCCCTTGCTGGCATTCAGGATGCGAAACTGGATGCCCCCTTCATCGGTCGCGATCGCCATGGCGCCACCGAGGGCATCCACCTCTTTGACCAGATGCCCTTTGCCGATGCCGCCAATACTGGGATTGCAGCTCATTTGACCCAACGTCTCGATGTTGTGGGTCAGCAACAGTGTACGGCAACCCATACGGGCCGCCGCCAGCGCCGCCTCGGTCCCAGCATGGCCGCCGCCGACGACGATGACATCGAATTCCTGGGGATATAGCATGGATCAAGGACTCCAGCGGCAACGGGCCGCGCCCCAAACAGGGGCTCGGCCCAAGGTACAAAAGAGCCCCAAATTGTCCCATGATCGCGGCCACCCTGAGCCAGTCAGGCATTCCAGGCGGATCATCGGCTGGATGCGCCCCCACGCCGCGATGGAGTTGGGTTCCACGTGAAACACGACAAAAGCCCCCACGCAACCCGGCCGACACTTGCGGTCTGTCCCTCTGCTGTCGTACAGTCGCGGTTCGAAGTGACCCCGTCTTTCCCCTAAGGAGTATGCAACATGACCCGGAATGTTGGTGGCATCGACCGCATCTTGCGTATCGTCATCGGCTTGGTGCTCGTGGCACTGGCCGCAACAGGCACAGTAGGCGTGTGGGGCTGGATCGGCGTGGTACCGCTGGCCACAGGGCTGATTGGCTGGTGTCCGCCCTACGCCATTTTCGGTATCAACACCTGCAAAACGCCATCTGAATGACGCAGGGGTGCGATGACGGGCGGACGGGTACTGCGCGTGCCCGTTCATCCCTGTCCCCACCCCCACACACGCTGCCCCAGAATGTACCCGGCACTGAACTGGCCACCTGGGATTGGGACCTGCACCAGGACATTCTGAACCTTGGCGATCGCGGACGATCGCTCCTCGGCCACACCTCGGACAGTCTGCCTCCCCTGGATACAGCGCGTTGGCACGCGCTGCTGCACCCTGCGGATCGAACACTGTTTGAACATGCCTGGGCGCGGCATCTGTCGGGCCAGCAGCCGCAGCTGGAATGTGCGCTGCGACTCAAACACCGCGATGGCCGATGGGTCGATGTCTGGATGGCAGGCCACGTGGTCCAGCGCGATGGGGATGGTGTACCGCTGCGGGCCGTGGGTGTGCTGCTCGACATCACCCAACAACGCCAGCACCAGCACGCCCTTGCGCTGGCCGAGCTGGTGTTCAACCACACGCACGAGGCCATTCTGGTCACCGACGCCGAGGGACGCATCGTCCGCGTAAACCCGGCTTTTTGTCGCCTGACCGGCTACGCCCAAGACGATGTTCTCGGCCGCACGCCGGCCATTCTGTCTTCGGGCCGGCACGACGCGGCTTTCTTTGCCGCCATGTGGCATGCCTTGCACCAACACGGGGCCTGGAGCGGCAAGATCTGGAACCGACGCCGTGACGGAGGATTGATGGCCAATGGCATGACCATCAACGCCGTCCCGGGACCGGACGGCTGCCCCCATGGCTACGTGGGGGTGTTGCGCGACATCACCTCCGACCAGCTGGAGGAGACGGCGCTGCGCCGCGCCGCGCTGTACGACCCTTTGACAGGGCTGGGCAACCGGCTGCTTCTGCACGACCGCATGCAGCAGGCCTTGGCTCGCAGCAACAGGCAGGGCACCTGGCTGGCGGTCGCGATGATGGATTTAGACGGCTTCAAAGCCATCAACGATCAGCACGGACATGCCGCCGGAGACCGACTGCTGGTGGCGATCGCGCAGCGGCTGCGCGCGGCCGTGCGTGAAGTCGATACCGTGGTCCGGCTCGGCGGCGATGAGTTCGTCGTGCTATTGCCCGACTTGGGCAGGACTGAGGACGCGCAGCCGCTCGTGCGGCGGTTGCTGGACGCGGCGTCGACCCCGATCGATGATCCGGCCGGAACGCTGCAGGTCTCGGCCAGCATCGGGGTCACGTATTACCCGCAGGTATCCCCGGTGGACGAAACCATCCTGCTGCAACAGGCCGACTCGGCCATGTATCAAGCCAAACGCGGTGGGCGTCACCGCTGCGTCGAGTGGCAACCCCGCGCGGCCGCCCATCGAGAGACCAATTCCTCGGGCGAGAGTGCTGGGGCGAACAACCAGCCCTGATAGACCGGGCAGCGACTGCGCCGCAGAAACTCCAGCTGTGCCGAGTGCTCGACCCCTTCGGCCACCACATCCCACCCAAAACTGCGCGCCAACGCCACCACCCCGCGCACCAGCAAGCTGTCTGTCGGATCGCCGGGAATCTGTCGAACGAAAGTGCGGTCGATTTTGATCCGCTGTACGGGCAGCTGCTTGAGTACCGCCAACGAGGAGTGGCCAGTACCAAAGTCGTCCAGCGCGATGCCGACACCCAAATCCGCCAACGCTGTCAGAGTGCGGCGAGCCTGCTCCAGGTCGACCATGGCTTGGGATTGCGTTACCTCCAGCTCCAAAAGCTCTGGGGCCAAACCGTACTGCTGCAGCAGGTCACGCACTTGCGCCGCCAGCGCGGGCTGGCGAAACTGCAGCGGTGACAGATTCACGCCCACCCGCAGCTGCACACCCTGATCCGCCCAGGCGCGCAGCTGACGGCAGGCTTCGCGCAGAACCCAATCGCCCAACGGCAGAATCAATCCGGTCGCCTCGGCCACGGGAATGAAGTGCGCCGGGGGCACGGCCCCCAGTTCCGCATCAGTCCACCGCAACAGCGCTTCAGCGCCGACCACACTGCCGTCCCGCACGCTGATTTGCGGCTGATAATGCAGCGTCAGCCCGCCGTGGCGCAACGCTTGGCGCAACCGCTCGTGCAAACGGGCGCGCTCGCTCATGGCATGCGACAGCGCGGTTTCGTACCGGGATGGCTGCTGCCGACCGCCACTTTTGGCCGCATACAGCGCGAGATCGGCGTTGCGCATCCAAGTGTCGGCGTCATGCGCATCCTGCGGGCAACAGGCAACCCCGATCGAGCCACCGACAGACAAACGCAAAGCCTCAACTTGCACGGGTGGACCCAGGGCAATGAGCAGCTTGTCGGCCACCCGAAGCGCATCGGCTGGTGACTCTACCCTCGGCAGAAGGATGGCAAATTCGTCCCCGCCCAGCCGCGCCACCAGATCATCGGACCGGACAGCCTCGCGCAAGCGTTCGGCAACGTGCTGCAGGACACGGTCGCCCACCGGATGTCCGAAAGTGTCGTTGACCTCTTTGAAGTTGTCCAAATCCAGCAACAGCAGCGCGGCCGTGTGGCCGTGGCGCCGGGTTCCATCCAAGGCATCGCGCAGCCGCTCCAGAAATTGAGCCCGATTGGCCAAGCCCGTCAACACATCGTGTTCGGCCAGATGCCGAAGTCGCTCGGCCAGACGGCGCGCCGCCGACACATCCCGTATGAAGGCCACCGTACAAGCTTGTCCGCGCCAAAAGCCCTGACCGAGGGCAATGTCCACGGGCACCAGCGTGCCATCGGCACGGCACATCGCCAAACCATCGACGCGACCCATCGGCCGTTCTCGGGGCTGGGCGAAGTGTTGTCGAACCCACTGCGCATGCCGACTTCGCACCGACGGGGGTAACAAAACGTCCAACGGTCGTCCCAGTAAGCCAGCCTCGTCGTATCCAGTCAAGTGCAACAGCTGCGGATTGACCCCGAGGATGACACCCCCGCGATCCACGACCAATATGCCATCCGGCGCAGCATCGAACACCGTCCGTGCCAACGGCCCGAGCTCTTGCGCCAGGGCATCTTCCGCCTGCTCGATGACCCAGGCAGGGATACCTGGGTCATGCATCGAAAGAACGGTGGAAGACTCGGACATCGCCACGGCAGCGATCCATCAGCCACGGGCAGCAGCGCGCCAGACCGCAACGGCGCTGGCCAGGCGCTCGGACTGCGCATGCAAGCTGCGCGCTGCAGCGGAGAGCTCCTCCACCAAAGCGGCGTTTTGCTGGGTGCCCTGGTCCAGCGTCGCCACAGCCTCGCCGATTTGGCCCACCCCTGCCGATTGTTCTGCGCTGGCTGCCGAAATGTCGTTGATGCGTTGCACCACTCCCTTGATTTGCTGCACGACCGCCGCGATGCGCGCGCCGGCCTGCTGCGCGCGAGCCACCCCATCGCCGACTTGCTGCACACTGCTTTGGATGACCGATTTGATTTCTTTGGCGGCTTGCGCACTGCGCTGCGCCAACGCCCGGACCTCCCCAGCCACCACGGCGAAACCGCGTCCCGCTTCACCGGCCCGGGCGGCCTCCACCGCAGCATTGAGCGCCAGGATATTCGTCTGGAACGCGATCGAATCGATGACCGATGTGATGTCGGCAATGCGTTGCGACTCGGTGGCGATGCGCTCCATCGTCTGAACCACACCGGTCATTTGCTGTCCGCCGGCTTCGGCCGCCTCCATGGTGCGCCGGGCCAAATCGCTGGCTGACTGCGCATGATCGGCGTTTTGCTGGACAGCGGAAGTGATCTGTTCCGTCGAGGCAGCCGTCTCCTGGGGGCTGGCAGCAGACTGCTCCGTGCGCCGGGATAGATCTTCGTTGCCTTGGGCGATCTGCTCGCTTGCTGCGCTGAGTCCGCCCACCTGCGTTGCCACGTCATCGACCAAGGCGCGCAGGTTGAGGCCGGCTTGGTTGATCGAGCGGGCCAGCAGCCCAATGTCGTCTATCCGATCGAGCGGTGGCTCAGTGTACAGGTTGCCCGCGGCCACCGCCTGGGCATGGCGGGCCGTCGCGCGCAGCGGCCGGGCCACTTGATGGGTCAAGAATCCGTCGGCCAATGCCGCGCCGAGCAAAGCGCTGGCCATCACCACCCAAGCGGCCACTCCGCCATGCCCCGCGGCCC
>NZ_JARJMT020000058.1 GCF_029335975.1 Tepidimonas sp.
CGCGACGACAAGGTACGCGGCGGCGAACTGGTCTTCGGCTTCGCGCCCATCGACGACCTGGAAGTCGGCCTCGGCCTCGCCCGCGCCACCGACCACGACCTCGATCCCTCCACCAAGCTGCGCGGCACGGGCATCGGCTACCCGTGGGTGCCGATCCAAAACGACAGCGGCTGGTCGCTGGGCGTCCGCTCCGACATGAGCCGCATGCGCGCCGATGAGCGCTTTGCTTTTGACACGATCACCGAGGGGGAATATGCGTTCTTCGACCTCGTCACTTTCCGTTTTGAAAGCGGGCAGGTGTTGCATCTCAACCTCGGTGCCAAGCGTACAAAGGCTGGAGATGAGAGCGAGAGCGTCGGCACCTGGGGTGTCGGCTACAAGCATCCGCTCGCGAAAAAACGCAATCTGACGGCGGAAATTTTCGGCGAAGCGTATGCCGGTCCGGACAAGGCGGTCGGTCTGCGCTACGAAATTGCCGAGGGCTTCAAGATCTGGGGCGCCGTTGGCTGCGGCAACGACCGTAGCTTCGCTTAGGCCGGCTTTTCTTGGAAACTCTGAACATGACAAGCAGGGCAAATGAGAGGACCGCCGCCTTTCCGCTCATGATGGCCAGCGAAGGCGAGCGCGTGCGCGTCGTCGCCCTACGCGGCGGGGCCGGCCTCGATATGCGCATGACCGACATGGGCCTCAACGTCGGTGCCGAGCTCGTGGTGCGCCAGCACCAAGGCAGCGGTGTGGTGGTGATGCGCGGCGAGACGCGCTTGGCCCTCGGCGGCGGCATGGCGCACAAGCTCATGGTGGTGCCTGTCAAGTCCGCTTGACACCCTTGAGGAAAACGCGATGACGACACTCGGAGAACTTCAGATCGGCGACCGTGCCAAAGTGGTCGGCTTCAGCCAGAACAGCGGCTACCGGCGCAAGCTGCTGGCCCTCGGCCTGACCCCTGGTTCGCACATCGATATCGTGCGCATCGCCCCAATGGGCGACCCCGTGGAAATCCGCATCCGTGGCTGCTACATCTCGCTGCGCAAGAATGAGGCGGCGGCCCTCGACGTGGAGAAACTGTGATGCTGGCAAAGGCCCACTACACCATCGCCCTGGTCGGCAACCCGAATTGCGGCAAGACCACCCTCTTCAATGCGCTCACCGGCGCGAGGCAGCGCGTCGGCAATTGGCCGGGCGTCACAGTCGAAAAAAAGAGTGGCGAATATCACCGTGACGGTGTGCGTTTCGAGATCGTCGACCTGCCCGGCACCTATTCCCTCGACGTCGCAGACCGCGAGGTCTCCCTCGACGAGAGGATAGCGCGCGACTACGTGCAGACGGAGAAAGCAGATCTGATCATCAACATCGTCGACGCCGCCAACCTGGAGCGCAACCTCTACCTGACCATTCAGCTCGCCGAGATGGGCGTTCCGCTTTTGGTGGTGCTCAACATGATCGACGTGGCAAAGGCCCGCGGCATGCATGTGGATGCCGTGGCGCTGGCCGCCCAGCTCGGCTGTCCGGTGGTGCCGGTAATCGCCTCCGAAGGCAAGGGTATTCCCGAACTGAAGGCCGAGATCGCCCGAGCAGTCAAGGAGCGTCCGCACCCAGGCGTTCGCGTCGTTTACGCCGAGGCGCTGGAGCGCGCCATCGAGACGTTGACGCACGCGACCGAAACCGACGCCACCGCCGCTGGCGCCATGACGCGCTGGCAAGCAGTACGCCTGCTGGAAGGTGACGACCTGGCGCGCCAGGTGGCCGGAGCAGAGCAGGTTGCCGCCGCCTCACGTCTTGCCGGCGAGATCGGAGACGATCTCGATATCCTCGTCGCCGACGCTCGCTACGGCCTCGCCAACCGTATTGCCAATGCCGTCGTCCAGGCCGATGGCCGCATCAGCCGCAACCTTACCGACCGCATCGACCGTATCGTACTCAACCGCGCGCTGGGCATCCCGATCTTCCTGCTGATGATGTATCTGATGTTCATGTTCACCATACAAATCGGCGGAGCTTTTATCGACTTCGTCGATCAGGCCGCCGGCGCGATCTTCGTCGACGGTTTCGGCGCGGCGCTCGCTTACGCGGGTTTTCCAGAGTGGCTGAAAGTCATGTTGGCCGACGGCATCGGTGGCGGCCTCCAGACCGTGGCGACTTTTGTTCCGGTGATCGGCTCCCTCTACCTGTTCCTCTCGGTGTTGGAGGATTCGGGTTACATGGCGCGCGCCGCCTTCGTCATGGATCGTTTCATGCGATGGGTCGGCCTGCCGGGCAAGTCCTTCGTGCCGCTCATCGTCGGCTTCGGCTGCAACGTGCCGGCGATCATGGCGACGCGCACCCTAGAGCATCGCCGCGACCGCTTGATGACCATCGCCATGGCCCCCTTCATGTCCTGCGGTGCGCGCCTGCCTGTGTATGTGCTGTTCGCTGCCGCCTTCTTTCCCGTGGGCGGTCAAAATGTGGTGTTTGCGCTGTATCTTATCGGCATCGCCGTCGCGGTCGCCACCGGCCTGATGCTGAAGAACACGTTGCTCAAAGGCGAGGCTTCACCCTTCATCATGGAACTGCCGCCCTACCACCTGCCGACCGCGAAAGGCGTATTGATCCACACCTGGGAGCGTCTGAGGGGCTTCGTCGTCAAGGCTGGCCGCATCATCGTGCCCATGGTCATGGTGATTAGTTTTCTCAATGCCGTCGGCACCGACGGCAGCTTCGGCAACGAGGACAGCGACAAGTCCGTGCTCGCCGCAATCGGCCGCGCCATGACCCCCGCCCTCACCCCCATCGGTCTTACCGAGGAAAACTGGCCCGCTGCGGTCGGCATTTTCACCGGCTTGCTGGCCAAGGAAGTGGTGGTGGGCACGCTCAACGCCACCTACGGCGCACTGGCCGCAGAGGAGGCAGGCGGTGGCGGGGATGACGAAGAGTTCTCGTTGGCCGACAGTCTGTCCGCGGCCTTGGCCACCATCCCCGCAAACCTCGCCGCGGCAATGGACAGTTGGCTCGATCCGCTGGGTCTGGCGGTAGCTGAAGATACCGAGACCTTCGTCGAAGAACAGGGCATCTCCAGCGGTACTTTTGGCGCCATGGCGGCGCGTTTCGACGGCGCAGCCGGCGCCTTCGCCTACCTGCTGTTCATCCTGCTCTACACGCCCTGCGTGTCGGCGCTGGCGGCGGTCTACCAAGAAAGCGGCGCGCGCTGGGCGGTTTTCGTCGGCATCTGGACGCTCGGTTTAGCCTACGGCCTTTCCACTCTCTTTTACCAGATGGCGACCTGGGACAAGCATCCACTGGAATCGGCGATCTGGATCGGCATCGTCGGCGCCGCCCTTTCGGTCGCGATCCTCGTCCTGCGGCACCATGGCCAGAAGTCGACCGCACCGGCCTTGCCGCTTACGCAGAAGGTCTGAAGGAGAATGAAATGATCCTCTCGCGATTAAACGAGTATTTGCAACAGCGCGGTCGCGCCAGCCTGCAGGATATGGCCCAAGGCCTGGACGCCGCGCCCGATGCGCTGCGCGACATGCTTGCGATCCTCGAACGCAAGGGCCGCGTGCGCCACCTGCAGGCGAGCACAGCTTGCGGTGGCTGCAGCAGCGGTGTCTGCAGCAGGCGCGCGCCAGAGTCCCTCGAGTTGTACGAATGGATCGATGAACAAACCGTCATGAGCGCCCACAACCACGACTGCGGCGCCAGCGAACGCCCAGCCGCGTGACACAGCCGCCGACTGGCTGATCACGCTGTTAAACCATCGAGCAAGCGAAATAAAAAAGCACACCCTGTCATGCAAGGCGCATACCGAGATGCCCTTGCCTAATAAGCGACGCATCGCCGACCTTGATCACACTGGCTGCATGAAAATTCGACGCCTTCTCGGTTTTCCTCCGGCACCATCCTGATCGCGCCGCAAGGGCATTGCGCCGCGCACAGTCCGCGTCCCTTGCAATAACCGTAATGGAATTGATAGCGATTGCCTGGGCCGAGCTTGATGACCGCATGGTCAGGACAGACACCGCAGCAGTTGTCGCATTCGAAGCAGTTGCCGCAGGAAAGACAGCGGCGCGCCTCGAACAAGGCGTTCGATTCGTCCAGGCCCTGCACCACTTCGTCGAAGCTCCATTGGCGGCGCAGGATGTCGAGCATCGGCCGCACCTAATGCGGCGCTTCTGAGTGATACCAGAAATTGCGCTTGCCGAAGGTGGCGAGCTCGTGGTTTTCTGGCGCTGCGTAAGTCTTGTCTGTCAACCGGGCATCGATGTGGCGCGCGGCTTTCTTGCCATGACCGACGGCCACCGTCACGGTGCGCTCGGAGGGCACCATGTCGCCGCTGGCGAAGATGCCGGGCCGGCCGGTCAACATGAAGCCCAGCTTCTCGGGACGCCAATGGCGATCGTAACGATCCTAGAGCGCAGTGACAGCGGCGCGCACCTTCCTCGACATCCCTGAAGACGCGGCCGTGGATCGCCTGCGCTTTGAGCGTGCGGTTGAAGCGCTCGGCCACTCCGTTGGTCTGCGCTTCTGCGACAAAGGCCACGCTCGGGGCGATGCCCCAGAAACTTGACCTGGTTGAGGAAGTTGTCGGCGAAGTAATGCGTGCCGTTGTCCATGCGCAGGGCCAGCCCGCGACTGGCATCGGCGCCGGCGGCCCCGAACTCAGCCAGCAGGCCCTGTGTGATCGGTTGCAAAGCGGCAAAGCGGTTGCCAGTCTTGAGCGCATGGATGCCCACACAGAAGCATCGAAATGATCGATCGCCGAGAACACCCAGACCCAGGCGTCGTCGACGGTCTCGATGCGGATGCCATCGGTGCCCCACATGTCGTTTGGGCGATCCGTGATAAGGGTGCCGTCGTGCGGATGGGGAACACCCTTGGGCTGTCGATGAGGCAAGAGCACCGGGTTCTCGCGCATCAGCCGCAGCACACGGGCACGCGAGACGCGGATACCCCGCATCCGACGCAGCCGCGCCCAGACCTTGCGATGACCTTCGCCGGTAAAGGGCGAGTCTGCCAGATCGGAATCTCGATCTCCATGACCCGTTCGCCGATCCGCCAATGGGCATCACCAAGTAGCCGCTCAACCGGATTGTTCTGTGCGCTTCGCGTATCCCTCGCTTCGCTCGGGGCCGCCCTGACAGGAGCGCCCTGCGGCCGACCGACCAGCGCTTAACCCCGGCGCAACCCCATCCACCTTCAACTATTTAAGCATCTCACAGCCCCTTTCTCAGACACGATTTAACCCCAAATTCGCGTCCAAAAAATCAGGGGCGGCTCATATGTTCATTCCCCTGGATAGGGCCTCAGCCTCGGCTACGCCCTGTCGCGCGGCGAAGTCGCGCACATCCCGTGTGATTTTCATGCTGCAAAAGTGCGGCCCGCACATGGAACAAAAGTGTGCGACCTTGGCTGAGTCTTTGGGCAGCGTCTCGTCGTGGAATTCGCGCGCCTTGTCCGGGTCGAGCCCCAAGTTGAACTGATCTTCCCAACGGAATTCGAAGCGCGCCTTGGACAGTGCGTTGTCGCGGATCTGCGCGCCCGGATGGCCTTTGGCTAGGTCGGCGGCATGCGCCGCCAGCTTGTAGGTGATGATGCCTTCCTTGACGTCTTGCTTGTTGGGCAGACCCAGGTGTTCTTTGGGCGTGACATAGCACAGCATGGCGGCGCCGTACCAGCCGATGGTGGCCGCACCAATGCCACTGGTGATATGGTCATACCCCGGAGCGATGTCGGTGGTCAGCGGCCCCAGGGTATAAAAAGGTGCTTCGTGGCACTGCGCCAACTGCAGGTCCATGTTTTCCTTGATGAGATGCAGCGGCACATGGCCCGGGCCCTCGATCATCACCTGCACATCGTGCTTCCACGCGATTTGCGTCAACTCGCCCAGGGTGCGCAGCTCAGCGAGTTGGGCCTCGTCGTTGGCGTCGTAGATGGAGCCGGGGCGCAGACCGTCGCCCAGGCTGAAGGCCACGTCATAGGCCTTCATGATGTCGCAGATTTCCTCGAAATGGGTGTAGAGGAAGTTTTCTTGATGATGGGCCAGACACCATTTGGCTATGATGGAGCCGCCGCGGCTGACGATACCGGTCATGCGCTCGGCGGTCAGCGGCACATAGCGCAGCAGCACGCCAGCGTGGATGGTGAAGTAATCCACACCTTGCTCGGCCTGCTCGATCAGCGTATCGCGGAAGATGTCCCAGGTGAGTTCCTCGGCCTTGCCATGCACTTTCTCCAATGCCTGATAGATCGGCACGGTGCCGATAGGTACGGGTGAATTGCGAATGATCCACTCACGCGTCTCGTGGATGTGGCGACCCGTCGACAGGTCCATCACCGTATCGGCACCCCAGCGGATGGCCCAGGTGAGCTTGTCCACCTCGTCTTGAATGGAGGAGGTGATGGCGCTGTTGCCGATGTTGGCATTGATTTTGACCAGGAAATGGCGGCCGATGATCATCGGCTCGCTTTCTGGGTGGTTGATGTTGGCGGGAATGATGGCGCGACCTCGCGCCACCTCATCGCGCACGAACTCGGGGGTGATTTCGGCGGGGATACAGGCGCCGAAGCTTTGGCCGGGGTGCTGGCGCCCGATCATGGCGGCCATCTTGCGCCCTGTGGGGCCAGCGGCCTGTAGCGATTCGAGGTATTCGCGCCGTCGCAGGTTTTCGCGGATGGCGACGAACTCCATCTCTGGCGTGATGAGGCCGCGGCGGGCATAGTGCATCTGCGTCACATTGGCGCCCGCTTTGGCACGGCGAGGCTGGCGCTGCAGACCCGGAAAGCGCATTTCGTCGAGGTGGGGATCGGCAGCGCGGGCTCGTCCGTACGCGCTGCTCAGGTCAGGCAACAACTCGGTGTCCTGGCGCGCCTCGATCCAGCGCTGGCGCAACGCCGGCAGTCCGCGCCGAATATCGATGCGCACGGCCGGATCGGTGTACGGCCCCGAGGTGTCGTACACATAAATGGGAGGATTGGGTTCTGCGCCGAAGGCGGCGGGGGTGTCGCTTTGCTGGATTTCGCGCATCGGCACGCGGATATCCGGGCGCGAACCCTGCACATAGATCTTGCGCGATCGGGGCAGCGGCTCGATGGCGGCGGGATCCACTTGGGCCTGGTTGGCCAGAAAGCGGTCGGTGGGGGCATTCATGGGGCGGTCTCCTTCGGATGGGGGGTCAACATGCTCCGAAGGGTGCCCGCCTGCCTAGCCCAGGCTAGCCATTAGGGGCCAGCGGGGTGCGCGGCTAGGGTCGCTACCCCAACCACCCACCCGGGCGCAGCTGCTCTTCTTACGCCGGGATGAACCGGATCAAGTTCACGGGTTTGGCTCGTGCCATCTCAGCCCACGCTTGCGCGGACACCCCGGAGCAGCCCCATTCTAGCCTGACGTTGTGGCTTGCCCAATGCCGGTCAGAACTTTTGTTGGTAAGCCACCCACAGCGTACGCCCTGGCCCGGGTACCGCCGTGCCCCACTGCGGCACATTCGGGGGGCTGGGATTGGTCATCGTGGTCCCCTGCCCGACATACGCCCCGCCGGTGGGCAGGTAGTACAGGCGGTCGAACCGGTTGTCGATGCCCAGTTCCAATTTACCACGGCCCAGGCGGTATGCCGTGCGCACATTGAGCAAGGCAAAGCCCGGGGTGCGGACCTCGTTGCGCACCTGGGACACATCGGTCTTGGCCCAGGCGGCAACCATCTCCACTGCGCTGTCCCAAGCACCGCTGCGGTGTGTCAGACTCAGACGGGCATGCAGCGGCAGGATTTGGTAGAGCCCATCGCCGGTGCTGCGGTTGCGCCCCTTCAGATGGCTCAACTGCCCGCGCATCCCCCATTCGCCTGTGTCGTTGTGCACCAAGGTGGTGTGGCATGGTCGCAACCCGAGATCCCGCTCGTCACCCAAAACGATGGGCGACAGGGGGGGCGGGGCCGTGCCCGATCCGCTGTATGGCAGCGCCCAGTGTCCATCCAGCCGACACCAATCGCAGGAGGACGAAGCGGCCGCGCCTGGATCGGAGTCGGACGACGCATCGCTCCACTGCACGACCTCGGTGGTGGCGCAAATCTCGATGCCCGGGCCCAAGGCATCGCCACTGCGCAGGGCGAGTTGCGCAATACCCGGCGCGACACTGGCCCAGAAAACCAGCCCAAGCGCCCACCAGGCCAGCCGGCGGTATCGGGCGGAGGCCGTAGCGCGACACATGCCAAAAGCTTGTAAGGAAAACTCCCCACAAGCGCCCGCGCCGGCACCGTGTCAGCCACGGCACGCCGAGACAGCCGAGACCGAAGATGCCCGGCATATCGCACTTCCAGGGGCGATGATCGGCTCCACCAGCCTTGCACGGCCGCTTCGGCGGGCGCTTTTCATCGGGCCGTCGCGCATCGCGGCCCTTTTGCACTGTGCCCCCAGCCATCGCCTATACTTGGGGCCGCTGAGCGGTTTCCGACACGAACGGTCGGGATGAAAAGGGAACGACAGAACGGTCGAAACGATCGAGGCTGTGGCTGCCCCCGCAACTGTGATCGGCGAGTTGGACACGACGTTGCCACTGGTCCTATGGACTGGGAAGGCTGCTGTCCGACGTTGACCCGAGAGCCAGGAGACCTGCCGCCCAGCGATAGAGGTTGTGCCGGGGCGGGGTGTCCCCAGCGAGCTCAGCGCGACGCCGTTTTCACCGTCACGTCCGTCGTTCCCGATCGCGTGGACGACGGGCTGCTTTGCGTGCGTCCGATTGGCTTGCCCTGGCATGGAGACGCCAACCGGAGTACGCAAGATGTCCGATGCATCCGAAATGGAGCGCGCGCGCGGCGATGTTCACCGCACGCTGACGGTGGTAGATATGGCCTGGCCAGACCAGTGCAATCACCACGGCACACTGTTTGGCGGGGCTGCACTCTCATGGCTGGACCGCGCGGCCTTCATCTTGGCTTCGCGCGAATTGGGTGGAGCAGTCGTGACCGCGGCTCTCGATCAGGTGCAGTTCAGCGCCCCATTGCCCAGCGGTCATCTGGGCGAATGCCAAGCGCGCATCGTCCGCCGGGGTCGGCGCTCGGCGACGGTACGCTGTGACCTCATCGGCGAGGACCTGCTGCTAGGGAGTCGACAGACTTGTTTGCAAGCGGACTTCGTGATGGTGCGTCGAGAAGCGGATGACTCCGATGCCGCTGCGCCGACCGAGGATCGCGCTACCACCGTCGACGAGGGCGATGCCCACGTGGCAGAGATCGTCTTTCCCGGCCATGTCAACCACCGGGGCGTGCTCCATGGCGGCCCTGCCATGGCGTGGTTGGCCAAATGCGGGTTCGTGGCGGCGACGCGGCGGCTGCGACGTCCGCTGGTGATGGCCAGAGCCGATCGTTTGGACTTTCTCGCCCCCGCTCGCGTGGGCGACGTCGTCGATGTGCGCTGCCGAGTGGAACATGTGGGCCGGCGCTCGATCGCCGTGCGGGCTGTGATGGACGCCAGCGACCCCGTGGGTGCTCACCCACGCCGGTGCTGCGAGGTGCTGCTGACCTATGTGGCCCTGTCCGATTGATTTGCGCATGCTGCTGCCAGTGCACAGACCGGCGGTGCAACTGCATCTGCTGTCCTTGTCGGAGGATGACCGCCGAGCGCGCTTTGGTCACTCGCTCACCGATATGGCCGTGGCAGGTTGGTGCAATCGGGCGATGCAAGGCGATAGCCTTTGGTGGGGTGCGTGGGCGGCGTACGACGGCGGGCTGTGCGCCGCCTTGCAGTTGTGCCCCACGGTCCATGAGGGGGTGTGGGAGATCGGCTTGTCCGTGGCCCAACCCTTACGCAGGCGCGGGCTGGGCACGGCGCTGCTGGGCGACGCCTTGCGCCATTTGCCGCAGGTGCGACAGATGGTGTGCCATCACGGCCACCCCGCGATCGTACGGATGGCTCTGCGGCTGGGATGCACGGTCCAAACCCGAGAAAATTCCCCTGGCCTGCGGCTGATCGTTTCGCCGTCTGAACAGGTTTGATGGAATTGCCCGCCCGCGTCGCCGCTGACATCAGGGCCGCAGGTCGTAGCGATCGGCGTTCATGACCTTGACCCACGCGGCGACGAAGTCGCGCACGAATTTTTCGCGCCCGTCATCTTGGGCATAGACCTCGGCGTAGGGGCGCAACACGGCGTTGGAGCCAAACACCCGATCCACCCGCGTCGCGGTCCAGCGGGTCTCACCCGTGGTCCGATCCACGATGGCGTAGCGGTTGCGGCCCGTGGGCATCCAGCGATAGGCCATATCGGTCAGATGCACGAAAAAATCGTTGCTCAGCACCCCAGGCCGGTCGGTGAATACCTCGTGCTCCGCCCCTCCGTGGTTCGCACCCAACACACGCAAGCCACCGACGAGCACTGTCATCTCCACCGCGCTCAGACCCATGAGCTGTGCACGGTCGAGCAGCAGTTCCTCCGGCTGTATTGCACCGTACGCCTTGAGCCAATTGCGAAACCCATCGGCCACGGGCTCCAGCACGACAAACGACTGGACATCCGTCTGTGCCTGCGTGGCATCGCCGCGCCCCGGCGCGAACGGGACTTCAATCGGGCAGCCAGCCGCACGGGCGGCCTCTTCTACGGCCATGCCGCCGGCCAGGACGATCACATCGGCCATACGGGCGCCGGTCTCGGCGGCGATGCGCTCATAGATGGGCAACACGCGCGCCAGCCGTTCGGGCTCGTTGCCGGCCCAGTCTTTTTGCGGGGCGAGTCGGATCCGGGCCCCGTTTGCGCCACCGCGAAAATCGGATCCGCGGAATGTGCGGGCACTGTCCCAGGCGGTGGCCACCCGCTCGGCGATGCCCAGCCCCGCAGCAGCGATTCTGGCGCGCACAGCAGCGACATCGTAGTCGGTGCAGCCTGCAGGCACGGGATCTTGCCAAATCAGGTCCTCGGTGGGCACTTCGGGACCGATGTAGCGCGTACGCGGCCCCATGTCGCGATGTGTGAGCTTGAACCAAGCGCGGGCAAATACTGCCGAGAAATACGCCTGGTCGGCCGCAAACCGCTCCGAGATCCGCCGGTAGACGGGGTCTACCTTCATCGCCATGTCGGCATCGGTCATGATGATGCGGTGGTTGCGCAGGGTGGGATCTTCCACGTCTGGCGGCACATTTTCGGGCCGCAGACCGATGGGCTCCCATTGCCGGCGCCAGCGGGGCTCTTTTGGAGCGCCCAATCGTAGCCGAGCAGCAGTTTGAAGTAACCGGTATCCCACCGAGTGGGGTTCGTGGTCCACGTCCCTTCCAGACCACTGGTCACGGTATCGCGCCCGAACCCGCGAGTGGTATGGTTGATCCAGCCCAAGCCCTGTTCCTCCATCGGCGCTGCTTCGGGTGCTGGCCCCAATTGGCCGCACTGCCGTTGCCGTGCGCCTTGCCGACGGTGTGTCCGCCCGCGGTCAGGGCGACGGTTTCCTCGTCATTCATGCCCATGCGGGCAAAGGTCTCGCGCACCTGAGCGGCCGTACGCAAGGGGTCCGGCTCGCCGTTGACACCCTCGGGATTCACATAGATCAGATCGGCCCAGCTGATTGCGTTTCCGTATTTTTCCTTGATCGGCCACAGCAGCCGACGCGCTTTGTCCAGGTTGGCGTTATCCGGCCAAGCGTTGAGCGGTGCAAACCGCTGGTTGCCGGTGTTGGCTCCGCCACGGCCGTCTGCGACCCGGTACGACCCCGCCGCATGCCACGCCATGCGGATCATCAATCCCCCGTAGTGGCCCCAGTCGGCGGGCCACCACGGCTGGCTGTCGGTCATCAAAGCCATCAAGTCGCGCTTGATTGCATCCACGTCGAGCTCGCGCACCGCCGCTCGATAGTCGAAGCCGGGCAGCGGATTGGTCTTGGTGTCGTGCTGGTGCAAGATGTCCAGGTTCAGGGCATTCGGCCACCAAGCCGTGTTGGATGATGCGGCGGTCGTGTGGGCGCCGTGCATCACGGGGCATTGGCCGGCGGTTTCGCGGTTGCGGGCATTCATGGTCATCTCCTTGCGGACGGGTTGGCTGAGATCGGCGCCGCGTGCCGTGCATGCACCGCATGAGTGCGCCACGATGTTCGGCATCTGATAGAAATCAACAATCACGATTTGATTGTTGATTGCAAAGAAGTTTGCCGGGGTCGGCGAATTGGCGGCAGTCGGTCTTCGCAATCGTCGCGATAGGTTTTCAACGGATCTCGGAGCCATAACCCGGGGCTTCGGGCTATGATGAACGAAACGCCTGTAAACCACGAAGGACCGGAGGTGCGCGATGCAGTGGTTGGTGCTGGGCTTGATTTTGTTTTTGGGCGTGCACTCTGTGCGCATCGTGGCCGATGATTGGCGCAACCAGACCATCGACCGCGTTGGCCTGAGCGCATGGAAGGCGATTTACTCCCTGGTGTCGGCCATCGGACTGGGGTTGATCGTCTGGGGCTATGGTTTGGCCCGTCAATCCCCGGACGTGTTGTGGACTGCGCCGATGGGGATGCGCCACGCCGCCTCGCTACTGACGCTGCTGGCGTTCGTGCTGCTGGTGGCAGCCTATGTCCCGGGCAATGCGATCAAGGCGAAGTTGGGCCATCCGATGGTGCTGTCCGTCAAGCTGTGGGCGTTTGCCCACCTGCTAGCCAACGGTACGCTGGCCGATGTGCTGCTCTTTGGCGGCTTTTTGGTATGGGCGGTGTTCAACTACCGCGCAGCACGGCGCCGCTCGCCCACCGGCGGCCGCGACGGCGATGGCGACGATGATGACTCAGAAGACGCGGTCCCCCCGGCTGCCCGGGACACGTCGCTAGCGGCCACGGTAGCCACCGTGGTGGCGGGCCTGGGGGCGTGGGCGGTGTTCGCGTTCTGGGCACATGGCGTCCTATTCGGCGTACGTCCTTTCGGTTAATTCTCCGCCCACCATTGTGCAGGACCGCGTCAATTCCGCCATCCATTGCCCAGACGCAGCACCATGGCGGCTGTTACTGTAGCAGCTGCTGCGGCGATCATGCCTGCCTCGAAGACCGCGCCCAACCCGTATCGACTACTGAGCCAACCGCCCAGCGCACCGGCAGTGATTCCAGAACAACCATAACCGATCAATGAATACAGAGCCTGCCCCCGGGCATGCAGCCGTCCTGGAAAGTGGCGGTTGATAAGGGCGATGCATACCGTGTGATGGGCAGCAAAGCCGATGGCATGCACCGCTTGCGCCAGCAACAGCACCCCCAGCCATTGGGCCCCCCAGGCGGTGGCCGCCATGCGCGCCACCGTCAGGGCCGATGCCAGCACCAACCACTGCCCCAGTGCCAGGCGCGGCAGCCAGCGTCCCTGGGTCAGGAACCAGGCGATCTCCACCACCACTGCGGTGGCCCACAGCGCACCGATCACGCCCTTGCCATACCCCAGGCGGTCCAGATAGAGCGAGAAGAAGATGTAGATGAAAACGTGCGCCAGCACATGGAAAAACATGGACGCAAAAAACCATGCCACGACGGGCTGGCGCAACACCGGCCAGATGCGCCCGCTCTCTGCGCCGTGCGTATGCGGGGGGTCGCGCCAGCGCGGCATGGCCCACGCTGCCCCCACCACCAGCGCCAGCGTTGCGTTGGCCCAGAAGGGAAAACTCGACAGCCCGTGGCGCTCGAACCAGACCCCCGCTGCCAGCACCGTCACCAGAAAGCCCAGCGACCCCCACAGGCGCACACGGCCATAGCGGCGCGGGTCGAATACGCCCGAGGCGCTGACGGCATGCGCCAGCGCCGTCTCGGACAGTGGCATCATGGCGCTGGTTTGGGTAAACATCAGCAACAACACCAGCGGCAGCCAAGCGGGCGCGGGCTGCCACCACAAGCCCAAAGAGAGCACCAGCGCTGCGCCGGCGCACACCCGCAGCCAGCGCACCGGCTCGCCGCTGCGGTCGCTCAACCACCCCCAAAGGTAAGGGGCGAACAGCCGCGTTGCCGACTGCAGCGAAGTCAATAGCCCAATCGCCCACAGGCCGTAGCCCAGTTCCTGCAACCACAGCGGCAGGTACGGATTGAAAAAGCCGATGTGCGCAAAATACCCTGCCGAGAGGGCTGCGAAGGGCCACAACCCGCCCCCACGCCGGGCATCGACGGGGGCTCCGTCCCTCATGAACGGGATACGCCGCCCGGCGCCTCGGCCGCGACCGGCCCGGGAGTGACGCGCACATCCCCGCACTGCGCACGGTGGCGCAGCGCATGATCCATCAGGACGATCGCAAGCAGCGCTTCTACGATCGGCACGGCCCGAATGCCAACACAAGGGTCGTGCCGCCCTTTGGTGATGACCTGCGTCGGCTCACCCTCGGTATCGATGGATGGCCGCGGCACGAGGATGGAACTGGTCGGCTTGATGGCCAGCGTGACGACGATATCTTGCCCGGTACTGATGCCCCCCAGCACCCCACCCGCATGGTTGGACAGAAAGCCCTGGGGAGTGATGCCGTCGCCGTGCTCGCTGCCGCGCTGCGCGACGCTGGCAAAGCCGTCGCCGATTTCCACACCCTTGACGGCGTTGAGGCCCATCATCGCGTGCGCGATGTCGGCGTCCAGGCGGCCGTAGATCGGCGCGCCCAGCCCGGCTGGTGCGCCCTGCGCGACGACGCGCAACCGCGCCCCCACCGAGTCACCGGCCTTGCGGACCTCGGTCAGATACGCCTCCAGCGCCGACACATCGGCCACCGGGGCAAAAAACGGATTGCCCTCGACATGGTCCCACGATTCGAACGGCACGTTCAGCGTGCCCATCTGGACCAGGGCGCCCCGCACCACGGTGCCAAACTGCGCGCGCAGCCATTTGCGCGCTACCGCCCCCGCCGCCACGGTGGGCGCGGTCAGGCGCGCGGACGAGCGCCCGCCGCCGCGCGGATCGCGAATACCGTATTTGTGCCAGTAGGTGTAGTCCGCATGGCCGGGGCGGAAGGTTTGGGCGATATCGCCGTAATCCTGGCTGCGCTGGTTGGTATTGGCAATCAACAAAGCGATCGGTGTGCCCGTGGTGCGCCCCTGGTACACGCCGCTTAGGATTTGTACCTGGTCCGCCTCCTGCCGCTGGGTGACGAACTTGCTGCTGCCCGGCCGGCGCCGGTCGAGGTCTGGCTGGATGTCGGCCTCGGATAACGGCAAACCCGGCGGGCAGCCATCGATGACGCAGCCGATGGCCGGCCCATGCGACTCGCCGAAGTTGGTAACGCGAAACAGGGTGCCCAGGGTATTGCCGCTCATGCCCAGGATTATCCCGCAGACGCCTGTGCCTGCCCGCCACCTGCAGCACGGGTATCGGCCGAGCGCTGCAGCACCACGGCGGCCTTGACCAGTTGTTGCAGGCTGCGGCGCAGCTCGCTGCAGGCGCCCAGCCAGGCCTCCATCGTCTCGATGGCCAGCCGCCCCTCGGCCCCGGCGCGCAGCAAGGCCGCCTTGAGCGCGGCGTAGGCATCCTCGGCCTCGCGCAGCGCGGCCTCGATGGCGGGAGCCACCGGGGCTGGCGCAGGGTCGTCCAGTTGCGCCAGCAGCGCGAGCGAGCGCGACCGAAAGACAGCCAACTCCAGGACCGGCACACCGGCCGGCGGCATGGGCCAGGGGGCCAGGAGCTCGGCCGCCTCATCGGTGAGTTCCGCTGCGACTTCGGCATATCGGGCCACCCGCAGCATGTCGGGCAGTCGTGCTGCGCTGTCATCGGACATCTCGGCGCGCTGCAGCCGCACTGTGAAGTCGGCCACCGCACGGGTCAACCCATGCACCGCCCGATATATGCCGGATAGTCGCGCGCGCATGTCGCTCTGGCCGTCAGTAGCCACCCCCCCCAGTGCGGGCAAATCCCAGACCGTGCGCACCGCTCGCGCGGCCAGCCCGCGCAGCCGCGCCAGCTCGCGCCGCAATGCATCCAGCGCCAAAACCGGTACGGCCACCACCGTCGGGTCCAAATGCCGCGGCCGCGCCTCGTCCTCCTCGGCCTGGCCAAAGCGCCGCTGCAGCCAGGCGGTCAGCCGATCGGCCAGCGGCCACATCAGCACCACGCCAAGTATATTGAACGTGGTGTGGAACATAGCCACCGTCAATGCGGGCGATGGCGGCAAGCCCAACATCGCTTTGATCTGCAGCAGCCCATGCACCAGCCATGGCAGCAACAGCAGCGCCACGACACCGGTGAGAATGTTGAAGACCACATGCCCGCTGGCGGTGCGGCGCGCATTGGCAGTGGCCCCCATGGCCGCGATGACCGCAGTGACGGTGGTGCCGATGTTGGCACCAATCACCACCGCCGCCGCCCCTTGCGCACTGATTAGGTCGGCCTGCGCGGCGCTGAGCGCGACCGTGAGCGAGGCGCTGGAGCTTTGCATGAGCACCGTCAATACCAAACCGATGCCCAGCTGCGCCAGCACCATCGTCCAGCCGATGCCAGCCGGCAGCTCGATGCGGCGCGCCAGTCCGTCAAAGGCTTCTTTGAGCGCATCGATGCCGAGGAAAAGCAACCCAAAGCCCACCAGCGCCGTTCCCAGGGCAGCGCGCCGGGTGCCCGGCGCGCTCAGGCGCAAGCCCGCTCCCAGCCCGACGAGTGGCAAAGCCAGTGCGTCGATCTTGATGCCGAAGCCCAGCAGCGCGACGATCCAGCCCGTCATGGTGGTGCCGACGTTGGCGCCGAATAGCACCCACAGCGCCTGCCCCAGGTTCAGCAGGCCCGCGTTGACGAAGCCGATCGTGGCCACGGTGACGGCACTGGAGGACTGCACCAGCGCCGTCACCAAGATGCCAGCGGCCAGGCCGCGCCAGCGGGTGCGCGTGGAGGCAGTCAGGATACGCTCCAGCGCCGGCCCAGCGGCCAGCCGCAGGCCGTCCGTCATGAGCTCCATGCCCATGATGAACAGGCCCAGACCGCCAAGCAGGCCAGCGAGTAGGGTCAGTGCGCCGTCACCCACCGGGTGCCGTCAGCCGGTGGTGGCGCAGCCCTGCGCCGCAGCGCCCGACTCGTCGGGCCAGTCGCGGATATAGGCTTTGAGCATCTGGTTCTCGAAGCTCTGTGTCTCGACCACGGCCTTGGCCACATCGTAGAAGCTGATCACGCCCATCAGCAGGCGGTTGTCCATCACCGGCATGTAACGGGTGTGGCGCTCCAGCATCATGGGGCGTACCTGGTCCAGCTCGGTTTCGGGCGTGCAGGTCATGGGGTGGTCGTCCATCACGCTGCGCACCGTCACCGTGCCCACCGATCCGCCATTGCGTGCGACGGTGTCGATGACCTCGCGAAAAGTGAGCATGCCCACCAGTTCGCCGTGCTCCAT
>NZ_JARJMT020000062.1 GCF_029335975.1 Tepidimonas sp.
AAGTGGATGTGCATGGTTATCTCTCCTTGAGTGCCTGAGTGAAAACGAAGAAGTCTGGAAGTTGGAAGGGGCGATTGGGTCGTAACAGGGGAAAGTCCGCAGCGGGTTAGCCCATCAGTGCCGGTGGCCGCCGTGCGAGCCGCCCCCCATGGCGCCGCCCTGCGCGCCCAGTCCCATCACCTTGGCCTGGACCTCTTGACGCACGCGCTGACCCGCGGCGTTTTCGAACACCAGCGTCAGGGGCACCGTCTCGCCGCCCGCCAGCGGGCGCTTGTGGTCAATCAGCATCACATGGTAGCCCCCTGGCTTGAGCTCCACCGGCCGGCCTGCCGGCAACGCCAACCCGGGGATGGCGCGCATGCGCATCATATCGCCCTCCATCGCCATCTCGTGGATCTCGACGACGCCGGCCACCGGCGAGTCGCCGGCCACCAGCCGCATCGGCTCCGGCGCGGTCAGGCGCATAAAAGCACCGGTGGCTTTTTGCTGCGCGACCGTGCCGCGCACCCAGGGCTCATCGATCTTGACAGTCTGCGCCCAAGCGGCAGCGCCCAGGGTCAGCAGCATACCAGCGGCAGCGCGGCGGATCAGATTGCGGGACATGGTCGGGTCTCCTTTGCGAGAGGGGGGGGTTGAAAACAGAACGGATGGACATCACGCGCCCTCGCGCAGCAACCATGCGATGTCGTGCGCGTAGTCGTCGGCGGTCTGCTCGTGTTTGAGCACGATGCGCAGACGGCCCTGGGGGTCGATCAGGTAAGTTTGCGCCGAGTGGTCCATGGTGTAGCTGCTGCCGGTGGGCACCTTGGCGTAGTAGACCTTAAACTCGCGCGCGGCCGTGGCGATCTCCTCTGGCGTGCCGGTCAGCCCCAGAAAAGCCGGATGAAACGCCGCCATGTACTCGCGCAGCAGCGCCGGGGTGTCGCGCTCCGGATCGACGGTGACAAACAGCAGTTGCACCCGCTCGGCGTCGGGCCCCAAGCGTTGCATCACCTCCACCGCGCGCGCCAGCGCCGTCGGACAAACGTCTGGGCACTGCACGAAGCCGAAGTACAGCATCACCACCTTGCCGCGGAAGTCCTGCAGCGTGCGACGCTGGCCATATTGGTCGGTCAGCGACAGCGTGCGGCCATACGGCGCGCCGGTGACGTCGATGCCGCGCAGGGCGGAGCGGTTGGAGCCGCCCTCACAGCCAGCCAGCCATGGGATAGCCGCCACCGCCAGCGCCAGGGCAGACAGCCCCAGCCATTGGCGACGGGGCATGCAAGCGGTTCTATCTCGATGCATCGGAAAAGAATCTCCTGAAGGTCGTGACACGAGGGCGGGACGCTCCGGGGGCGGGGCGCCACGGCGGCAGCGCTGCGGCGAGCCACGAAGGCCCGCGCGCGGCGCAGCGTCAGACGGACAGGAGCGGGGGCGCGTGCGGTTGCGGCCGCCACCAAATCAGGGGCGGGACCGCCGCATGTCCCGTCTGGGGATCAGGCAGCGCCGAATCAACGCTGGGCGGCAGACCGACGCGCAACTCGGATGGCGCCCAACCTGAGCCCCCGTGAAGCAAGCACCATTCGCAGACGATGGCGTCGGCGGCGCCGTCGTTCGGATCGGCGTCGACCGCCGCTTCTGGCGTCACCCACGCCATACCGGTGCTGGTGCAGATCTGAATCCGCTCGGCAGTGCGCGACTCGCCCGCCCACGCCCGGGCCAGCGTGGGCGCCAGCGCGGCCCACAGCAACGCCAGGATGACCAACCCCAGCAGCCAACGGCGATGACGGACAACAGTCTTCACAGCAGTAACATTGTAGTGATCTTTGCCTCGGCGTGTGCTCGCTACACTTGAAGTGTGACGCTGCACGGCCTGGGGCCCCACCAGGCGCGAGCCGTCCTCTCGTCTTTTCGTCCATTGCGCCACACGCCACCATGACCCCCGCCGAACAAGCCCTGCGCGATGCCGCACTCGAATACCACCGCACCCCGACCCGGGGCAAGGTCTCTGTCACACCGACGAAAGCGCTGTCCAACCAGCGCGACCTGAGCCTGGCCTACTCCCCAGGCGTGGCCTATCCGTGCCTCGCGATCGCAGCCGACCCCAACCAAGCCGCCGAGTACACCAGCCGCGGCAACCTAGTCGGCGTGGTCACCAACGGCACCGCCGTGCTGGGCCTGGGCGATATCGGTCCGTTGGCCAGCAAACCGGTGATGGAGGGCAAGGGCTGTCTGTTCAAAAAATTCGCCGGCATCGATGTCTTTGACATCGAACTCAACGAAAAGGACCCGGACAAGCTGGTGGAGATCATCGCCGCGCTGGAGCCGACGCTCGGAGGTATCAACTTGGAGGACATCAAGGCGCCCGAGTGTTTCTACATCGAGCGTCGGTTGCGCGAGCGCATGCAGATCCCCGTATTCCACGACGACCAGCATGGCACGGCGATCATCGCCTCGGCGGCGCTGATCAATGCGTTGGAGCTGATCGGCAAGGCCATTGGCGATGTGCGCATTGCGGTCAGTGGCGCGGGGGCGGCCGCGATCGCGGTACTGGATTTGTTCGTGGCGCTTGGGGCGCGGCCTGAGCAGATCCTGGTGTGCGACTCCAAGGGCGTGATTCATGACCAGCGCGAGGACGCCCTAGCCGACCGGCTGGACGAATCCAAGCGCCGTTACTGCCGCGCGACCGCGGCGCGCACACTGGCCGATGCGGTGCGCGATGCCGACGTATTTTTGGGCTGCTCGGCGCCGGGGGTTTTGACCGCCGAGATGGTGCAGACCATGGCTGAGCGGCCAGTCATTCTGGCGCTGGCCAACCCCGAGCCGGAAATCCGCCCCGAGGTCGCCAAAGCCGCTCGTCCCGACTGCATCATCGCCACCGGGCGCAGCGACTATCCCAACCAGGTCAACAACGTCCTGTGCTTTCCGTATATCTTTCGCGGGGCGCTCGATTGCGGCGCCACCCGAATCACCGAGGCGATGAAGCTGGCCTGCGTGCGCGAGATTGCGGCCCTTGCCAAGGCCGAGATCAGCGACGAGGTGGCCAGCGCCTACGCCGGGCAGGAGCTGCGCTTTGGTCCCGACTATCTCATCCCCAAACCATTCGACAGTCGGCTGATCCTGCGCATTGCGCCAGCGGTGGCCCAGGCGGCAGCGGCGTCGCATGTCGCCGCGCGCCCGATCGCCGATCTCGAGGCCTATCGCGAGAGCTTGCAGCGCTTCGTTTACCAGACGGGCATTCTGATGAAGCCGATCTTCAACGCCGCCAAAGCCGTGGCGCCGAAGGCCCGCGTAGCCTATGCGGACGGCGAAGACGAGCGGGCCCTGCGCGCGGCCCAACTGGCATTGGAAGAAGGCATCGCCCAGCCGATCCTGATCGGGCGTCCTGCGGTCATCGAGGCGCGCATTCGCAAAGCGGGGCTGCACCTGCGCCTGGGCGTCGATGTGGAGAATGTCAATCCCGAGGATGATCCCCGCTTTCGCCAGTACTGGGAGGCCTACCATCGGCTCATGAAGCGCGACGGCGCCACCCCGGAGGTGGCCAAGGCGGCCGTGCGCCGCTCCAACACCCTGATCGGCGCGTTGATGGTGCACCTAGGCGATGCAGACGCGCTCATCTGCGGACTGGTGGGCATGTACACCACGCATCTGGAGCGCATCGACGCGGTGTTGGGCCGGGCGCCCGGCGCGTCCTTGTATGCCGCGCTCAATGCCGTCAACACCGACCGCGGACCGATCTTCATCACCGACACCTATGTCAACGAAGACCCCTGCGCTGAGCAATTGGCCGAGATCGCCTGGATGGCAACGCAGCAGGTGCAGCGCTTTGGCATCGTACCCAAGGTCGCATTTTTGTCACATTCCACCTTTGGTTCTTCCAAACGGGCCAGCGCGCGCAAAATGCGCGCGGCGCGCGACCTGTTCGTGGCTGCACATCCCGAGATCGAATCAGACGGCGAACTGCACGGCGACGCCGCGCTGGAGCCCGAAATCCGCGCGCGCTTTTTAGCCGACTCGACGTTGAGCGGCCGTGCCAATTTGCTGGTGTGTCCCAATCTGGATGCCGCCAATATTCTGTACAACGTTATGAAGACCACCACCAGTGGGGGCGTGACGGTGGGACCGATTTTGATGGGCGTGCGCGCCCCCGCGTACATCCTGACCCCGGCGGCCACCGTTCGGCGCGTGCTCAATATGACGGCCGTAGCCGCTGCAGCGCGGCGCGGATGATGAAACGGCGTGCATGATTTCACATCGAGCGGCATGGTCGGCTTTGCTTCGTGCTCTCATTTGGACGAGCAGCCATCGCGTGGGCGGGGTTGAGCCGACCTTCCCGATACACTGTGGGCATTCGTTTTGATCCGCTGCAAGCGTCAAGCGCATGTCTGCTCTCAACCTTTCCGCCTTGCCCGATCCCTGGGGATGGGTCGTCTCCGCCGCGCTGGGCCTGATCGTCGGCAGCTTCCTCAACGTGGTGATCCATCGCCTGCCGCGGATGTTGGAGCGGCGCTGGGCCGCCGAGTGCGCCGCGCTGCAAACATCCGCTGCCGGCGAACTGGGGGACAGTGCCGCCGCGGCCCCGATGCGCTACGACCTTTTGGCGCCGGGGTCGCATTGCCCTGCGTGCCAGACGCCCATCCGCTGGTATCACAACATCCCCGTACTGAGTTGGCTGGTGCTGCGCGGGCGCTGTGCTGCGTGCGGGGCGCGTATCGCTTGGCGGTATCCGTTGGTCGAGCTGCTGACCGGCTTGGCGTTCGCCGTCGTGTTCGCCCGTCACGGCGCCAGCGCAGCCACCGTCGCCTGGTGGGGTTTCATGGCCGCCATACTGGCCTTGGCCTTCATCGACTGGGACACCACCTTGCTGCCAGACGACATCACGCTGCCGCTAATCTGGGCTGGTCTGATCGCAGCGGCCACCGGCCTGAGCGGCATCGGCCTGACCGATGCGTTGTGGGGCGCCGTCGCCGGTTATCTGTCGCTGTGGAGCATCTACTGGGCATTCAAACTGCTCACCGGCAAAGAGGGCATGGGCTACGGCGACTTCAAGCTGCTCGCCGCGCTGGGGGCATGGCTGGGCTGGCAGGCCCTCATCCCGCTCGTGCTGGCGGCCTCGACCTTGGGCGCCGTGGTCGGGCTGGCGATGAAGGCGTCCAGCGCCCTGCGCGAAGGCCGCTATGTGCCGTTTGGGCCTTTCCTGGCCTTTGGCGGACTGCTGGCGTGGGGGATTGATCGACAGCGCCTGCTGGATATGCTGGGGTTGTGATGGGCGGGCCGCTGCGCATCGGACTGACCGGCGGAATCGGCAGCGGCAAAAGCACCGTCGCGGCCATGCTCGCCGAGCTGGGCGCGACCGTGGTAGACGCCGATGCCCTCTCCCGCGCCAGCACCGCAGCGGGCGGCGCCGCGATCGAGCCGATCCGACAGGTCTTCGGCGATCGCTTCATCACGCCCGCGGGCGCACTGGACCGCGAGCGCCTGCGCGCGCGGGTGTTCAGCGACGCCGATGCCAAGGCGCAGTTGGAAGCCATCATCCATCCTCTGGTGCAGGCCGAGATCGACCGCCGTGTCGCTGCCTGCACGGCCGACGCGATCGTGCTGGACTTGCCGCTGTTGGTGGAATCGGCGGCCTGGCGGCAGCGCTGCGATCGGGTGTGGGTCGTCGACTGCACGCCGCAGACGCAAATCCGCCGTGTCATGGCCCGCAACGGATGGCCGCGCGAACAGGTGCTGGCCGTGCTGTCGCAGCAGGCCAGCCGGGCCGAACGACTCGCTGCGGCCGATGTGGTGATCGACAACGACGACGTGGATCTGGACACCTTGCGCCAGCGCGTGCAGCGCGCGTGGGCAGCGCGGGGATTGCCGCTATGATGCCTGTGTGATCCTGTACGAATATCCCTTCAACGAGCGCATTCGCACCTACCTGCGCCTGGAGCACCTGCTGCACCGGCTTGCGGAACTGTTGGCGCGCACCCATGCGCTGGATCACCACTATGCCATCCAGACGCTGTTCGAAATCATGGACGTTGGCGCGCGCGCCGACCTCAAAACCGAGATCCTGAAAGACCTGGACCGCCACAAACAGGTCTTCAACGGCTACCGGGGCAACCCGGCCATTTCCGAGGCCGCGCTGGATCAGCTCATCGCTCACATCGACAGCTGCTACGCCGCCCTGCGCGATAACGAAGGTAAGGCTGGCCATGCCCTGGCTGGTATTGAGTGGCTGATGGCCATCCGCAACCGCATCGCCATCCCAGGCGGCACGTGCGAGTTCGACCTGCCGGCTTATCACGACTGGCAGCACCGCCCCGTCGAGCAACGGCAAGCCGACCTGGCCCGTTGGTCGGGCGAGATCGCCTGCCTGGCCGAGCCAGTGCATCTGCTGCTGCGGCTGCTGCGCGAATCGGGCCTGGCGCAAAAGGTTTATGCCACACGGGGCCAGTATCAGCAAAGCCTGCCGCAAAGCCGCACCTTCCAATTGTTGCGTGTGCGGATGGACCCTGCGCTGCAGCTGATCCCCGAGATCAGCGGCAACCGTCTGCTGTTTTCGGTGCGGCTGCTGCGGCGCACCGACGATGGCCGGCTGGAACACGCCGCCGACGCCGAGGCCGAATTCGAGGTCCATCTGTGTGCCTGATGCCGTCCAGTGCCCCGATGACGCAGCCTTTTGCCGCCCGCATCGTCACCTGCCCCGCCTGTGGGGGCCCCTCGCGCTACGCGCCAGACAATCCCTGGCGCCCTTTTTGCAGCGAGCGCTGCAAACAACTGGACCTGGGCGCTTGGGCCAGTGAACGCTTTCGCGTGCCCGACCCGGCGCCTCCCGATCCGGGCGAACTGCCCGACGGCCCCCAATTTTCGTGACCGCACGGGCTGCGCCGTGAATCGCCTCGTCCTCGAACGCTATCAGGTAGGGATCTATGCGGTGGCCATTGCGGCAGGTCTGCTCGTCGGTGGTGCCTGGCCCCACATCGCCCCCGTGCTGGAGGCATGCTTGTGGCCCACACTGGCGTTGCTGCTGTATGCGACTTTCGTTCAGGTGCCCCTGTGGCATGTGCGCGATGCCTTTCGCGACCACCGTTTCATCACGGCGATGCTGATGGGCAACTTCGTGGTCGTACCGGCTGTGGTAGCAGCGCTGCTGGCCTGGCTGCCGCCCGACCCTGGGCTGCGCCTGGGCGTAGCCATGGTGTTGCTCGTGCCCTGCACGGATTGGTTCATCACCTTCAGCCAATTGGGTGGGGCCAATGTCGCGCGTGCCATCGCGACCACACCCATCAACCTGCTGCTGCAACTGGCCCTGCTGCCGGTGTATCTGTGGCTGCTGCTGGATGTCCAGCCCCTCGTGGGGTGGGGGCTGGCGGATTTCGCCCCCGCCCTGGGGGTGGTGGCCACCCCCTTGTTGCTGGCCGCCATATCGGAATGCTGGATCGAAGCCCGACCCGCACGGCACATCTGGCGGGAGCGCCTGGCGTGGTGGCCGGTACCGCTGCTGGCGGTGGTGGTTTTTTTGATCGCGGGCGCTCAAGCCCATGCGGCCTGGGATGCTTTGGGCTACCTGACCGGGATGGTTCCCGTCTTCGTCGCTTTTCTGCTGCTGGGCGGGGCCATCGCCAAGGCGCTGGCCCGGCTTATGCGACTGCCGCGCGATCAGGGCCGCACACTCGCCTTCAGCCTGGGTACGCGCAATTCCTTCGTCGTGCTGCCATTTGCCCTGACCCTGCCCGCAGGGTGGGAGCTGGTCGCCCTGACCATCGTCTTGCAATCCTTGGTGGAATTGGTGGGGATGGTGTTCTACCTGTGGTGGATTCCCCGCCACCTGTTCCGGTGAGTGGATCAGGCCCTGGCCGGCTGGGCGGCCGCGGCGTCGCCGTCCTGCGCCATCCAGCGCAGCAGCGGCCAGGTGCCGGGCAGCACCGGTGCCACCGTCACTGGCTGCGTCTGCCACGCAAACATCTGCCCCTCGCGCATCTGCAGCTCGCCGTGCCAGTCGAACACGCGGCAGACATGCAGCCGTACGCGCGCGTGCGGGTAGTCAGCTTCCAGCACGCGCCACGGCTGCGCGGCACCGATCGTCACGCCGATTTCTTCCTGCAGCTCGCGGCGCAGCGCCTGCTCCACCGTCTCGCCCGGCTCCAGCTTGCCACCGGGGAACTCCCAGTGCCCGGCGTAGGCTTTGCCGGGCGGACGGGTGGTCAGCAGAAAACGACCCTCGCGATCGATCAGCACGCCGACTGCCACATCCACCACCGGGCGTGGGCCGGGTACGCGTGGCTGGTCGGCATCGACCACCAGCACCTCGTCAAGCGCCACTGCGGCAGCGGGCGCGGTCATGTGGCCTGCGGCGACATACGGCCCGCCCAGTCGCGCGCAAACTGGTAGGCCACGCGCCCGCTGCGCGCGCCGCGCTCCAGCGCCCACACCAGCGCCGCACGGCGTGCCTCGTCCCACTGGGCCTCGGGCACACCGTAAGCGGCCAGCCACTGCCGCACGACGGCCAAGTATTCGTCCTGGCCGAAGGGGTAGAAGCTCACCCACAGGCCAAAGCGCTCCGACAGCGACACCTTCTCCTCCACCGCCTCGGCCGGGTGCAGCTCGCCGTCGTCGCCGTAGGTGGCGGCAAGGTTGTCCCGCATCTTTTCCGGCAGCAAATGGCGACGGTTGCTGGTGGCGCAGATCAGCACATTGGGCGTGGCCGCAGCCACCGATCCGTCCAGGATGGATTTGAGCGCCTTGTAGCCCGGCTCACCCTCCTCGAAGCTGAGGTCGTCACAAAAGACGAGAAAGCGCTCTGGCCGTGGCGCCACCACCTCGACGAGGTCGGGCAGGTCGGTTAGATCGGCCTTGTCCACTTCGATCAGACGCAGGCCGCGGGGCGCATATTCGTTCAGGCACGCCTTGATCAGCGAGCTCTTGCCCGTGCCGCGCGCACCGGTCAGCAGCACGTTGTTGGCCGGCAAACCGCACACGAAGCGCTCCAGGTTGCGCTGCACCTTGGCCTTTTGGTCATCGATGGCCTGCAGGTCATCGAGCCGGATCGACGCCACATGCCGCACCGGTTCCAGCACACCGTGCGCGCCACGTTTGCGGTAGCGAAACGCCACCGAGGCCCCCCAGTCCGGTGGGGTGAGCGGTTGGGGCAGGATGGCCTCGATGCGGTCGATCAGCGCCTCGGCGCGCATCAGCAGATGTTGCAATCGCTCGTTCATCGCCCCGGGCTTAGCTGCGGTAGTCGGCGTTGATGCTGACATAGTCGTGGCTCAGGTCACAGGTCCAGACGGTTTCGGCGGCCGCACCGCGTCCCAGGTCCACCCGCACCGTGATCTCGCTTTGTCTCATCACACGCTGTCCCTCCTCCTCGCGGTAGGCTGGGTGACGTCCACCGCGGGTGACCACATGCACATCGTCCAGAAACAGCTCGATGCAGCCCTGGTCCAGGTCATCGATGCCGGCGTAGCCCACTGCCGCCAGGATGCGGCCGAGGTTGGGGTCGCTGGCGTAAAACGCGGTCTTGACCAGCGGCGAGTGCGCGATCGCATAGGCGACCTGCAGGCACTCTTGGGCATTGCGTCCACCCTCGACGCGCACGGTGATGAACTTGGTCGCCCCCTCGCCATCGCGCACGATGGCGTGCGCCAGCGTGCGCGCCACCTCCGTCACCGCCGCCAGCAGCGCCTGGCCGGCGGGACTGTCAAGGGTCTCGATGCGCTCCAGGGGCGCACGGCCGGTGGCCATCGCGATGAACGAATCGTTGGTGGAGGTGTCGCCATCGACCGTGATGCGGTTGAACGAGCCATCGGCCGCACGGCGGGCCAGCTCGCCGATCAGATCGGGGGCGACCGGCGCATCGGTGGCAACGAACCCGAGCATGGTGGCCATGTTGGGCCGAATCATGCCGGCACCCTTGGCGATGCCAGTGACCGTCACCGGCACGCCGTCGATCGTGACCCGACGACTGGCAGCCTTGGGTATGGTGTCGGTGGTCATGATGCCTTCGGCGGCACGCAGCCAGTGCGCGCCATCCTGCGCCGCGTCGGCCAGCGCCGCTGGCAGCCCATCGATGATGCGTTGCACCGGCAGCGGCTCCATGATGACGCCGGTAGAAAACGGCAGCACCTGCTGCGGCGACACGCCGAGGCGCTGCGCCAGCGCGATGCAGACCGTGCGCGCATCGATCAGCCCCTGCTCACCGGTGCCGGCGTTGGCGCAGCCGGTGTTGACCACCAGCGCCCGGATACCCAGCCCTGCGGCCAGGTGATCGCGGCAGACCTGCACGGGCGCAGCACAGGTGCGGTTGCGCGTGAAAACCCCGCCAACCACGCTGCCTTCCTCCAGCAGCATGACAGTCAGATCTTTGCGATTGGGCTTGCGCACCTGCGCCTCGGCCACACCCAGCCGCAGGCCGGGCACGGGCAGCAAATCAGCGGCTTGGGGGGCGGTCCAGTTGACGGCCATCGTGATCTCCTTGGGCAGCGGCTTAGCTCAGCTTGCCATGGCAGTGCTTGTATTTCTTGCCGCTGCCACAGGGACAGGGATCGTTGCGACCCACCCGCGGCACGTTGGCCGCCCGGGCCTTGTTGAGCAAACCCGCATCGGCGGTGGTTTGGGCTTCGCCGGTTTCGGTCGGCGCGGTGTAGGTGACGTTGCTCAGGCGTTCGGCGTCTTGCTCCAGGCGCACGGCTGCGTCGCTCACCTGCTCAGGGGACTGCACCTTCACATTCATCAGCACGCGCGTGACCTCATCGCGCACGCCATCGAGCATCTGCGCAAAGAGCTGGAACGCCTCGCGTTTGTACTCCTGCTTGGGCTGCTTTTGCGCATAGCCGCGCAGATGGATACCCTGGCGCAGGTAGTCCAGCGCGCTCAAATGGTCGCGCCAGTGGCTGTCCAAGGTTTGCAGCAGCACCACCCGCTCGAAAGGGGTGAACGCCGCCCGGCCAGCCAGGGCCACCTTGGCTTCGTAAGCGGCGTGGCCCGCCTCGACGACCCGGCGCACGATATCCTCGTCGTCCATGGCCTCGGCGCGCTCCAGCTCGCCAGCCAGATCGACGGCCAGCCCGTACTCATCGGCCAGGGCCCGTTGCAGGCCTGCTATATCCCACTGCTCTTCCACGCTGCCAGCCGGCACATACTGGCGCACCAGATCGGTCAAACAGCCTTCACGCAGCGCGGCCACCTGTGCCGACAAATCCTGGGCATCCAGAATGTCGTTGCGCTGCTGGTAGATGACCTTGCGCTGGTCGTTGGCGACATCGTCGTATTCCAAGAGCTGTTTGCGGATGTCGAAGTTGCGCGCCACGACCTTGCGCGGCGCGCTCTCGATGGAGCGGGTGACGATGCCCGCCTCGATGGCCTCGCCCTCTGGCATCTTGAGGCGGTCCATGATGGCGCGCACCCGGTCGCCAGCAAAGATGCGCATCAGCGGATCGTCCAGACTCAGATAGAAGCGGCTGGAACCTGGGTCGCCCTGCCGCCCGGCACGGCCGCGCAACTGGTTGTCGATGCGGCGGCTCTCGTGCCGCTCGGTACCGATGATGCGCAGGCCGCCGAGCTGCTTGACCTTCTCGTGGTCGGCTTGCCACTGTGCCCGCAGCGCCTCGATGCGTTGGGCGCGCGTGGCCTCGTCCAGCGAGGCATCGGCCTCTATGGCGGCGATCATTTTTTCCAGGTTGCCCCCAAGCACGATATCGGTGCCGCGGCCAGCCATGTTGGTGGCGATGGTGATCGCCCCCGGGCGGCCGGCCTGGGCGACGATCTCGGCCTCGCGCGCATGCTGCTTGGCATTGAGCACCTCGTGCGGCAGTCCCTCGCGCTGCAGCAGTTGGGCAATCACCTCGGAGTTCTCGATCGACGAGGTGCCCACCAACACGGGCTGGCCGCGCTCGTGGCAGTCGCGTATGTCGGCAATGACAGCCTGGTACTTCTCGGCGGTAGTCTTGTAGACGCGGTCCTGCTCGTCGCGGCGCTGGCTGGGCCGGTTGGGTGGGATGACCACCGTCTCCAGGCCGTAGATCTCCTGAAATTCGTACGCCTCGGTGTCGGCCGTGCCGGTCATACCGGCCAATTTGCCGTACAGGCGGAAGTAATTCTGGAAGGTGATCGACGCCAGGGTCTGGTTTTCGGGCTGGATGGCCACGCCTTCCTTGGCTTCCACCGCCTGATGCAGACCATCACTCCAGCGTCGCCCGACCATCAGTCGGCCGGTGAACTCGTCGACGATGACGATCTCGCCGTTTTGCACCACGTAATGCTGGTCGCGGTGGTACAGATGCTCAGCCTTGAGCGCCGTCACCAAATGGTGCAGCAGCGTGATATTGGCCGGGTCGTACAGCGACGCGCCCTCGGGCAGCAGCCCCGCGCGTGCGAGCAGTTGCTCGGCATGCTCGTGCCCTTGCTCGGTCAAATGAATCTGATGCGATTTTTCATCGACCGTGAAATCACCCGGCGTGATGATGCCCTCGCCGGTGCGGGGGTCGGCCTCCCCCTCTTGGCGAGTCAGGGAAGGCACCAGCGTCTTGATGCGCTGGTACAGCTCGGTGTGGTCTTCGGCCTGGCCACTGATGATGAGCGGCGTGCGCGCTTCGTCGATGAGGATGGAGTCCACCTCGTCCACGATGGCGTAATTCAGGCCGCGCTGTACCCGGTCGCGCGCCTCGTACACCATGTTGTCGCGCAGGTAGTCGAAGCCGTATTCGTTGTTGGTGCCGTAGGTGATGTCGGCGGCGTAGGCGGCCTGCTTCTGCTCGCGCGGCATCAGGGGCAGGTTGACCCCCACGCTCAGGCCCAGCCAGTGGTAGAGCTTGCCCATCCACTGGGCATCGCGGCTGGCCAGGTAGTCGTTGACGGTGACGACATGCACGCCCTTGCCCGTCAGGGCATTGAGGTACACCGGCAGCGTCGCCGTCAGCGTCTTGCCCTCGCCGGTGCGCATCTCGGCGATTTTGCCCTGGTGCAGCGCGATCCCGCCCATCAACTGCACATCGAAGTGGCGCATGCCCATGACACGCTTGCTGGCCTCGCGCACCGTGGCAAACGCCTCGGGCAGCAGGGCGTCGAGCGACTCGCCGTTGGCCAGCCGCTGGCGGAACTCAGCCGTCTTGGCCTGCAACTGCTCGTCGCTGAGCGCGGCAAACGTGGGCTCCAGCGCATTGATGCGCGCCACCGTCTTGCGGTAACCCTTGAGCAGCCGATCATTGCGGCTGCCGAAAATCTTGGTCAGGAACGGGATGGCCATACAAACCCCACCGCGCGACCGCCTGGGGCAGGCGCGGCTCAAGCAATTCTCGGATCGCCCCACCAACGGCAGAGCGCCACGACACAGCGCTCGGGGGCCAGCGCACCCGAGACCGACAAACGGGCATTGTAGCCCCGCATGCCCCGCGCTACCGGGCGGACGCCTCGGGCGCCGCGCGCCCCAACACCCGCACCTGCAGGGTCTGCACCTCGCCCCCGGCAGAGCGCGCCGCCGCCAGCAACACTGGCGCGAGCTGTCGCACTTTGGCCGCCACCGACGGATTGGCCGCAAGCAAGCACCACGTCCCATCCTCCAATGGCCCAGCGGTCACCCGCTCGCGCAACAGCGGCGGCATATGCACGGCCACCCGCTGCAGCAGCCGCCGCGATGCCCAGGCACGCTCAGCCACATCGGCCAGCACCGGATTGGCGCGCACAGCCTGCTGCAAAGTCAACACCGGCATCAACGCCTCCTATCTATGTGCTGCGGCCAGGCGCAGGGGTGGGCCGCGCATCGGCATGCTCGACCCATGCGATCAGTTTACGCCAAAAGGGAGGCACCCTGCCCCACCCAGGCAGCCGGGGCCTTACAGATCCCTGTTGACAGGGCACGCGCCCCCGGCTGGACGGCAACGAGGAACACGGGAACTCCACAATTAGCACTCAATCCAAGAGAGTGCTAACATGAGCACCGCTTCAGGAGAGGAGAGCCCATGACTGCGATGTCCCTTGCCCTCACGCCTGCTTCCGACACGGCGCCGGCAGCGCCGTGGTCCAGCACGTCGCTGACTCTGCCCCCGCTGGGCAACCTGGACGCCTACATCAGCGCCGTCAACCGCATTCCGATGCTCAGTGCAGAGGAAGAGCGTGACTGCGCCCAGCGCTGGCGCCAACACCAGGATCTGGAGGCCGCGGGCAAGCTGGTGATGTCCCACCTGCGGCTGGTGGTGGCCATCTCGCGCCAATATTTGGGCTATGGCCTGCCCCAGGCCGACTTGATCCAAGAAGGCAACATCGGCCTGATGAAGGCGGTCAAGCGTTTCGACCCTGCCCAAGGCGTGCGGCTCGTCAGCTACGCGGTGCACTGGATCAAGGCCGAAATCCACGAATTCATCCTGCGCAACTGGCGCATGGTCAAAGTGGCCACCACCAAGGCCCAGCGCAAGCTGTTTTTCAATCTGCGCGCGCTCAAGCGCGGTTTCAAGGCCGATGCGCTGGACGAGGACGCCGCGCGCGAGCGCCTGTCAGAGGCCGAAATCGACGTCGTGGCGCGCGAACTGAATGTGCGGCGCGAGGATGTGGTCGAGATGGAGACCCGCCTGGGTGGCACGGATGTGGTGCTGGACCCCCTGCCCAATGAGGACGGGGACGAGGCCTACGGCCCGATCGCCTACCTGGCCGACCACCGCCACGAACCCACCGCCGTGCTGGAAGCGCGCGAGCGCGAGCGCTTGGGCTCGGAGGGTATCGAGCATGCGCTGGCGCAACTCGACGAGCGCTCGCGGCGCATCGTGACCGAACGCTGGCTCAAGGTCAACGACGACGGCAGCGGCGGCAAAACCCTGCACGAACTGGCCGCCGAATACGGCGTCAGCGCCGAGCGCATCCGCCAGATCGAGGCGGCAGCGATGAAGAAAATGCGCAAGACGCTGGAAGTCTACGCCTGAGGGCGCCGTCGAGCCATCCCTAATGGCGGCCAAGCGACGGCCTCAGCGTCGCCGAATTATCCCGCGCAGCCTCTAGCGTCGCAGCAGTCGCGTCGCCGCGCGCCAGCGGACAGCAGGGGACGGAATTCAAAAAAAACCACGCTGAACAGCGTGGCCTTTTGCTTTGACTCTTTCAGATCCGTATCGCTTGTTCAATGATCAAGTACCAGCACTACAGCCAGCCGGATAATAGCTGTCTTTCCAGTTTCCCGGGCGATTGGCGATGGTGCATGTCCAAGCCCCGTCAGCCGCACGCCCCAGGCGAACGACCGCCCCATTGACACGGGGGTTGGAGTTGCGCAACGTGCAGGTCAACGCATCGTCAGCAACGCCAGCATTAGGAGCATTCACGGCCAACGTGCAGCGCTCGGTCGTTTCCGCTAAGCCCATGTTTGCACGGGTGTAGAATTCTTCGGGGCGTCCTTCATTGACGGCCACTTCGTAATTGGAGCGAGCGCCAGTGATTTCGCTCAAACCTGCAGCCACTTGGCTACGGGCAACGTAGTCTTGGTAAGACGGCAGCGCGATGGCGGCCAGGATGCCGATGATCGCCACCACGATCATCAGCTCGATCAGGGTGAAGCCTCGTTGCATGCGTTTCATGAAAATATCCTCCTAAAGGATGAGGTGTGAACCACTTTTCTGCCTGGTGCCATTTGGGCACCTGACGTTTGCTTAAAAGCACATACCGTGCCAACTGGCTGAGCTGCCAACCCTCTGGCCACAGGGTTCACCTAACCGATTGTCGCTGAGGGTTTTTTTGATTTGCCCCCGCCTCTCACGGGGGGTGGCGATCGGCTGCTGGCGCATCCAATTTTGATGTACTTTTTGCGGTTTGACAGCCAGTTTTCACCCTTCGCGCCGCAGTGCGGGGAACAGGATCACGTCGCGGATGCTGGGGCTGTCGGTCAGCAGCATGACCAGGCGGTCGATACCGATGCCACAGCCGCCGGCCGGTGGCATGCCGTATTCCAGGGCGCGGATGTAGTCGGCGTCGAAGTACATGGCCTCGTCGTCGCCGGCGTCTTTGTTGGCTACCTGGGCGTGGAAGCGCGCGGCCTGGTCTTCGGGGTCGTTGAGCTCCGAAAAGCCGTTGCCCACCTCACGCCCGGTGATGTAGAGCTCAAAGCGCTCGGTGATCGTCGGGTCGGTATCGCTGGCGCGCGCCAGGGGCGAAATTTCGGTGGGGTGGTTGCAAATGAAGGTCGGCTGCCAAAGCTTGTCCTCCACCGTCTCTTCGAAGTACAACACTTGCAGGCCGGCCAGGCTGCGGCTGTCTAGCCGGTCCTTGACGGGGTCCAGCCCCAGGCGCTGCAACTGCTCACGCAACCAGGCCGGGTCGTCCACCCGCTGGCCCGCGTCGGTGTGCTTGAGAATGGCCTCGCGGATGGTCAGGCGCTCGAAGGGGGCCTCCAGGTCCACGTCCCGCCCCTGGTAGCTGAGCCGGCCGTCTCCGCACACGCTGCGGGCCACGTGGCGGATGATCTGTTCGGTAAACGCCATCAAGTCCACATGGTTCCAATACGCCGCGTAGAACTCCATCATGGTGAACTCGGGGTTGTGGCGAACGCTGATCCCCTCGTTGCGAAAGTTGCGGTTGATCTCGAAGACGCGGTCGAACCCCCCGACCAACAAGCGCTTGAGATAGAGCTCCGGCGCGATACGCAGGTACATGTCCTGCTCCAGCGCGTTGTGGTGGGTGACGAAGGGCTTGGCGTTGGCCCCGCCCGGGATGGGGTGGAGCATGGGGGTTTCGACTTCCAGAAAGCCGTGCCGCACCATGTATTCGCGGATGGTGGTGACGGCCAGGCTGCGCGCGACGAAGCGCTCGCGCGCCGCGACATCGGTCATGAGATCGACATAGCGCTGGCGGTACTTCAGCTCCTGGTCGTGGATGCCGTGGAATTTGTCCGGCAGCGGGCGCAGGCTTTTGACCACCAGGCGCAGCCGGTCAGCCTTGACGGATAGCTCGCCCGTGCGCGTTTTGAACACGGTACCTTCGGCATAGACGATGTCGCCCAAGTCCCAGTGCTTGAACGCGTCGTAGGCAGCCTCGCCCAGCATGTCTTTGGTCAGATAGAGCTGTATGCGCCCGCCGGTGGGGCCGAAGGACGCGTCCTGCACGGTGGCGAAACTGGCCTTGCCCATGACACGCTTGAGCATCATTCGCCCCGCGACACTGACGCGGGCCTGCAACGGCTCGAGCATCTCGTTGCTCATGTGGCCGTATTCGGCCTGCAAAGCCTCGGCCGTGTGCTGCGGCCGCACATCGTTGGGAAACGCGGGCCCGGCACCCTGCACGGCAGCGGCACGCAGCGCTTGGAGTTTTTCGCGACGCTCGGCGATGAGCTGATTTTCGCTCGGGGCCTCGGCGGGCGCAGGATGAACGGGGTCGGTCATGGCAGCACCGGGATGCAAAAACAAAGGGTTTTGCGGCCCATGCCGCAAAACCCTCGATTGTAGGCCGCCCACGCCTGCGCACGCCGTGGACGCACGGCGGGCCGTCAGACGACCGCTTCGCCGAGATAGGCCGCTCGCACCTTCGGATCATCCAGCATGGCCTTGGCCTCGCCATGCATGATGATTTCCCCGGAATCCATCACGTAGCCGCGATCAGCCACCTGCAGGGCGCGGCGGGCGTTTTGCTCTACCAGCAGCACCGTCATGCCCTGCGCGTGCACATCGCGCACCACCTCGAAGATTTTGTCCACCATGATCGGCGACAGACCCATCGACGGCTCATCCAGCAGCAGCAGCTTGGGGCGACTCATGAGTGCGCGCGCCATCGCCAACATCTGCTGCTCGCCGCCGGACATGGTGCCGGCAAGCTGATCGCGGCGCTCCTTCAAACGCGGAAACAGCTCGAACATGCGATCGATGTCGCGCTGGATCTCGGCCTTGTCGCGGCGCACATAGGCGCCCATGAGCAGGTTTTCGGTGATGGTCATGCGCGTGAAGACGCCGCGCCCCTCCGGCACCATGGCCAGGCCGCGCTTGACCAGGTCCCAGGAGCCCGCCCCGCGGATGGACTGGCCTTGGTAGACGATGTCACCGCCTTCAGCCAGCAACAAGCCAGTGATGGCCTTCATGGTCGTGGTCTTGCCCGCGCCATTGGAGCCGATCAGCGTGACCAGTTCGCCCTCGCGCACCTCCAGGTCGATGCCCTTGACCGCCTTGATACCGCCGTACGAGACCTTCAGGCCCGTTACTTTCAGCAGGGTATTCGCCATCTCAGTGTCCTCCGGTACCCAGGTAGGCCTCGATCACCTTGGGGTTCTTCTGCACCTCGGCCGGCGTGCCCTCGGCGAGCTGCTTACCGTAATCCAGCACGGTGACGCGGTCGCACAAGCCCATGACCAGCTTGACGTCGTGCTCGATCAGCAAAATGGTGCGGTTGTCGCGGCGGATGCGGTCGATCAGCTCGCGCAGCTGCACCTTCTCGGTCGCGTTCATGCCGGCGGCCGGCTCATCCAGCGCGATCAGCTTGGGGTCGGTGGCCAGGGCGCGCGCGATCTCCAGCCGGCGCTGGTCGCCATAAGACAGGGTGCGCGCCTTGTAATCGGCGTATTTGGCGATGCCAACGTACTCGAGCAGTTCCATCGCACGCTCGGCGATGGCTTTTTCCTCGGCCAGAAAGCGGCGGGTGCGCAAAATCGCGCCGAAGATGCCCGAGCGTGTGCGCACATGGCGGCCAACCATGACATTTTCCAGCACTGTCATTTCGGCAAACAGCCGAATGTTCTGGAAGGTGCGCGCAATGCCGGCCTTGGCCACCTCGTGCACCGCGGTGGGCGTGTAGGGCTGCCCGGCCAGCTCGAACGAGCCGCTGTCGGGCGTGTACAGGCCCGTCAACACATTGAAGAAGGTGGTCTTGCCGGCGCCGTTGGGGCCGATGAGGCCATAGACCTGGCCACGCTTGATTTCGATGCCGACGTCGGACAGCGCCTGCAGGCCGCCGAAGCGCTTGGAGACGCCGCTGACTTTCAGAATGGTGTCTGTCATGGGGTGCTCCTCACTTGCTCAGCGACTTGCCGTGCTCGGGCGCGGGCCACAAGCCACGCGGGCGCAGCAGCATGACGATGATCATCGCCAGCGCGATGAGCAGCTGGCGCAGGATCTCAGGAGCCAAGCGGCCGTCAGTGAGATAGTTCTGCGGCCCGGCCATGTGGCGCAACAGCTCTGCCAAGACAGCCAGCAGCAGCGCGCCCAGTATCACGCCCGGGATTTGGCCCAGCCCACCCAGCACTACATTTGCGACGAACTTGACCGACTCCATGAGGATGAACGACTCCGGATAGACGCCACGCATCAGCGAAGCAAACAGCACGCCCGCGACGCCGCCGAAGGTGGCGCTGGAGCCGAAGGCCGCGAGCTTGAGGTTGCGGGTGTTGATGCCCATGGCCTTGGCGGCGATCTCGTCCTCGCGGATGGCCATCCACGCGCGCCCGATGCGGGAGTTGCCCATGCGGTGCGCGATGATCACCGTCATCACGACGAAGAACAGGATCAAGTAGTAGTACAGCGTCACCGACTCGAAGGTGTAGGTCCAGTCCCCGAACGAGATCGTCAGCCGCTGCCCCATGTTGTGGCCGAAGACCGTCACCGCATCGACACCGGAAATGCCCTTGGGCCCGTTGGTCAGGTTGATCGGGCGGTCCAGGTTGAGCATGAAGATGCGCACGATCTCGCCGAAACCCAGCGTCACGATGGCCAGGTAGTCGCCGCGCAGCTTGAGCACCGGGTAGCCCAGGATCAGTCCGGTCATGCCGGCCAAGACGGCCGCCAGAAAGATGACGATCCAGAAACTGAGGTGGATGCCGTTGGGGAACATGGCCGCAATCGCGGGGAAGTTGTCCGCCAGATGGCTGGAAGCCAACAGGCTGTAGAGGTAGGCGCCGACCGCGAAGAAAGCAATGAAGCCCAGGTCGAGCAAGCCGGCATAGCCCACCACGATGTTCAGGCCCAGCGCCAGCATCACATACAGCAGCGCGACATCGACGATGCGCACCCACGAGTTGCTGCCCGTGGCCTGCAGCAGCAGCGGCAGAACCAGCAGGCCAATGGCCGCCAAGGCAAAGACGACCAACTTGGAAGCGGTTTTGGATTGGCTCATGTCAGCATCTCCTGTCCGGGTGCATCAGGCGCGGTCGGCCACCCGCTCGCCGAGCAAGCCCGACGGACGCAGCGTCAAGACGATGGCCAAGACGATGAAGGCGAAAATGTCGGAATACTGGCTGCCCAGAAAGCCCCCCGTCAGCGGCCCCAGGTAGCCCGCCCCCAGCGATTCGATCAGGCCGAGCGAGATGCCACCCACCACAGCGCCGGCTAGGTTGCCAATGCCACCGAAGACTGCCGCCACAAAGGCCTTGAGCCCGGGCATGAAGCCCATCGAGTGCTGCACCGTGCCATAGTTGGACGCCCACATGATGCCGGCGATCGCTGCCAGCATCGCCCCGATGATGAAGGTCGCAGAAATCACCACGTCGGGCCGGATACCCATCAAGCCGGCAACGCGCGGATTCTCGGCCGTCGCACGCATGGCCCGGCCCAAACTGGTCTTGTTGACCATGAACATCAGCAGCGACAGCACGATGGCAGTGGTGGCCAGAATCGTCACCTGCGTGGGCGAGATGACCGCCCCGCCCAGGTTGAACGGCTCGCTCGACAGCAGGGTCGGATAGGACTTGGGATTGGGCTTCCACACGATCATCGCCAGCGTCTGCAGCAAAATGCTCATGCCGATTGCGGTGATCAGCGGCGCCAGGCGCGGGGAGTTGCGCAGCGGCTTGTAGGCCAATTTCTCGATCGAGAAGTTGATCACCGCGCAGACGACCATCGAGATCAGCGCGGCCAGGATCAGCAGGGCCCATCCAGGCATGCCAGGCGCAGCCTCGCGGGCTTGGACGATGATGGTCCAGCTGGTTAGCGCGCCGATCATGAGCACGTCACCATGGGCAAAATTGATCAGCCCGATGATGCCGTACACCATGGTGTAGCCGAGCGCCACCAACGCGTACATGCTGCCCAGCACCAGACCGTTGATGATCTGCTGAAGCAAAACATCCATGAGAGCTCTCCGTTGTGAGGAACCGCCACCCCGCTCGGCTGCTGGCAGGGCGGGCTAGCAAAAAACCCGCCGGTTCCGGCCTGGGTAGGGCCTTGGGGCGGGTTCAAAGTGGGCAGATTGTAGCGAAGCGTCTTAGATCGGCCGGTGCGTGTTTGCCCTAGCTGACTGACCGAACCCAGGGTTTTCCCTGGCAATTTCCACGCCCATCCGGCCAAATCAGAACCCTTATCAATGCAACTCTCTATATATTAGACGATCTAATGCCGCATGGACGGCTCATCGCCTGCTGCACCCGCCGCACGCGCCTCGGCGTTGCGCCGGCGCAGCTCGGCGAGTTTTTCACCGATGCGCAGTTCCAGCCCGCGCGGCACCGGCTCGTAAAACCGGGGCTCGGCCATCCCGTCGGGAAAGTAGCGCACACCCGCGGCAAAGGCATCGGGCTCGTCGTGTGCATAGCGGTAGCCGCGACCGTGGTCGAGCTGACGCATCAGCGCCGTGGGCGCATTGCGCAGGTGCAGCGGCACCGGGCGGGTGCCATCATGCGCCACCAAGGCGCGCGCGGCCTTGTAGGCGACATACACCGCGTTGCTCTTGGGAGCCACGGCCAGGTACAGCACCGCCTGCGCCAGCGCCAGCTCGCCCTCCGGGCTGCCGAGCCGCTCGTAAGTCTCGGCCGCATCCAGCGCCAGGCGCAACGCGCGCGGATCGGCCAGTCCGATGTCCTCGCAGGCCATGCGAACCAATCGCCGCGCGATATAGCGCGGGTCCGCACCGCCATCCAGCATGCGCGCAAACCAATACAGCGCCGCGTCCGGGTCGCTGCCGCGCACGCTTTTGTGCAGCGCGCTGATGGTGTCGTAGAACTGGTCGCCCTCTTTGTCGTAGCGGCGCAGCCGCTCGCCCAGGGTCGCCAGCAGCCAGGCCTCGTCCACCTGGGCGCGGCCCTGCGCGCGCGCGGCGATGGCCAGCGTCTCCAGTGCATTGAGCAAGCGGCGCGCGTCGCCGTCGGCATAGGCCACCAGATGCTGCCGCGCCGCGGGGGCCAGGGCCGGGACCTCGCCAGTATCCAGCGCGCGCTCGATCAGCGCCTGCAAATCGGCTTCGGATAGCGGCTGCAGCACATAGACGGTGGCGCGCGACAGCAGCGCGGCGTTGACCTCGAAGCTCGGGTTTTCGGTGGTCGCACCGACGAAGGTGAACAGGCCGCTTTCCACATGCGGCAAAAAGGCGTCCTGCTGCGCCTTGTTGAAGCGGTGCACCTCATCGACAAAGACGAGCGTGGCCTGCGGGTGCAGCCCGCTGCGCGCAGCCTCGGCGCGCTCGACCGCATCGCGGATATCCTTGACGCCGCCCAGCACCGCGCTGATGGCGAGGAACTGGGCGTCGAAGGCCTGCGCCATCAGGCGCGCGATCGTGGTCTTGCCCACGCCCGGCGGCCCCCACAGGATGCAGCTGTGCGGCCGACCGCTTTCGAAAGCCAGCCGCAGCGGCATGCCCGGGCCGAGCAGGTGCGTTTGGCCGACGACCTCGGCCAGCGTACGCGGACGCAAGCGTTCGGCCAGGGGGACGGGGGGTGTCGGGGCCATGCGATGATTGTCGTACAGCGGGTCGCGCCAAACGGAACGCGGCCTGCCCCCTTACTGGCGCAGCACCTCGGCGCCGGCCGGAGGCTGGAAACGAAAATGGGCTGCCGTGAATTGGGTCGAACGATCCAGCGGGCCGAAGCGCATGATGGAGCGCTGGCCGAAGCTGTCTAGGATGTCCAGCACCTCGAGCTGGCCCTGGCGAAATCCGATGCGGATGCGCTGCACCTGGCCGTCGCGCGCCACGGGCACGGCCTCCACCCAGTTCAGCCCGTCACGCGACTCGCCCGCCGACAAGGTAAACGCCCGACGCACCGCGCGCAGATCGGGGGCGGCGGCCAGCAGTGCAGCCGGGGTGTTGGCCAACACCTCGGCTTGCCGGCGCGCGGTCACTTGGTTGAGGTCCGGGTCGTACAACCACAGCGTCTGCCCGTCCGCCACGATGACCTGCTCAAACGGCTCGGTGTAGCGGAAGCGGAAGCGGTCTGGCCGCAAAAACTCGAATTCGCCGCGGCTGGTGCGCGTGCGTGCCACCGGTTCGCCGTCGCGCACAGGGGCGGTCACCGTCTGGGTAAAGGCCGCGCGGCCTTGCTGCACGGCGGACAGAAAGGCTTCCAGTTCGCGCAGGCCCTCGGTTTGGGCCGAGACGGGCCCGGTCAAGCAAGCGAGGACAGACCCCATCAAGGCGAACAATGCGCAGCGTCGTTGCATGGTGTTTGAAAAGCACTGGTGGGCGCGAGCTTGCACGCCTGCACTGGGGCACCAAGGTGCGGCGACCGGTGCCCTACTCCGCACGGCCGCCGACCAGGATGTCACGCTGGCCACTGGCCGTCAGGGCGCTGACCAGTCCAGCCTTTTCCATGTCCTCCAGCAGCCGCGCGGCGCGGTTATAACCGATCTTGAGCTTGCGCTGCACATAGCTGATGCTGGCCTTGCGGTCTTGCAGCACGATGGCCACCGCCTGGTCATACAGCGGATCCTTCTCGCCGCTGGCCTGGGCGTCACCGATGTTGGCACCATCGAGGCCTTCGCCCGTCGCCGCCTCCAGCACATCCTCGACGTAGTCGGGTTCACCGTAGCGCTCCTTCAGGAAGGCCACCACGCGGTGCACCTCGTCGTCGCTGACGAAGGCCCCGTGCACCCGGGTCGGCAAGCCCGTGCCAGCCGGCATGTAGAGCATGTCGCCCATACCCAGCAGCGCCTCCGCGCCCATCTGGTCGAGGATGGTGCGGCTGTCGATCTTGCTGCTGACCTGGAAGCTGATGCGTGTCGGGATGTTGGCCTTGATCAGGCCCGTGATCACATCCACGCTGGGCCGCTGCGTGGCCAGGATCAGGTGGATGCCGGCGGCGCGGGCCTTCTGCGCCAGACGAGCGATGAGCTCCTCGATCTTTTTGCCCACCACCATCATGAGGTCGGCCAGCTCGTCGATCACCACGACGATGTACGGCAGCCGCTGCAGCGGCTCCGGCGCCTCGGGCGTGAGGCTGAAGGGGTTGGGGATGGACTCGCCACGCTGCGCGGCTTCGTCGATCTTGGCATTGTAGCCGGTCAGGTTGCGCACGCCCAGCTTGCTCATCAGGCGGTAGCGCTTTTCCATTTCGGCCACGCACCAGTTCAGGCCATTGGCGGCTTGCTTCATGTCGGTGACCACCGGCGCAATCAAATGCGGGATGCCCTCGTAGACGCTGAGTTCCAGCATCTTGGGGTCGATCAGCAACAGCCGCACATCCTTCGGCTCGGCCTTGTAGAGCAGGCTCAGGATCATGGCGTTGATACCAACCGACTTGCCCGAACCCGTGGTACCGGCCACCAGACAGTGCGGCATGCGGGCCAGATCCACCACCACCGGATGGCCGGCGATGTCCTTGCCCAGCCCCAGCGTCAACAGGCTCTTGGCCTCGTGGTAGACCTGCGAGCCCAGGATTTCGCTCAGTTGGATGGTCTGGCGCCGCGCATTGGGCAGCTCCAGCGCCATCAGGCTCTTGCCGGGGATGGTCTCGATGACGCGAATCGACACCAGCGACAGTGAGCGCGCCAAGTCCTTGGCCAAATTGACGATTTGCGAGCCCTTGACACCGGTGGCGGGCTCGATCTCGTAACGGGTGATGACGGGTCCGGGCTGTGCCGCCACCACCTGCACCTCGACGCCAAAGTCGGCGAGTTTTTTCTCGATCAAACGGCTGGTCATCTCCAGCGTCTCGGGGGCCACCGTGGTTGGCTGGCGCGCTGGCGGGTCGAGCAGGTCCAGCCGCGGCAGCGGCGACTCGCCGTCCGCAAACAGCACCTGTTGGCGCTCCTTGGCCACGCGTGCGCTGAGCTCCACCTCGGCTACGGAGGGCTCGATTTGCAAACGACCCGAGGACTTGGGCGACACCCGGGCCGCCTGCCGCTCGGGCACCGCCGCCGATCCCTCGGTCCCCAGGTCCGCATCGGTTTCGGGCACCCGCTGCGGTACATCGAGCGGTGACTCGTGTGGAGCATGCGCCGCACGGGCCTCGGCCTCCTGGCGGCTGCGCTCGCGCGCCGCGCGCCGGCCAATGCGCACATCTTCGTCCATCTCGCGCCGCTCGCGGCGAGCCTCGATCCACAGGTCCACCGCTGCACCGATACGCTCGGCTGCATGGGCCCATGAAAACCGAAATACCACCGCCACCGACACCGCCCATACCGCCAGCGCCACCAGGGCCGACCCGGTGTCTCCCAGCCAGCGCAGGGCGAGCGGACCGGCCAACTGACCCAAAACCCCGCCGGCCGTGTGCCCGGGCACCCAGGCGTCCCAGCGGGTCAAGCGGCTCCATTCGAGCACACAACTGGCCCACATCAACCCCGCCATGCCCAGGCCGAGTGTCACCGCGCGCCATGCGGGCGTCTGCCACCAGGCCGACCCCGACGGGAGTACAGGCCGGGCTCGCAACCAGCGCGCCAGCGACGCCAGCCAGGCACGCGTGCCCGCGCCCAGCAGCCACCAGGCCGAGGCACCAAACAGATAGTAGCCAACGTCCGACACCCAAGCCCCCAGCCGTCCGCCCCAGTTGCGGTAGCCCATCCCCGAGCCAGAGGTGGACCATGCCGGGTCGGCCGCATCGTGGCTGAGCATCGCCAGCCACCAGAAGCCCAACACCACGGCCCCAAGCAGCAAGCCCATCTCCTGAGCGTAGCGCGTCCAGCCTCTGCCGGGGGCGGCCAGGTCGGCATTGAGGGCGTTGACGGATCGGCTCATGGGCATATAAGCAAACTGAACGGAGACCCCAAGCTTAACCCGAGCGCGGTGTCCAACACCCCCGTACAATCGGCGGCATGTCCACACATGCCCATGTTCTCATCCTTGGCTCTGGTCCAGCCGGCTACACTGCCGCCATCTATGCCGCGCGCGCCAATCTCAAGCCGATGCTGATCACCGGCCTGGCCCAGGGCGGCCAGCTGATGACCACCACCGAGGTGGACAACTGGCCAGCCGATGTGCACGGGGTGCAGGGGCCGGAGCTGATGCAGCGCTTCCAGCAGCACGCCGAGCGCTTTGCCACGCAAATCGTGTTCGACCACATCCACACGGCCGACCTGTCGCGCCGCCCGTTCACGCTCACCGGCGATGCCGGCACCTACACCTGCGACGCCCTGATCATCGCCACCGGGGCCTCGGCCAAATACCTGGGCCTGCCGTCGGAGCAGGCCTTCATGGGCAAGGGTGTGAGTGCCTGCGCCACCTGCGACGGCTTTTTCTATCGCGGACAAGACGTCTGCGTCGTCGGTGGCGGCAACACCGCGGTGGAAGAGGCGTTGTACCTGGCCAACATCGCACGCAAGGTCACCCTGATTCACCGCCGCGACACATTCCGTGCCGAAGCCATCATGGTCGACAAGCTGATGGAGAAAGTGCGCGAGGGCAAGATCGAGCTCAAGCTCTGGCACGTGCTCGACGAGGTACTGGGTGACGACAAGGGGGTGACGGGCGTGCGCATCCGCCATGTCGAGTCGCTCGCCACCGAGGAGCTGGCACTGCAGGGCGTCTTCATCGCCATCGGCCACAGTCCCAACACGCAACTCTTTGCCGGCCAGCTCGAGATGAAGGATGGTTACATCGTCACGCGGGGTGGCCACGACGGCCTGGCGACAATGACCAGCGTGCCGGGGGTGTTTGCCGCCGGCGACGTGCAGGACCACGTCTACCGCCAGGCCATTACCAGCGCCGGCACCGGCTGCATGGCAGCGCTGGATGCACAGCGCTACTTGGAGCAGCAGCCGGCTTGAGCAGGGCACAGGCCCCAACGGCTGGCCGTCCCGCGCTATAATGACAAGTTTGCTGCGTACAGGCCGTAGAGATTTGGCCGCAGCAAAGTGGCCGTTCGCGAGCCGGAGCCGTCCACACGCCGTGTATTGTCCAGACGATCCCGATGGGGCACTCCACGTGTGGCAGGCGGCACAACACAGGACGCGGACGAGGTGCCGACCTGGGGCAACCGGGTGGGCTTTTCTGATTGGAGTGACCAATATGGCACGCGTGTGCGAAGTCACGGGCAAAAAGCCCATGGTGGGGAACAACGTCTCCCACGCCAACAACAAAACCAAGCGCCGGTTCCTGCCGAACCTGCAAACCCGCCGCTTCTGGGTTGAGAGCGAGAACCGCTGGGTGCGTCTGCGCGTCTCTGGCGCGGCGCTGCGCCTGATCGACAAAGTCGGCATCGATGCCGTCCTGGCTGACCTGCGTGCCCGCGGTCAGGCCTGATCACCACATAGGAGTCCATCATGGCTGCCAAAGGCGGACGCGAAAAAATCAAGCTGGAATCCACCGCGGGGACCGGCCATTTCTACACCACCACCAAGAACAAGAAGACCACGCCGGACAAGCTGGTGTTCATGAAGTTCGACCCGGTGGCGCGCAAGCACGTCGAGTACAAGGAAACCAAGCTCAAATGACGGCTGGCCAGCCTGCGGGGCTGGCTGTCCGTCGAACGGTTTTCCGATCACCATAATGAAAAACCGCCAGCGATGTTGGCGGTTTTTTATCTCTGCCTCTGGCTCAGGCGGCTGCAGGCTCCAGACGCGCCCGGCGCAGACGCTGGGCAAAGTCACTCAGGGCTTGGATGCCACTGTGCTCTGCCCGGTGAATCCACGCCTGCAGCTCGCGCGCCATCTGCTCGCGGGTCAACGCCGTGTTGGACCACAGTTGGCGCAGTTCCTCGCGCATGGCGTACATCTTGGCCAGCGAAGGCGCGGCACCGAGCACCTGCTGCAGTTGGGCCCGGACCGGTGCTGGCACCTTGTCGTCATCGCGATGCAGCCACCGGCGCGCCAGTTTCAACAACGACTCATCGCCGCCTGTCTTGGCCCGCAGAGACTCCCATTCGGCCCGAACGGCTGCGCGCATCTGCCGCGCGTACCGGGCCATGACCTCGTAGCGGTTGGCCACGATGGCCTCCAGCGTTTGCTCATCGGCCACCGGCTTGGCATCACCAAACGCCAATTTGGGCGGCACCTTCTTGGGCTTGGCCAGCCCCAGTTTGGCCAACACTTGGATGTACACCCAGCCGATGTCGAATTCGTACGGCTTGACCGAGAACTTGGCCGAGGTGGGAAAGGTGTGGTGGTTGTTGTGCAATTCCTCGCCACCGATGATCAGCCCCCAGGGAAAGACATTGGTGCTGGCGTCCGGCGATTCGAAATTGCGATAGCCCCAATAGTGGCCTATGCCGTTGATGACACCCGCTGCCCAAAACGGGATCCACACCATTTGCACCGCCCACACGGCCAAACCGGCGACACCGAACAGGGCAACATCGAGGATCAGCATCAGGCTAACGCCCAAGCGCGAATGCCGAGCATACACGTGTCGCTCGATCCAATCGTCCGGCGTGCCATGACCGTAGCGACGCAAGGTTTCGCCGTTCTTGGCTTCGGCCCGATAGAGCTCGGCGCCCTCCCAGAATACTTTGCGAATACCGTACACCTGCGGGCTGTGCGGATCGCCCTCCTGCTCGCATTTGGCATGGTGCTTGCGGTGGATGGCCGCCCACTCCTTGGTGACCATGCCGGTGGTCATCCAGAGCCAGAAACGGAAGAAATGCGACACCGCCGGGTGCAGATCGAGCGCGCGG
>NZ_JARJMT020000099.1 GCF_029335975.1 Tepidimonas sp.
TCCTGCACCACCCCGTCGCGCTCGATGCGCCAGCGCTGGGGCCGTGCTTGGCCGGTTTCGTCCACGGCGGTGCGGATGCGCGGACGCAGCTGTTGGGCATCGACCATGGTTTCGCCCTCGACCGCCAGCACACGAGCGCCCGCTCGCAGGCCCGCGGCGGCGGCGGCGCCATCCGGCATCACTTCGCCGAGCTGCGGCGCCGACCACGGAGCCACGATCCCGATGCGCTCAAACAGGCGGGCGTCGACATCTCGGACGTCCAGCGTGGACAGCGCTAGCGTGACCGCCCGCCCCGCAGCCTGTGGTCCGTCGCCGAGCCACAGCCGCAGGTCCTGCCTGTCCATCGCAGCCTGCGTGAGCCACCAACGCAGTTCTTCGAAAGATCGCACGGGCTGCGGGGCCTGATCGGCCGTGGCTGCGGCGCTCACCCATTCACCGCCGCGGATGCCTGCGCGCTCGGCCAGCGACGCCGCAGTTGGACTGCCAAGAACGGGCTGAGCCTGTGGCACCCCCCACCACGCCACGAAGGCGTAGAGCGCGACCGCCAACAGCAGGTTGGCTGCTGGGCCTGCCGCCACGATGGCCACCCGGCGGCGCAGCGGCTGCGCGTTGAAAGCCAAGTGCCGCTGTGCGGCGGCCACCGGTGCCTCTCGCTCGTCCAACATGCGCACATAGCCGCCTATCGGCCAGAACGCGACGACGAACTCGGTACCTTGGCGGTTGCGCCATGTCAACAGCGGCCGGCCCATGCCTATGGAAAACCGCAATACGGGCACCCCACAGGCCACCGCCATGCGGTAGTGCCCCCATTCGTGAACCGCGATCAGGATGCTGATGGCAAGCAGAAACGACAAAACGGTGAGCATTGGATGTCTTCCCTGGGAGCCGGCAGGCGGCGTAGCCCTCAAGCCTGCGCCAGTCCCTGAACGCACTCGGCGGCCCGCGCCCGCGCCTCGCGGTCGATGGCCAGCAGATCGTCCAGCGACCCCGGCTTGGAGGGGACGAAGGCCTCCAGCGTTCCGTGATTGACCGCATGGATATGGTCGAAGCGCAGCCGCCCGGACAAAAAAGCCTCGACCGCAACCTCATTGGCCGCATTCAGCACGGCGGTCGTGCCGACCGGCGCACGCAGCGCCTCCCAGGCCAGGAACAGGCCGGGAAAGCGTCGCGGGTCGGGCGGCTCGAAGGTCAACGCCCCCAGCGTCGCAAAATCGAGCGGCTCGGCCCCGGAGGCGATGCGCTCCGGCCAGCTCAGCCCGTAGGCGATGGGCACGCGCATATCCGGCGTCCCGAGCTGGGCCACGACGGAGCCATCGCGGTATTGAACCATCGAGTGCACCACGCTCTGCGGATGGATGACCACCTCGATCTGCTCCGGCGCGAAACCGAACAGGTAGCGCGCCTCGATGACTTCCAATGCCTTGTTCATCATCGTCGCCGAATCGACCGAGATCTTGCGACCCATGACCCAGTTGGGGTGGGCGCAGGCCTCCTGCGGGGTGACGCTGGCCAGCGTCGCCGGATCACGCTGCCGAAACGGACCGCCCGAGGCGGTCAGCACGATCTTGTCGACGCGCTGCGCCCAAGTCTCAGGGTCCTCGGGCAGGGCTTGGAAGATGGCCGAATGCTCGCTGTCGATCGGCAGCAACCGCGCTCCACCTGCGCGCACGGCGGCCAGAAACACTTCGCCGCCGACGACCAGCGCCTCCTTATTGGCCAGCAGCAGACGCTTGCCGGCTTGGGCCGCGGCCAGACAGGGGCCCAGTCCGGCTGCGCCGACGATGGCTGCCATGACGGTATCGACCTCGGGATGGGCCGCAATTTCGATCAGCCCGACCGGCCCTCCCAGGGCTTGCGTCGGCAAGCCACGCTGGCGCAGGCCGGCAGCCAATTCGTCGAGCCGCGACGCGCCGATCACCGCCCAGCGCGGGCGAAAACGCTCGCACAGCGCCAGCAGCGCCTCGACCTGTCGCTCGGCGCTCAAGGCCACCAGGTCGAATCGATCCGGGTGGCGCGCCACCACATCGAGCGTGTGGGTGCCGATCGAGCCGGTCGCGCCGAGCACCGCGATGCGCTGGCGGGGGGATGGGACATCGGTGGGAGTGACGGGGGTCATGCGGAACGATCCAAGGGCCGGGCATGTAGGGCGTTGCGGTCGGATGGGGACCGAAATAGAGTCTAGAGTCAGGTCATGACGCGTCGGCCAGCAGCGCCATCACCGCTGGCAGCACCGGCAGCAGCGCATCGACGCGGTCGAGCACTCCCCCATGGCCGGGCAGCAGCGCGCTGGAATCCTTGACCCCAGCGCTGCGCTTGACGAGGGATTCCAACAAATCTCCGGCGACACTGGCGGCCGTCAGCAGCAACAGCGCTGCAATCGCCAGCACCGGCCCGCGCGCGGCAAGGATAGGATACAGCGCCTGTGCCGCCGGGGCCCAGACGGCGGCCAGCGCCGTCCAGGCCAAGGCCAGTATCAGGACTGCCAGCATGCCGCTGACGACTCCCTCCCAGCTCTTGCCTGGACTGATGCGCGGGGCAAGCTTGCGCCGACCAAACGCCTTGCCACCAAAGTACGCCGCGATATCCGCCACCCATACCAGCAGCAGCGCACTCAGCAACACGGCCAAGCCGCGGGCGTGCAGGCTGACCAGCGCCCACCATGCGCCCGCCAGTGCCAACCAGCCAAAGGGCAGCCGCAGTGCGACAGGCCAACGCCCCCAGGCATCCACCCCTTGGCGCAGCGCCAACCACAGCACAACGGCCCACAGTGCCGTCACGCCCCACCAGACCATCGCTGGCCAGGGCGTATGGCCCCAAATGCCCCAAGCCAGTCCCAGCCCAGCCAACAGACCCAAACCGCTGCCGATCGCCACCCTCTGGCCACAGCCGTTCAGCCGGGACCACTCCCACGTGGCCGCCGCCATCAGCACCCCAGTGACGGCCGCAAACGGCAAGGGGCCGGGATACACCATGGCGGGCAACAGCACCAGCAACAGCACCACCGCCGTGATCACGCGTTGCAGCAACATGGGGGTCCTGTCGTGCGGGTGGCCGGACCTCAGGCCGCCCGTGCAGCCTGCACCTGCTCGGGCGTGCGCCCGAAGCGCCGCTGGCGCTGCGCATACGCCGCCAGCGCACGGTCGTACTCCACCTCGTCGAAGGCGGGCCAGAGGCGGTCGGTGAAAAACAACTCGCTGTAGGCGATCTGCCAGAGCAAAAAATTGCTGATGCGCTGCTCCCCCCCCGTGCGGATCACCAAATCCGGGTCCGGCACATGGGCCAAAGCCATGGCTTGCGCCAGGGCGGATTCGGTGATCGGCTCGCCATGTGCTGCCAGTGCTTGTGCGGCCTGCACGATGTCCCACCGTCCGCCGTAGTTGAAGCACACGTTGAGCACCAACCGGTCGTTGCTGGCCGTGCGTCGCTCGGCCTCGGCGATACCCTGCACCAACGCAGAAGGCAGCCCCACGCGCGAACCCGGCACATGCAGCCGCACGCCGGCTTCGTCCAGTCGAGGGACTTCATCCATCAGGGCCTGGACCATCAGGCGCAAGATCGCACCCACCTCGTCTTGGGGGCGGCTCCAGTTTTCCGAGGAAAACGCAAATACCGTCAACACCTGAACGCCGCGCTGCACGCTCCAGCCGATGACGCGGCGCAGTGTCTCCATGCCCGCGCGGTGTCCGGCCACCCGTGGCAGCAGCCGCTGGCGTGCCCAGCGACCATTGCCGTCCATGACGATGGCCACGTGGTGCGGCACTTGGCGAGCGACGTCCGGGGCGACGCCGGGGGCCGCGGCAGGGGTGACTGACATGCAGAGCGCCTCAAATGGCCATGATGTCGGCTTCCTTGGCCGCCACCATTTTGTCGACCTCGGCGATCATGCGGTCGGTGAGTTTCTGGATGTCGTCCTGCGCACGGCGCTCGTCGTCTTCGGAAGCGAGCTTGTCCTTGACCAAGCGTTTGACCTGCTCGTTGGCATCGCGACGCAGGTTGCGGATCGCCACCTTGGCATGCTCCCCCTCGGCTTTGACCACTTTGGTCAGTTCGCGGCGACGCTCCTCGGTCATCGGGGGGATCGGCACGCGGATCAGGTCGCCGTGCGAGGCGGGATTGAGCCCCAAGTCGGACTCGCGGATTGCCTTTTCGATC
>NZ_JARJMT020000109.1 GCF_029335975.1 Tepidimonas sp.
CGGGATGCCCGCTTCCAGCGCCAACTCCGCCAACCGCAGCGCGGTCAGCGGCGATTTTTCGCTGGGCTTGAGCACGACGGAATTGCCCGCTGCGAGGGCCGGGGCGATCTTCCAAGCAGCCATGAGCATCGGGTAGTTCCATGGCACGATCACCCCGACGACGCCGACCGGCTCGCGCGTGATGAGCGCCAGCGCCGTGTCTGCCGTGGGGGCGACCTCGTCGTAGACTTTGTCGATTGCCTCGCCGTACCAGCGGATGCAGTTGGCAGCGCTGTTGACATCCACACCCTTGGCGTAACGCACGGGTTTGCCCATGTCCAGCGTCTCGGTCAGCGCCAACTCATCGCCATGGGCCAGGATCAGCTCGGCGAAGCGGATGAGCACACGCTTGCGCGCCGCCGGGGGCTTGCCGACCCAGCGGCGGTCCTCGAATGCGGCGCGCGCAGCGGCCACCGCGGCATCGATGTCGGCAGGCCCGCCGCGCGCTACGGCCGCGAGCATACGTCCGTCCACAGGAGAGCGGCAGTCAAAAGTGCGGCCATCGGCCGCTTCGACACGACGCCCATCGATGAAAGCGCGGCCGTCGAACGTGGGCTGTTTATCGATATCGGCAAGGCTCATGGTAACGAATCTCCTTGGGGCGTCTCGGTGGCAGGCGCGCACCCCACACGCCCCTGTGTTCGCCGCCCATGTTAGCTCCATGTCCCGGTCTTTGGTGCGTCCATTGGCCCGCAAGCTTGGGGGGCCAGTGCAGGCTGGCGAAGGCGAGGCACGGCTGGCGTATGCCCTCAGGTCCCACAAAAGGTCACATAGCGCCGCGCCCATTCACGCGGGGCCGGCTCGGTCAGGCGCTCGTCGGCCGGCTCATCGAATGGGCGCTGCAGCGCCGCATGCAGCGCGCGCCACGGTGCCAGGTCGCCTTGCTGCGCGGCGGCCAACGCCTCTTCCACGCGCAGGTTGCGCGCGATCACAGCCGGATTGGCGCACCGCAGTGCGGCGGCGCGCTGCGGCGCCGACCCGCCGCCTCGCATCAGCCGCGCAGCCCAGCGCGCCAGCCACCCGTCCAGCGCCGTGGGCTCGCGTAGCAGCGGTGTCAGGGCCGCGCGCGCCGCTGACTGCACCGCCGACTCGCCCTCGTCCGTGGTGGCGGCCACATCTGCCAGACGGCGGTGCACCAGCGTCCAGTCCGCCTGCTGCGCCGCCAGCTGCACCAGCCAGTCGCCGATGAGCGCATCGTCGTCGGCCGCCCAGGCGTCGTCTGGCCCCTCGTCGGCCAGCCACGCCCACGGGCCAGCGGCGCAAGGCGCCCCGGGCGGGGTCAGCCCGAGCTTGGCACGCATCACCGCCCGCCAGGCGCGCCGGTGCACGGACGAGAAGGCGCGCACCGCCTCGCTGGCCAGCGCAACCGCCTGCTCCTCATCCGCGTGCAGCAGCGGCAGCACCGTCTCGGCCAGCCGCGCCAGGTTCCATGCGGCGATGCGCGGCTGGTTGCCCCATGCGTAGCGTCCGCCGTGATCGATCGAGCTGTATACGGTAGCGGGGTCGAATCCTTCCATGAACGCGCACGGGCCGTAGTCGATCGTCTCGCCGCCAATGGCCATGTTGTCGGTGTTCATCACACCGTGGATGAAGCCGACCGCCATCCACTGCGCCACCAGGTGCGCCTGCCGCGTGACCACCGCGCGCAACCATGCCAGAGCCGCTTCACTCGGCACCACGGGCGCGGCACCGTCGGGCACAGCGGGTAGCGCCGCCGCCAGCTCCGGGTCGTGCCGCCGCAGCGCAAACGCCAGCAGACGGCGCAAAAGCGCCGGGTCGCCCTGCGCCGCCACCCACTGGAAGGTGCCCACGCGCAGGTGGCTGGCCGCCACACGCACCAGCAATGCACCCGGCAGCGGCTCGCCGTCGCGCCAGACGGTCTGTCCGGTGGCCAGCACCGCCAGTGCCCGTGTGGTCGGGATGCCCAGTGCGTGCATCGCAGCGCTGATCAGCGCCTCGCGCAGCATCGGCCCCAGCGCGGCCAGCCCATCCCCGCCGCGCGCCAAAGGCGTGGCGCCGCTGCCCTTGAGCGCCACGTCCACCGTGCGCACGCCGTCCGGGCCGGCCAGCTCGGCCTCGCCGAGCAGCAGGGCGCGTCCATCGCCCAGCCGCGGCACCCAGCCGCCGAACTGGTGCCCGGCGTAGATCTGGGCGACCGGCCGCGTCCCGGGCGGCAGGGCCTGCCCGGCCAGGAGCGCCAGGCCATCCGGGCCGCGCAGCCACGCCGGCGACCAGCCCAGCGCCAGCGCCAGCGGCTCGTCCAGCGTCAGCAGCGCCGGAGCCGGCCAGCGCCGCGCCGTCCAAGGAACGGTCAGCTCCGGCAGCGCGGTGGCGAAGTCCGCCCGCAGCGGTGGTGCGCCCCCCTCGAGCGGGGCGGGACAGGCGGTGACCAGCAGCGCTGGGGCGGGTCGGGGATCGTTCATGGCACGCCAGCGTAGCGGCGCGCGCGCCGCCGCGCCTGGCGCGCGGCGCTTCACCCCTTGAGGGCCGCGGCCATTTCGCGCTCGCGCCGACGCGTGGCGCGCGCCACCCAGACGGCGTATCCGACGATGACGGTGGTGACGACGACGATCAGGATGGTGGCGGCGGCGTAGATCGTCGGGTTGATACCGCGGCGCGCATAGCCAAAGATCACCTGCGGCAGCGTGTTGACACCGGGGCCGGAGAGAAATTCGGAGATCACCACGTCGTCGAACGACAGTGTGAACGACAGCAGGAAGGCCGCCAGCACCGCCTGCGCGATGTTGGGCAGCGTGACGAGGAAGAACACCTGATGCGGCCGCGCGCCCAGGTCCATCGCCGCCTCCTCGATGCGGCGGTCCATCTCCAGCAGGCGTGATTGCACCACCACCATCGCGTAGGCCATGCCCATCAGTGTGTGGCCCAGGATGATGGTCAGCATGCCGCGCTGCGGCCAGCCGAAGATGTTCTGCGCCCCCACCATCAGCAACAGCAGCGACAGGCCGATGATGACCTCCGGCATCACCAGCGGCGCGTTGACCATGCCCGAGAACACGGTGCGCCCCCAGAAGCGCCGGTAGCGCACCAGCACGAAGGCGGCGAACGTGCCCAACACCGCCGACAGCACGCCAGTGGTCAGCGCGACTTTGAGCGAGACGAAAAAGCCGTTGACGATCTTGCTGTCGTCCAGCAGCGCCTGGTACCAGCGCAGCGAAAAACCGGTGAACACCGCGTCCTGCCGTGTGCTGTTGAACGAGAACACGATCATAAACAGCAGCGGCGCGTACAAGAAGGCATAGACCAGCAGCAGCCAGCCCTTGCCGAAGTGGCGCGTGATGAAAGGGCCCATATCGAAGCCTCCGGGCTCAATGCTGCACGGCGGCGCGCTCGCCGCTGTAACGGTAGTAGATGGCCAATGGCACGACGATCAAGCCGATCATCACCACGGCCAGTGCCGCGGCGCGCGGCCAGTTGTTGGCGGCGAACATCTCGTCCCACACCACGCGGCCGATCATCAGGTTTTCCGGGCCGCCCAGCAGCGATGGGATGACGAATTCGCCCACCGACGGGATGAACACCAGCATGAAGCCGGCAATGATGCCGGCCTTGGACAGCGGCACCGTCACCAGCCAGAAGGCGCGCCAAGGCGTGGCACCCAGGTCGTAGGCCGCCTCCAGCAGCCGCCAATCGAGCTTGACCAGGTTGGCATACAGCGGCAGCACCATGAAAGGCAGATACACATAGGTCATGCCCACCAGCATCGAGACATTGGTGTAGAGCAGGTGCAGCGGCTCGTCGATGATGCCCAGCGCCATCAGCAGGCGGTTGAGGATGCCGGCATCGGCCAAAATCCCTTTCCACGCATAGACGCGCAGCAGAAACGAGGTCCAAAACGGCAGCATCACCATCAGCAACAGGGCAGGGCGCACCGAGGCCGGGCTGCGCGCGATGAAATAGGCAAAGGGATAACCGATGACCAGACACAAGGTGGCGGTGATGGCCGCGTACAGCAGCGAGCGGACATAGGCCTCGACATAGAGGGTCCGGAACAGCGGGCCGTCCCACTCAGCCTTGAAGATGGTCCAGTAGTTCTCGTATTTGAGGCGCAGCACGCCGGCCGTGGCATCCCACAGGGGCTGGAAGGGGTCGATTCCCGTGCCCATGTCCACGAAGCTGATGTACAGCAGGATCAGGAAGGGCAGGAAGAAGAACACCGTCAGCCAGCCAAACGGCACGGCGATGACGAAGCGGCGTCCCGGCACGGACAGCAGCGACGAGGCGGGGTTTCGGGCCATGGCGGTTCTCCGGGACGGGCGCCCTCAGTCGCGCAGCACGACACCAGCGGTGTCGCTCCACCAAAACCAGACTTCGTCGTCCCAGGTGATGTCCGACAGGTCGTGGCGCGAGGTGTTGGCCTCGGTGATGCGCACTTTGTGCCCCTGTGGCGTGACGACGATATACGCGTTGTAGGAGCCGAAGTAGGCAATTTCCTTGACGCGGCCTTGGAACAGATTGCAAGCGACGCCGTCGGGGCGCTGCTTGGCGATGTCGATTTTTTCTGGCCGCACCGCCACGCTGATCGGCATGCCCACCGTGCCGGTGGTGCCGTAGCCGACGTGGATGCGGCCGATCGGGGCGTCGATCGCGCAGTGGTCTGGCTCATCGACACTGAGGATGCCGTCAAACAGATTGACACTGCCGATGAAGTCCGCCACGAAGCGGTTGGCGGGGTATTCGTACATCTCTTGCGGGGTGCCGACTTGCAGCACGCGGCCCTTGCTCATGACAGCGATGCGGCTGGCCATGGTCATGGCCTCCTCCTGGTCGTGCGTCACCATCACGCAGGTCACGCCCACCTGTTCGATGATGTTGACCAGCTCGAACTGCGTCTGCTCGCGCAGCTTTTTGTCCAGAGCCCCCAGCGGCTCGTCCAGCAGCAGCAACTTGGGCCGCTTGGCCAGGCTGCGCGCCAGCGCCACGCGCTGCTGCTGCCCGCCGGAGAGCTGGTGCGGCTTGCGCCGCGCATAGGGCGTGAGCTGCACCAGCGCCAACATGTCGTCCACGCGCTGAGCGATCTCGGCTTTGGGCAGACCTTCGCGCTTGAGGCCAAAGGCGATGTTCTCCCATATGTCCAGATGCGGAAACAGCGCATAACTCTGGAACATCATGTTGACCGGCCGCTCGTACGGCGGCAAGCCCGCCACGTCTTGCCCACCGAGCAGGATACGGCCCGAGGTCGGCGTCTCGAAGCCCGCCAGCATGCGCAGCAGGGTGGACTTGCCGCACCCCGAGCTGCCCAGCAGCGCAAAGATCTCGCCTTTGCGCACCGACAGCGACACCTCGTCGACCGCCACCGCCTCGTCAAAGCGTTTGACAAGCTTTTCGGTGACCAGATAGTTCTCTTGCTCGCCCGGAGCACGGGGTGCTTCAGCCATGACGGATCACACTCCTGCAGGTCGGCCGTGGCCGACGGACAAAGAAAACAGGGCTGCTCGTGCGCTGTGGCACGTGCAGCCCAGGCTCACCGGCGGTGCGGCAGAACACCGCCAGGCATCACTTGCCGCGCTTGAACGCGTTGTAGGCAGAGGCCATCGCCTCGCGCGCCTCGTTGGTGTAGCTGCTCGGCTGGATCAGCTTGGGCATATAGTCGGCCGGCGGGAAGATGGACGGGTTGTTCACCACCTCGGGCTTGATTTGATCTTTGCCCTGGGTGTTGCCAGCGTTGTAGCCCATCTCGTTGGCCATCGCGGCGGCGTTTTCCGGCTTGAGGAAAAAGTTGATGAACGCGTGCGCATTGTTCGGGTGCTTGGCATCTTTGAGGACTGCCATGGTGTCGAAAAACGCCAGCGCACCCGTGGAGGGCAAGAGCGCGACGATTTCGTCCTTCGACCCGGTCTCGGCGGCGCGGCTGGCAGCGATGTTGATATCGCCGGCCCAGCCGATGACTGCGCACGCCTTGCCGCTGGCGACATCGTCAATCATCGTCGAGCTGAAGATGCGGATGTCTTTGCGCACCTTCAGCAGCATGTCCACCGCCGCCTTGTAGTCGGCCGGGTCGTTGGAGTAGGCGTCCTTGCCGATGTAGTGCAGTGCCACCGGGATGATCTCGGTCGGCGAATCCAGGTAAGCGATCCCGCAGCTCTTGACCTTGGCGGTGTATTTGGGGTCGAACACCAGGTCCCAGGCATTGTCGGGCATGGGCATGTCGCCCAGCGCTTTGGCGAGCTTGGTCTTGTTGATGCCGACGGTGGTGAAACTCCAAGCCCAGGGCACGAGATACTGGTTGCCCGGATCCACCTTGTCCAACACCTTCATGACGCCCGCATCGAGATTGCCGTAGTTGGGGATTTTGGCTTTGTCCAGCGGCTGGAACAGGCCGGCCTCGATCTGCGGCTTGGCGAACACGCTGCCTGGCACGACGATGTCGTAGCCGGTGTTGCCCGCCACCAGCTTGGCGTGCAGCGACTCATTGGTCTCGAAGGTATCGTAGTTGACCTTGATGCCCGTTTCTTTCTCGAACGCCTCCAGCATGCCCTCGGGGATGTAGTCGGGCCAGTTGTAGATGTTGAGCACCTTCTCGTCGTCGAGCTGCGGGCCTGCCGGGGCCTGGGCGACGACAGGCGCCGGAGCCGGGGCAGGCTGGGCGACGGGTTCCTCCTTCTTTCCGCAGCCAGCAACGACCGCGGCGGCCAGGGCGAGGGCCAACAAGCGCTTCTTCATGTCCACACTCCAGTCGAGAGTTTTGAAAGGGTAAACGGTCAACGATTACCAAGCAACAAACAGGCCGGCGCGGACTTGACCCACCACACCGCTGGATGCTCGACTGGGATTCTAGGACACCCCCAATCAGGTTTTGCCCTGCCGTTGCAAATCGGCCCATGTGGCGTCCAGGGCCGTGCGGATGAGGCGGATCATCTCATCGATGTCGGCGCGCGTCATGACCAATGGCGGCGCGATGATCATGCGGTCGCCGACGGCGCGCATGACCACGCCGCTGTCGAAGCAGTGGCCGCGGCAGGTCATGCCCACGGCCCATTCCTCGGGAAAGCGCGCCAACGTGGCCTTGTCCCGCACCAAAATGAGGCCCGCCACCAGGCCGCAGGTCTCCGCCACGCCCACCAGCGGATGGTCGGTCAGCTCGGCAAAGCGCTGCGCCAGATAGGGGCCAGTGTCCTCGCGCACCCGCTGAGGCAGCGCTTCGGCCGCCATGAGGTCCAAGTTGGCCAGCGCCACCGCGCAAGCCACCGGGTGGCCGCTGTAGGTATAGCCGTGGGTAAATTCGCCGCCGCTGTGCAGCACGCGGGCGATGCGTTCGTTGACCAGCACGCCCCCCAACGGGATATAGCCACTGGTTACGGCTTTAGCAAACGTCACCAGATCGGGCCGGGTACCAAAGCGCTCATAGGCAAACCAGTGGCCCAACCGGCCAAAAGCACAGATCACCTCGTCGCTGATGAGCAATATGCCGTAGCGATCGACGATGCGCTGGATTTCGGGCCAATAGGTCTCAGGCGGGATGATGACGCCGCCGGCGCCTTGCACCGGCTCGGCAATGAAAGCCGCGACCTTGTCCGGGCCGACCTCCAGAATTTTTTCCTCCAGCCAGCGCGCGGCGCGCACGCCAAACTCGGCCGGCGTCTCGCCCGGCTCGCGCAGATCCCAGTAGTAGGGCTGCTGGATATGGACGATGCCGGGGATGGGCAGATCGCCTTGCTCATGCATGCCCGCCATGCCACCGAGGGACGCCGCGGCGACGGTGGAGCCGTGATAGGCGTTCCAGCGGCTGATGATGACCTTGCGCTGGGGCTGGCCCATCAAATCCCAGTAGCGTCGCACCAGGCGCACATTGGTGTCGTTGGCTTCCGAGCCGCTGCTGGTGAAGAAGACATGAGAAAAGCGCCGACCATCCACTGGCGGAGCCAGCTCGGTCAACCGCGCCGCCAGCCGCACCGCCGGCTCGGTGGTGGTCTGGAAAAAGGCGTTGTAGAAGGGTAACGCCAGCATCTGTCGATAAGCGGCTTCGGCCAGCGTCCGCCGGCCATAGCCGGCGTTGACGCACCACAGGCCGCTCATGCCATCAAGGATGCGGTGGCCCTCCGAGTCCCAAATGTAGATGCCCTCGGCCCGCGTGATGATGCGCGCCCCCTTGGCCGCCAGTGCCTGATGATCGGTGAAGGGATGCCAAAAGTGCGCACTGTCGAGCACCTGCAGCGCTCGGGTGTGCGCGCTGGGCAGGGGCAGGCTGTCAGCGGGGGCATTCATGAGCGGACTCCTTGGGACGGACGGGTGGGCGGGTCAGACGTGCAGCAGCAGGTGCTCACGCTCCCAGGGCGAGATCACTTTCATGAACTCCTCGAACTCGAGTTCCTTGATCTCGGTGTAGATGGTGATGAACTCCTCGCCCAGCACATGGTGCAAGTCGGGCTCGCGGCGCAGCCAGTCCAGCGCCTCGCCCAGGCTGCGCGGCAGCGCATAGGCCGACAGGTAGGCGTCGCCGCGCATTTCGGGCTTGGGCTTGATCTTGTTGACCAGGCCAAGATAGCCACAGGCCAGCGTCATGGCCATGGCGACATAGGGGTTGGCATCGGCGCCGATGACGCGGTTTTCGACACGACGCGCTTGCGGCGGCGCGATTGGCGAGCGGATACCCACGGTGCGGTTGTCGTGGCCCCACTCGATGTTGATGGGCGCGGCGGTGTGGCGCGCCAGCCGCCGGTAGCTGTTGACATACGGGGCCACCAGCGCCATCGCGGCCGGGATATAGCGTTGCAGGCCACCGATGTAGTGGCCGAAGGCCTCGGACGGCGAGCCGTCTTCGTTGCTGAAGAGGTTGCGGCCGGTGGCCTTGTCGACGATGCTTTGGTGGATGTGCATCGCACTGCCCGGCTCGCCGGCGATCGGCTTGGCCATGAAAGTGGCGTACATGTCGTGGCGCAAGGCGGCCTCGCGCACGGTGCGCTTGAACAGAAACACCTCGTCGGCCAGCGCCAGCGGGTGGGAGTGGAAGAAATTGATCTCCATCTGCCCGGCGCCAACCTCGTGAATCAGCGTGTCGACATTGAGCTCCATCTTGTCGCAGTAGTCGTAGATCTCCTCGAACAGGGGATCGAACTCGTTGACGGCATCGATGGAGTACGCCTGACGTGAGGTTTCGGCGCGTCCGCTGCGGCCAATGGGTGGGTGCAAGAGGGTGTTGGGGTCGGTGTTGCGTGCGGTGAGGTAGAACTCCAACTCGGGTGCGACGACCGGCTCCAGGCCCATGGCCTCGTACAGACCGCAGACGTGGCGCAGCACGCTGCGCGGCGCGTAGGGGATGAGCTTGCCGCTGTGGTCGAAGCAGTCGTGGATCACTTGCGCGGTCGGATCACTGGCCCACGGCACGATACGCGCCGTGGTCGGATCCGGGCGCAGCTGCATATCGCGGTCGGTGGGCTCAATGACGTCGTAATACGGCCCGCTCTTGGGCTGCTCGCCCGTCACGCTCATGGCCACGATGGCCTGGGGCAGACGCATGCCACGGTCCTCGGTGAATTTTTCGCGCGGCAGGATCTTGCCCCGCGCCACGCCGGTCAGGTCGGGGACCAGGCACTCGACTTCGGTGACGCGCCGCTCGTTGAGCCACTGTTCGAGATCGTTGAAGGATTTGAGGTGTTTGGAACTGCTCATGGGTTGCTCCGTTGCCCGAGAGTTGGCGCCACATCCTGCGACGCCCGCGGGGACTGCCCCGTGATTCTGGCTCGCGACGTGACTGCACACCAGAGACGGGGCCCGGGAAACAGCCTAGGGGAGTTCGGGGGTGGCCGCAAAGGCGCGCGCGTCGGACGCGCGGCGCGCGCGGCGCTGGCGCAGCGCCGCGCCAAAGGCGCGAAAGATGGCGCTGGACAGCGGGTCGTCCCAACAGCGCCACTCGGGGTGCCACTGGACGGCCAGCGCAAAGGCTTGCGCCTGGTCAAATTCGACCGCTTCGATCAGCCCATCCGGGGCATGGGCCACGGCGCGCAAGCCCGGCGCCAAACGGCGGATGCCCTGCCCGTGCAGGGAATTGACGCGCACCGTCGCTGCGCCACCCGCCAGCCGGTGCAGCAGGCTGCCGGGCTGCAGGGTCACCTCGTGGCGCGGGCCGTACTGTTCGTCAAGCGGGGCGGCCCTGGGCTCGCGGTGGTCCAAATGACCAGGCAGGGCATGGACCGCCTGATGCAGACTGCCGCCCAGGGCGACGTTGATCTCTTGAAAACCGCGACAGATGCCCAGCAGCGGGATGCCCCCAGCCAGCGCGTGGCGCACCACGGCCAAAGTCACCTCGTCACGCGCTTCGTCCAACGGCAGCGCCGGATCGGCCACGGCCTCGCCGAAGTGGCGCGGATGCACATTGGACGGCGAGCCGGTCAGGACGACCCCGTCCACGGCGGACAGCAGCGCCGGGACATCGGCGGCATCGGCGAGCGGAAACAACACCGGTTGCGCCTGCGCCCCCACCTTGACCGCGCGGGCGTATTTGTCGCCCAGCAACAAATATGGCATGGCGCGGCCGTGATCACCGAGCAAGCGGTGGTCCGCCGGCATCCACACGAGAGGGGAGGGCAGGTTGGCGCACATGTTCGAACTCATTCTGGCGGTCGATTGGGTGCACAATGGGTGCCATTTGACCCCATGGCATGGGGCCAATTGATGGAGAACCCCGCCGCTGCCAGGAGACTTTGGTATGATCCAATCCTCTACCCTGCTGGCCGATTTCTTGCTGACGGAAATGGCCCGTCCCGACGGACCGGCTGGGCCCAGCGGGGGCCTGCCGCTGAACCGGCGACTGTACGAGGCGCTGCGCCGCGCCATGCTGGACGGGCGGCTGTCCGCAGGGGACCGCCTGCCCTCCAGCCGGGATCTGGCACAAGATTTGCGGCTGTCGCGCAACACCGTGGTGGCGGCACTGGAGCAGCTCAGCGCCGAAGGCTATCTGGTCAGCCGCGTGGGCAGCGGCACCTATGTACACGAGCAACTGCCGCAAACCTTCGGTGCCGCCCGGCGCGGGGGGGTCGGCGACCCCGCGCGGCTGCCGGGCCTGTCGGCGCGCGGGCGGGTGCTGGCCGAGCACCACGGCGCGCGGGAACTGGAGATCCAGCCGTTCACACCGGGAGCGGCGGATTTCAGTGCCTTTCCGGTCGCACTGTGGCAGCGGCTACAAAACCGGCACTGGCGCAGCGCGCGGCCCGAAATGCTGGACTACACCACCTCCGGCGGATACGGCCCGCTGCGGCGCGCGGTGGCGGACTACTTGCGCGTTTCGCGCAGCGTGCGGCTGGATCCAGAGCAGGTGCTCATCACCACCGGCACGCAACAGTCGTTGGAATTGTGTGCACGGCTGCTGGCCGATGCCGGCGATGTGGTGTGGATCGAAGACCCAGCCTACTGGGGCGCCATCAAGGCGTTTACCGCGTGCGGACTTCAGCTGCAGCCCATCCCGGTGGACGCAGAGGGGCTGCAACCCCCGGCAACGGGCGAAGCCACACCGCGGCTGATCTATGTCACCCCCTCGCACCAGTACCCGACGGGTGTGGTGATGTCGCTGGTGCGCCGGCGTGCCTTGCTGGCCCAGGCCGCGCGCGCCGATGCCTGGGTGCTGGAGGACGACTACGACAGCGAGTTTCGCTTCGACGGCGCGCCGATCGCATCACTCGCCGGCTTGGACGACGACGGCCGGGTGTGCTACTTGGGCACCTTTTCCAAGGTGCTGTATCCAGGGCTGAAGCTGGGCTATCTGGTGGCCCCGCGCGGCTGGGTGGAGGCGTTTCGCCAAGCTCACTACGATTTGTACCGTCCCGGGCAACTGCCGCTGCAAGCGGCGCTGGCGGAGTTCATCGAAATGGGCCATTTTGCCGCCGCCCTGCGGCGCACGCGCCAGACCTACGCCGGCCGGCGCGCGCAGTTGCTGCACGCGCTGGCCCCGCTGCTGGATGTCGAGGGCGTGCACATTACCGGAGCGGCCCAAGGGTTGCACCTGTGCCTGCGGCTGCCGCTGTCGGTGGATGATCACGCCGTGGCGCAGGCCCTGGCGGCCGAGGGCATCTCGGTGCGGCCGCTATCGGCCTACTGCCTGCAGCGGCGCGACCTGCGCGGCCTGCTGATTGGCTACGGCTACGCCCAGCCGGCATTGATCGAGCCAAGCGCGCGCCGTATCGTGCAGAGGGTGCGCGACGCCCTCGACACCCGGCGACTCAGCACACGGCCACCGGGCCAATGAAGGGCATGACCACATCAGGGACGATGCCCGTGCAGGCCACCGCGCGCGCCACGTCCAACCCCGTGCTCGCCCCCGCACCCGTGATCCACGCCGTGCGCAAACCCACCGCTTGTGCCCCCAGGATATCGGTGTGCAGCGTATCGCCCAACATCCATACCCGCGCACGCTCCACGGCGCCGGGCAAGGACGCCAAAGCCAGCTCGAAAATCGAACCCAAGGGCTTACCAAAGCGCAGGACCGTCGCGCCCGTGCGCTCTTGCAGCCCAGTGCACCAACCGCCGGGCTCGGGCCGCCATGCATCGCCCCAGGGCGAAATCAGGTCCGGGTTGGCCACCCACACGGGTCTGGGGCTGGCGCGCAAGCCGGCTTCCAGGGCCTCCTGGTCACTGGCCTGCCAACCCCATGCAGCCAGAAACAGCACCGCGTCATCGCCGTCATGCAACGCGCCATCCCAACGGCGCCCATGGGCGATGGGCAGGTCGGACAGATCCGCCTGGCCGGGCGCAATGATCACCCAACGCCAATGCGCGGGGGCCTCGGCCAGGGCCTGCAAGGTCACATCCCGGCTGGTGATGAACTCCGCGGCCGTCAAATCAAAACCCATGGCCCGGTAGCGGGCGACGAGGGCTGCTTTCGGCTGGCTCGCCGCATTGCTGACCACCCGTAGCGCGCAGCCGCGCTGACGCACGGCCTGCAGTGCTTCGGGCGCTCCTGGCAGAGCACTTTCGCCCACATTCAGCACACCGAAGGCATCGGTCAGAATGGCCTCGGCCTCACCCAGTATCGCGCCCAGATCCGACACAGCGCGCGGGGTCCGCGCTTGTCGCCCCGACACAGGCGTGGGCCAGCAATGCTGCTGGCTATGGTAGGCCATCAACACCGACCAGGCGTCCTGCGGGACCGGCTCGGCGCGGGCCGCCGTGCCGCCTGCGGCCGTTTGCGATGGGCAGAACAACTTGTTCAAATCAGCCGCTGACGGACTTGCGCTGTCACCCATTCGCTCACCACCACGGTCAGTAGAATCACCAGCAACAGCATCGTGACCTTGGGCCAGGCCAGCACCGACAGCGCCGACTCCAATTTGACACCGATACCACCAGCACCGACCAAACCCAAGACCGTGGATTCCCGGATATTGATGTCCCAGCGAAACACGGTCACGCCCGCCAACGTGGGCGCCACCTGTGGCACGATACCCCAGGCCATTACCTGAACCCCGGTGGCGCCAGCGGCCTCGATCGCCTCCACGGGTTTGGGATCGATTTCTTCGATGGCTTCGTACAACAACTTGCCAATGAAGCCAATCGAGCGCAATGCGATCGCGAACACACCGGCCAGCGGGCCAGGCCCCAGGATAGCCACCAAGAGCAAGGCCCAGATCAGGGAATTGATCGACCGTGACGAGACGATGACCAGCAGCGCCAAAGGCCGGATGAGCTGCGCGCTGGGTGTCGTGTTGCGCGCCGCCAGAAAGGCCACCGGGGTGGCGATGACGACACCCAAAAGCGTGCCCAGGGTGGCCATGTTGATGGTCTCCCACAGCGGCCACAGCAATTCCTGGGTAAAAGACCAATCTGGCGGGAGCATGCGACTGGAAATGTCGGCCGCTTGGCGCGGAGCATCCGCGACAAACGCCCAGATGGTGTTCGACGTCATCACCTGAAAACACCAAGAGATGAACGCCAGGGTTAACACCCACAGACCAAAAATAGCCAATTCGTAAGCCGGCGTGCGCTTGCGCCAGACCGCGGTATTGGAAAGTTTATTCATTGTATGTGTTTGCGCAAGTAGCTGGATGTATACTCTGCCACCATCACGATTGCAATGATGACGAGGATAATCGCCGCCGCAGAGCTGTATTCATACCGGTCCATGGCGGTGTTCAAGGTGTCGCCGACCCCGCCAGCGCCGACGATGCCGATGACCGCCGATTCGCGAAAGTTGATGTCCAAACGATACAGTGACAAACCCACGAGGCGGGGCAGCACCTGTGACAAGACCCCGAAATCCAACATCTGAACGAAGCTGGACCCGGCAGAACGCAATGCATCGATCTGGTCTGCGTCGATCTCCTCGATATCTTCCGCCAACAGTTTGGCGATGAAACCGATGGTGGCGAAAGTCAGCGTCAAAAAGCCCGCAAACGGCCCGAACCCAAACATCGCTACCAGAAAGATAGCCACGATGATTTCGTTTAGCGTGCGCGACACGGCGATGAAACCGCGGCAAAACAGGTATATCCAGGTGGGCGCCAGATTGCGCGCCGCCCCGATCGCCACCGGGACCGACAGTGCCACGCCCAGCGCCGTGGAGGTGACCGTCATGGTCAAACTCTCGACAAATCCCCGACGGATGTCGTCCCAGCGCGAGGTAAAGTCCGGTTGCAGAAATGCCGCAATGAAACGTCCGCCTCGCTCCAGACCCTCGATGACACGCATCCAATCGATCTGCAGCGACGCCACCCCGACTATCAGGTAAACGGCAGCAGACAACCATAAAAACCAACGCCAGCGGGCATCCTCTATCAAGGGCGGCTTCTTCCAAACGCTGGGCCATGGCTGAACATGCGCCGTCATGCTGCCTCCACCTCGGCTTCGAAGTCCGTGGCATGCTCTCGCTCGACGCGCCCTGGCTGCAAGCGCTTGGTGATCGCGCTCCAGTCCTCATCTCCGTAGATACGTGTCAACGTGTCTTGATCGACATGGGCCGCCGGCCCATCGAAAACGATTTGGCCAGCCCGCAAACCCACGATGCGAGGCAAAAACTCCGTTGCCAACACGACGTCATGGATATTGACGATCGCCGCCAGCCCGCGCTCGCGACACAAATCCATGATCAAACGCATGATTTGCCGGGATGTTTTCGGATCGAGACTGGCCGTGGGCTCGTCCACCAAAAGCAACTGCGGATCTTGCATCAGGGCTCGGGCGATGCCGACACGCTGACGCTGCCCGCCAGACAGCGCATCGGCACGCTTGTTTTCCATCCCAGACAGTCCCACGCGGTCCAGCAACTCGTATGCGCGGGCGATGTCTTGCGATGGGAAACGACGAAACCAACTGCTCCAAAAACCCACATGGCCCAGTCGGCCGCTGAGCAGATTTTCCATCACGGTCAGCCGCTCGACCAATGCGTATTCTTGGAAAATCATCCCAATGCGTCGACGCTCCGCACGCAAACGACCTCTTCCCAATGACCGCATGTCGGTGCCGGCGAACAACACGGATCCGCTGGTGGGCTCAACCAGCCGGTTGACACAGCGGATCAGCGTGGATTTGCCTGCCCCCGAGGGGCCGATCAGGCCCAACACCTCACCCGCATGCACAGACAGGTTTATGTTATTCAGGGCCAGATCACCCGTCGGATAACGCTTGGTCAAGTCGCGCAGCTGCAACAAGGCCGAGGAATCCTCGGCACGCACATTATTTGCATGCATAGCTGACATTCATGGCACGGTCGATCTCTCGAACCACTTGCCAGGCCTCCTTATAAGAAATGGGGATGAATTTTTCCTGGGGCGGCTCGGATTTATTGAATTCTTTGGCCAATTCTGAACCTTCCCAGGGAAACGAGAAAAACGCTTCCTTCACCTTGGTGGCCAGCTCTGGCTTCAGGTTATACACATAACCGTAAGCAGTGGTCGGGAAGGTTTGTGACTTGTAGATGACCTTGGTGGCGTCTGGCTTCACGACGCCACGCGCTTCCATGCGCTTTTTCACCGAATTGGCGATGGCCGCAGCGGGATAGTCTTTGTTGGCGACCCCCAAAATTGAATTATCATGCTTGCCACTAAAAACGGGTGTATAATCTTTACCCGCTTCCATTTTGAACTGGTCGCGCAGTAATGCAGAGGGCGCCTTGAATCCCGAGTTCGAGGTTTCGGATGTAAAAGCCATCTTTTTGCCGCGGATATCCTCGATTTTTTCGATCCCGCTGCCAGGATAGGTGATGATTTCCATCTCGTAGCCGTAGGCATCGTCCTTGCTGGCCATCATCGCGAATGGCACAAAGCCAGCACAGTTCACCGCCAACGGGGTCGATCCCGTGTTGAAGCCCGCGACATGCAGGCGGCCCGCTCGCATCGCCTCAATCTGCGCAGCATTGCTCTGCACCGGGAAGAATTGCACCCGCTTGCCCGTGACTTTCGACAGATGCTGGATGAAACCATCCCACACCTTCGCATAGACCGACGGATCTTCCACCGGGGTATAAGCAAACACGAGCACTGACGGATCTACCCACTCCTTTGGGTCGGTGGGTGCATCGGCCACCAGGTCACCATTGCTGTCTTTGAAACGTGGGTCCATGGCTTGTGCGCCAAATGTCAGCAAGGCAGCCGCGGCCACCAGGGTGTGCAGAAATACACGACGCATATACGACGCTCCTGAGAGATATCATTGAAAATCAAGCTTGCGTGTCCATACCGATTCCGGATCCGGGGCAGCGCAAGATCGACCACGCGGATCATTCGTAGGGCGCGTGTCAGGAATATGACAAAAAGCCTTCTGGCCTTTGTGGCCACCCAAATCAAACCCAATCTTTCAAGCGGTGCCACGCCATGCCCAGCGCCAGCAGCGGCGTGCGCAGCCACCGCCCACCAGGGAAAGACCAGTGCCGCAGCCGGGCATACACATCCCAGCGCTCGGTTTGCGCGCACACCGCCTCGGCCACCACGCGGCCGGCCAGGCCGGTGAGCGCGAGTCCATGGCCGCTAAAGCCCTGCAGGTAATAGATGCGGTTGCCCACGCGACCGAAGTCTGGGGCGCGGTCCATCGTGATATCGACGAATCCGCCCCACAAATGCGTCAGCCGCACGTCCTGCAGCTGAGGAAAGACCGCTTGCATGCGTCGCCGCATCGTCTCGCGCAGCCGCATCGGCGTCTTCGTCGTGTAGCTGACGCGGCCGCCGAACAGCAGCCGATGGTCGGCGCTGAGGCGGAAATAGTCCAACACGACGTTGTTGTCGCTCACCGCCGCGCCACTCGGGATCAGCGCAGCGGCGCGGTGTGGCGGCAGCGGTTCGGTAGCGACGATGTAGGTGCCCACCGGCATCACGCGAGCATGGATCGAGGGCAGCACGCCAGGGCCCCATTCCGGCAATAGGCAGTTGCCCGCCACCACGGCAATGTCTGCCCGCACCTCGCCCCGATCCGTGACGGCGCTCACGCCAGACGATGCGTGCTGCAGCTGACGCACGGCACTGTTTTCATACAGCACAGCCCCAGATTGGATGGCCGCCTGCGCCAACCCCACGGTGTATTTAAGCGGGTGCAGATGGCCAGACACGCGCTCGTGCGCCGCAGCGACATAACGCGGACTGTCCACCCAGGCACGCAATGCTGCGCCTTCGGCCCACTCGGTGGAGAAGTCGTAGTCGCGCGCCAACTGGTCCATCTCTGCACGCAACTGACGCGCCTTGCGCGGTCGATCGGCCACGTACACATAGCCGCGCCGCCAGTCGCAATCGATGCCGTAGCGCTGGATGCGTTGCTCGATGAGGTTTACACCCTCCAACGACCACAGCCACGCCTGACGCGCCAGCGCACGGCCGAGCTGACGCTCCAACGGCCCCATTCCGCTGGCATATCCGACGATCGCCTGGCCGCCGTTGCGGCCACTGGCGCTGGCTCCGATGCGGCCAGCCTCCAACACCACCACACGGCGACCGCGCTCGGCCAATTCGAGTGCAACGCTCAAGCCGGCCAAGCCGGCACCCACGACCACCACATCCGCGCGCACATTGCCCTGTAGCGGTGGCAAGGCGGGCGGGCGCTGTGTGGTGTATTCGTAGTAGTTTTCGCGCCCGAGCAGGGCATCGGCTTGCAGCAATCGGGTCGGCATAAACACTCGCACGGCGTTGAGACGAAACGGCCTCCACCGTACAAGACAAGCTTATGGCAGCTCGGGGCCACTGTCGGCGATGGGCCGAGGACCACCGGCCCCAGCGATCGCTTCAGCGTGGGGCAGCGTCAAGGCTTGGCCAGCGCAACAGCAAAGTCTCGCCGTTGCTTCCATCGACGCCATCGTTGTCGGTCACGGCATACCAATGACCGGATATATCTCGTGCCAGCCCCTCGAGTTTGTCAGGCACCATCCCGCCACCGAGCCGCGCCAGCTCGTGCGTTACTTCTCGCACCACTGTCTTGGCCAGCACCGGCATCGACGCTGCCCCCGGCTCGGCCGGCGCGACCCCGCGCACGGATACCCGCACCAGCTGTTTGAGGGCATCCGGCCCGTACTGGTTGTCGCGCTCGATGAGCACAAAGGTCTGCTCATCCTCGGCGACGATCTCTGACATGCCTACCCATGCACCCTGTCGGCGTGGCTGGCTCAGTGGCACCCTCCACGCCCCCCAGCGGCCAGTGGCTGGGTGATATTGCAGCAGTTTCACATGGCCAGGGGGGTCGTCCTTCCACTCACGCTGCACGATGGCCCAGACCCGTTCGTCATCACCGCGGCCGGTCACCGCCACACCCTCCAAGCCAAACCGTGTCGCCTGACGTTGCCAGACCTCGGGCAGCGGCACCTCTTGCATGACGCGGCCCTCGTCGTCCAAGCGCACCAGCAAGTTGGGCCTCGGGGTGTCTTTGGCATCGGGATTGCCTTCGGATGCCATCCAGAAACCGCCCTGTGCCCGGCGGGCGATGCCCTCTGCGTCATAACCCACCGCTTGGCCGTCGCGCGTGACGGTCAGGCGGCGGATGATGCGTGCCGGATGTCGTGTCGCGTCGATTTCGTACAGATGGGTGTGAGAAAAGAAACTGTCCGACACGGCCCACAGGCGCGCCGGCTGGGTCGGATCAGCCGTCAGACCCGATAACGCTCCCCAGCCGATGGGCAGCCCACGCTCGTCATCGCTCGACACGATCATGGGGTAGCGGGGGACGACGTTCGCCGTTGTCGGCACCCAGCGATAAATGGACAATCCGGCCCGGTGTCCCTTGTCGACTTCGCTGGCGACCACCAGCAGTCCCCGCTGAGGCAGCGCCAACAAACCCTCTGGGCCCTGCAGCGTGGGTAGCATTTGCACAAAGGTTGGATCGCGCCGCGGTCCTTCGTCGCGCCAGACAGCCACCAAGCCCGCGCGCTCCAAGCCCACGAAAAACAATCGCTGTTTGCCAAAGGTTCCAACGGCCAAGCCCTCGGGCTCTACCCCCTTGGCACGCGAGCGCTTCTCGGGGTAGTGTCCCAAACGCACCGCCATGTGATCCAGCACCGCGCCGCTGTCCCACAGAATGCGACCTTGGCGGTCGAACATGGTGACCCCGCGCGAACCACCGCGCCAATCCCCCTCGTTGGCCGTCACAAAGCGGTTGTCGTCCAACCACACCACGGCGTCAGGCTCGCGCGGGATGCGGCTAAGCGTATCGGCGAGGCTGATTTGACCATCGGTCTTGCCATCGACCGCTTGCACATCGGCGACTCCCGCGCTGAAGTGCTGAACGACGGCGCGGCGCCGCACATCCACCAGGGCCAGGTGGTTGTTCTCTTGCAGGCTCACCACCGCGAGCCCTTGGCGATTGACATGAACGAATTCAGGCTCGGGATCGCTGGGGGCGACATCCGCCAAGCCTGTCAGTCCAACGGGATGCATGCGGGTGCAGTCCGGCAATCCCCCGGGACGGACCGGCACGATGGTCAGGTTACCGGGTGGGTATTGTGGCAGCGCCCCTTTGTCGATTTTTTCGTCACGTTCATTTTCGATCACGATCACTGCGTGACGCCGCTTCGGATCCCAAGCAATGGCGTCCGGCTGTCCGTACAGGTTGCAGCGATCGACCACCTTGCGGGCACGCCAATCGACCACCAGCAACAAGCCTTGCGGCTGATGATGCTCAACCGTCTGATCCACCACCACCCAAGCATGACGGCCGTGAACGGCCACCGAGGTGGGCTCACCGGGCATTTCGATGATGCCAGCGGGGCGCGGGCGCGCAGGATCGCGCAAGTCCACGACACCCACCGCGCGACGGGGGGAATCGGTGTAGATCAGCCAGCGCCCGTCATCGCTGGCGGCAACGATCTCGGCTGAGGATCGCGCGACCCCCTGCTCGGACCCATTTCGAAACGTCTCGAAGATGGCGATGCGCTCGAAGTAGCCCGTGTGGCTGGGAGTGGCTGCCGATGCCAACAGTGCAACCATCCATCCGGACAGGACACCGGCTGACCTGCGCGCAAGGGAGCGACCGACTGCGAATGTACTCATGGAAAGGACTCGGTTAGAAAAGCGGCGGATCTGCGATTCGGACGGCGGCGATGGTCGCGCGCGCGCATGACATTTCTTTGAAGACTTTTCTTTGAACCGGCCAACAGCCAGGTCATTTGGCACCCTCCGCTAGAAATCCCGCATCGGGGCAGGAATGCCGCTACCGATCCTGCTGCAGCAGCGCGGCTGACTGGAGGGCGAGCTCATCCAGAAAAGCCTGCGTTCGGGCGGGCAAATGGCGCCGACTGGGCAAGGCGGCGTACAAGGACCACTGCGCCGTGACCCAGCCATCGAGCACGCGCACCAGCTCACCGCTGGCCAGCCGCTGCGCCACCAGGTCCAGCGATACGGCAAGAATCCCGCCCCCGTCCAGCGCCATGCGCAGCAGTGCTTCGACATGGTTGCTGCAAGCAACAGGTTCAACCACCACCCGGCTGACGGCGTCCGGTTGGTCCTGCCGCCAGAGCGTCCAGGCCTGGGTGGGCTGCCCTGCTGGGCGATAGCGCAAACATTGGTGATACCGCAAATCCTCTGGTCGGCTCGGTGTTGCGCTGCGTTGCAGATAAGCCGGGGCGGCCACCAGTGCGCTGACCCCGCTGGCGATGCGGCGTGCAATCAGACCCGTGTCGATGTTGCCTTCCACGGCAAACAGCGCCACGTCGTGTTCTTCCACCGAAGGCACGGCGTAGCTTTCGACATCCACCTCGACACGCAAAGCCGCATGGCGCGCCGTCAGCCGTGGCACGATCGGGGCCACCAGCACGCTGGCCAATACCGGCGTGGCCAACACACGCAGCACACCCGACACCGTCTGGCTGCGCTGACTCACCAGGGCGTCGGCTTCATCCAAATCGGCCAGGATGCGCCGCACCCGCTCTAGATAGGCCGCTCCCTCGTCGGTCAGCGCCACGCGCCGCGTCGTTCGTTGCAGCAGCCGCACGCCCAGCTGCGCCTCCAGGTCGGCCACCATGCGCGTCACACTGGCTGCCGACAGATCCAGGGTGCGCGCCGCGGCGGCAAAACCGCCGGCATCGACCACCGCTTGAAAAACACGAAGGCACTGTAGGCGATCCATGGCCAAGATTGTCGATGATTGTTTCTTAAAAAGCAACGACAGATTGCTAAAAGCGTTGTTTATTTTCGATTACTTCATTAGTACAGTCTGCTCTACGGGCTGCATCGATGGCCCTCTCCATCAAGTTCTCCTCTATCCAAACGAAAGGAACCACCATGAACCGCTTTGCTGTGCGTACCCTGATCGCCACGTCGCTGCTGGCTGCCACCGCCGCCGCTTCGGCCGCCAGCTTCCCCGTCGCATCCGGTGAATTTTCAGCCATCGACATGGTCGCGCCAGATGGGGCACAGGTGGTGCGCGCCACCCGCAACGCTGCCAACTCCGAAGGCCGCTCCCGTGACGAAGTGAAAGCCGAACTCGAAGCCGCTCGCTGCCGGGGTGAACTGCCGTTCGACGGTGAAACGGGCCGCACCTACCGCGAGGTCTTCCCGGGCCGCTATCCGCTGCCCGGCTGTCGCTGAAGCCTTCTGGCGTCACTGCGCGGGCCCGGCCGGGACAGTGTTGCAAAGTCACAACAACCGCATCATCCCGAATTGACTTCACGCTGTCGTCATCCTTCGTTGCTAATATAGATGGTGTGGTTCGGCCTCCCGAGCCATCTATCCCCGGTCGCGGCCTCTCCTGGGAGGTTGCTGCTTTCTGGTTCAACCTTAGGAAATCCGAAGATGAAGAAATCCCTGATTGCCTTGGCGGCCCTGATGGCCACTGGAGCCGCCCTGGCCCAATCCAATGTGACGCTCTACGGTCGCGTGGACCTGTCGGTGGGCAACCTCAAGGACAAGGTTAACAACACCTCCACCACCCAGATGTTCCAGGGTGGCGATGGGGGTCTGACCACCTCGCGCTGGGGCCTGCGCGGCACCGAGGATTTGGGCGGTGGCCTGAAGGCAGCCTTCAAGTTGGAAAACCGCTTCAACGCCGACACCGGTACTACCCAAGATCCATACTTCAAGGGCGAGTCCAGCCTGTCGCTGATGGGCGGCTTTGGTGAAGTCAAACTCGGCCGCAGCACCACGGTGTACGACGATGTGCGCGCCCTGGGTCAGAGCCGCAATGTGTTCGACTCGGCTTTCACCGCTTCGAGCAACGGTGTGTTCAAGTCGGGCGGCGACTACGCCTCGCGCTTTGACAACAAGATCAGCTACTACAGCCCCAACATGGGTGGCTTCTACGCGGGTATCGACTTTTCGCTGGACGAAAAAGCCGGCGTATCGCAAGACAAGTATGCGATCAAAGCCGGCTACAAGCAAAAGGAATTCGAAGTCGCCCTAGGCCACCAAAACGAAAAAGACAAAGCTGACAAGTACACCGTGCTGGCGGCCATGTACGACTTTGGCAGCTTCTCCGTGTCGGGTTCGTACAACCAACGCAACGGCAATGCCACCAACGGGGACGATGAAGAGTACTCGCTGGGCGTGACGGTGCCGTTCGGAGCGTGGGCCTTCTCGGCTGGCTATGCCTACAGCAAGACCAAAGATTCGGCGAAAGGCGCGAAGAACGGCAAGGCCAACGGCTTTGGACTGGGTGCGACGTACAGCCTTTCTAAGCGCACACGCCTGTACGCCGGTTATCGCGACGTGACGGTCAAGAACAACGTCGGCACCAAGACCAAAGACGAGCGCTTGGTGGCCTTTGGCGTGCGCCACGACTTCTGATCTCGGGTTTCCAAGCCGAGGCGGCATGAAGCCGCCCAATCTCTCCAAAACGCTTCTTGGGACGGGCTTTGCGTGCAAAGCCCGCTTTTTTATAAGGTGCGCCGGCGCCGGGCAAATATCGCCCCCAGCCACAACGCCGCCGACGAAAACCACCATCCCCGCTCCCAAGCCGCCAGGTCCGTCACCCGACCCTTAGAAAACCCCCTGCCGCCATGAAGAGAGCCGCCAGCATCGTACCGCCCAGCAGCACGGCAGCCGGACTGTATCGGCGCATCAGCACCGGCACGGTGAGTGCCCCGACCAAATAGCCCACCGCATTGGCCATATTCATGGCGCCGGCAAGCAGATAGCTCCAGCCCAGGTCCGCGCGCATCGGCGGCAGCAGCAGCCCATAGGCAAAACGGGTGATGCCCAGGGACACCGCCGCCCCCAGCGACAGCCACAGCGTGAGCACCCACCCCCGGCGCCGTGGCACCGGGCCAGCGGATCCCTGTTCGAGGCAAGACATGGCCCTGCATTGTGACGCGGGCGTTTTTATCCTGTCACACCATGCGCGACACCCGAATGCCCTCCTCCTCCACCGCCGTATCCGCCGACCGTCTGGCCGCACTGCAAGCCGCCGAGCGCAAACGCTTTCTGGCCGAACACCCCAGCTCGCGCCTGTTGGCCGAGCGCAGCGCAGCACACTTTTTGTTTGGCGTGCCGCTGCATTGGATGCGCGACTGGCCCAACCCGGTGACGCTGTTCGTGCGCAACGCCCAAGGGGCGGAACTCACATGCGCCGACGGTCATGGCTATGCAGATTTTTGTCTGGGCGACACCGGGGCGATGTTCGGCCACTCCCCGGCCCCGGTGGCGCGCGCCCTGGCCGAGCAGGCAGCCAACGGGCTGACCTGCATGCTGCCCACCGAAGCGACAGCAGACGTGGGTGAACGGCTTGCGCGATGCTTTGGTTTGCCATTCTGGCAATTTGCTCTGAGCGCCAGCGACGCCAACCGCTTTATGCTGCGCTGGGCACGGGCGGTCACGGGGCGGCCACAGTTGTTGGTGTTCGACGGCTGCTACCACGGCGCGGTGGACGAAACGCTGGTGGACCGCGACCCCGTGACCGGCGGCACGGTGCGCCGACCCTCGGTGCTCGGTGCGGTACACGACCACCCCCATTTCACCCGCGTCATCCCCTTCAACGATTTGACCGCGCTGGAACGCGCCCTGGCCGATGGACAGGTGGCTGCCCTATTGGCCGAGCCCGCGCTGACCAACTTTGGCCTGGTGCCGCCCGCAGCCGGCTTCTGGTCGGCGGCGCAGGCGCTGTGCCGCCGCCATGGCACCTTGCTGATCCTGGACGAAACCCACACCCTATCCAGCGGTGTCGGCGGCTATGCACGGACGTATGGCTTGGCACCGGATGCCTGGGTGGCCGGCAAGGCCGTGGCCGGGGGCGTGCCCTGCGCACTGTACGGCGTGACCGCCGATCTGGCCGCCCGCATGCAAGCGGTCAAACAGGCCGCGCCCGAGGGACACAGTGGCATTGGCACCACACTCACCGCCAACGCCTTGGCCATGGCCGCGCTGGATGCCGCTGTGCAACATCTGCACACACCATCCAGTTACGCCAGCATGAACCATATCGCCGATGCGCTGGAAGCGGGCTTGACCCAGCGCTTGCGCGCCCATGGCCTGCCCTGGACGGTGACACGGCTAGGGGCCCGGCTCGAACTGCAGTTCATGCCCCAGACACCACGCAACGCCGATGAGGTGCGCCAACACGCCCAGCCGGCGCTCGAAGCGAGCCTGCACTTGTTTTTGCTCAACCGCGGTGTGCTGCTGACGCCTTTTCACGGCATGATGCTGTGCTCACCGGCCACCACCCCCGCACAGGCGGCGCGGCTGCTCAACGCCTTCGACGACTGGCTGGCCGCCTTGGGCTTGTGACATCACGCCCCGAGGCCGATGGGCGCCGGGGCCACTTCCAGAATGCGGCGAAACAGCCGCTCATAGGCCGGATCGGGTGCATAACGGCCCGTCAACGGGTCGCGGTTGGCCTCGAACGCCTCGTCCAGCGCCTGCCAGTCGGCTTCGTCGAGCACGCGTTGAGCCGCGGGCAAGATCTCTTGCTCCTCCAGCCGCATATGCTCCAGATAGAACCCGACGTAACGCTCGCAGGCCTCGACAAAATCGGCCTGTCGGCTGTCGCCTAGCCATTCCCAGGCCAGCAGGCGGTGTTGCAAATCGCGCACCTGCGACTCGCCCTTCATGTGGTCCTGCTCCAGTTGGGCAATGACCGAAAGCAGCGCCGGTTC